>NZ_RFFI01000040.1 GCF_003696205.1 Cellulomonas triticagri
CCGCGCAGGCCGGTGCGGGTGCCGGCGACCGTCCCGGCGGTCCCCGTCCCGCGGCCCCGCGCCCCGGTGGCCCCCGCCCGAACCCGGGCATGATGCCGGGCCGCTCCACGAGCGGCGTCGGTCGCCCCGGTGACCGTCCGGCCCGTCCGGGTGGCGGCGGCGGTCGTCCCGGTGGCGGCGGTGGCTACGGCGGCGGCGGTGCCGGTCGTCCCGGTGGCGGCGGCTTCGCCGGTCGTCCCGGTGGTGGCGGTCGTCCCGGCGGCCCCGGTGGCCGTGGTTCGACCCAGGGTGCCTTCGGCCGTGCCGGTGGTCGCCCCGTCCGCGGACGGAAGTCGAAGCGGGCGAAGCGCCAGGAGTTCGAGCAGATGCAGGCGCCGTCGCTCGGCGGCGTGCAGGTCCCGCGCGGCAACGGCAAGACCGTCGTCCGCCTGCGGCACGGCTCCTCGCTGAACGACTTCGCGGACAAGATCGACGCGAACCCCGCCTCGCTGGTCACGGTGCTGTTCCACCTCGGTGAGATGGCGACCGCGACGCAGTCGCTGGACGAGGACACGTTCGGCACGCTGGCCGCCGAGCTCGGCTACGTCGTCGAGATGGTCTCGGCCGAGGAGGAGGACCGCGAGCTGCTCGGGGCCTTCGACATCGACCTGGACGCCGAGCTCGAGGGCGAGGGCGACGAGGACCTGTTCCCGCGCCCGCCGGTCGTCACCGTCATGGGTCACGTCGACCACGGAAAGACCAAGCTCCTCGATGCCATCCGGTCCACGGACGTCGTCGCGGGCGAGGCCGGTGGCATCACCCAGCACATCGGTGCCTACCAGGTCCGTGCCGAGCACGAGGGCCAGGACCGGGCCATCACGTTCATCGACACCCCGGGTCACGAGGCGTTCACCGCCATGCGTGCCCGTGGTGCGCAGGTGACGGACATCGCGATCCTCGTGGTCGCGGCGGACGACGGCGTGATGCCCCAGACCATCGAGGCGCTCAACCACGCCCAGGCGGCCGGTGTGCCGATCGTGGTCGCGGTGAACAAGGTGGACAAGGAGGGGGCCAACCCCGCCAAGATCCGCCAGCAGCTCACCGAGTACAACCTGGTGGCCGAGGAGTACGGCGGCGACACCATGTTCGTCGACGTGTCCGCGAAGCAGCGCATGGGTATCGACCAGCTGCTCGAGGCCGTCCTGCTGACGGCTGACGCCTCGCTCGACCTGCGGGCCAACCCCGACAAGGACGCGCGCGGTGTCGCCATCGAGGCGAACCTCGACAAGGGCCGCGGCGCCGTCGCGACCGTCCTGGTCCAGTCCGGCACGCTGCACGTCGGCGACGCGATCGTCGCGGGTACCGCCCACGGCCGCGTCCGCGCGATGTTCGACGAGCACGGCGAGAACGTCACCGAGGCGGGCCCGGCCCGTCCGGTGCTGGTCCTCGGTCTGGCGTCCGTCCCGAGCGCCGGCGACACCTTCCTGGTGGCGCCCGACGAGCGGACCGCCCGCCAGATCGCCGAGAAGCGCGAGGCCGCCGAGCGTGCCGCCCTCCTGGCCAAGCGCCGCAAGCGCATCAGCCTCGAGGACTTCACGCAGGCGCTCCAGCAGGGCAAGGTCGAGACCCTCAACCTGGTCCTCAAGGGTGACGTCTCGGGTGCCGTCGAGGCCCTCGAGGACGCGCTGCTCAAGATCGACGTGGGCGACGAGGTCGACCTGCGCGTCATCCACCGCGGTGTCGGTGCGATCACGCAGAACGACGTCAACCTCGCGACGGTCGACAACGCGATCATCATCGGCTTCAACGTCAAGTACGCGGAGCGGGTGGAGGACCTCGCCGAGCGCGAGGGCGTGGACGTCCGGTTCTACTCGGTCATCTACTCCGCGATCGACGACGTCGAGGCGGCCCTCAAGGGCATGCTCAAGCCGGAGTACGAGGAGGTGCAGCTCGGTACCGCCGAGGTGCGCGAGGTGTTCCGCTCCTCCAAGTTCGGCAACATCGCCGGGTCGATCGTCCGGTCCGGGGACATCCGCCGCAACACCAAGGCGCGGGTCCTGCGGAACGGCAACGTCATCGGGGACAACCTCACCATCGAGTCGCTCAAGCGGTTCAAGGACGACGCCACCGAGGTCCGCGAGGGCTTCGAGTGCGGTATCGGCCTGGGGTCGTACAACGACATCACCGAGGGCGACATCATCGAGACCTGGGAGATGCGCGAGAAGCCGCGTTCCTGATCAGGTCCTGACCCGCGGGTTCGTCCCCGGCGCCACGTGCGCCGGGGGCGGGCCCGCAGGCGTTTCTTCCGCCCGCCGAGTGCGCGGGCGCACCGAAGGGAGCACCCCATGGTCGACCACCCGCGGGCCCGCAAGCTGGCGGACCGCATCCAGCAGATCGTCGCGCAGATGCTCGACACCCGGGTCAAGGACCCGCGCCTGGGCTTCGTCACCGTGACGGACGTCCGGGTGACCGGCGACCTCCAGCACGCGAGCGTGTTCTACACGGTGCTCGGCGACGAGGAGTCGCGCGAGGGCACCGCCAAGGCGCTGGAGAGCGCCAAGGGCCTGATCCGCTCCGAGGTCGGTAAGCAGACCGGCGTGCGGCTGACCCCGACGCTGGAGTTCCACCTGGACGCGGTGCCGGAGACGGCCGCGCACCTGGACGCCGCCCTGCTCGAGGCCGCGCGCCGCGACAAGGAGGTGTCCGCCCTGGCCGCCTCCGCGCAGTACGCCGGCGAGGCGGACCCGTACAAGAAGCCCGACGAGGACGAGGCGGACGACCCCCGCTGACCCCACCCGCACCGTGACCACGACGGTGCACGAGACACGTCGCGGGCGCCCACGCTGAGGGCACTCTCGACGTGTCTCGTGCACCCTGGGCAGTGCGGGGTCGCGCGCCGGGCCGGGGGGACGTACCCGCGGCCGTTAGCCTGTCGGGCGTGATGAATGCGCAGCGTCCCGACCGGCCCCGGCGTCCCACCGCCCCGGACGGGCTGCTGGTGGTCGACAAGCCGCAGGGCTGGACCAGCCACGACGTCGTCGCGAAGGCCCGTGGCCTGGCGGGGACCCGCAAGGTCGGCCACGCGGGCACCCTCGACCCGATGGCCACCGGCGTGCTGGTCCTCGGCGTGGGGCGGGCGACCCGGCTGCTGACGTACGTCGTCGGCGCGGACAAGGAGTACACCGCGACGATCCGGCTGGGCGTCGCGACGACCACGGACGACGCCGAGGGCGAGGTCCTGTCCCGCACCGCCGCGGACGCCGTGGCGCGCGACGCCCTGGACGCCGGCGTGGCCGCGCTGACCGGGGCCATCCAGCAGGTGCCGAGCGCGGTGAGCGCGATCAAGGTCGACGGCCAGCGCGCGTACGCCCGCGTGCGGGCGGGCGAGGACGTCGAGCTCGCCGCGCGGCCGGTGACCGTGAGCCGGTTCGCGGTGCACGAGGTGCGGCCCGTCCCGGACGCCGACGGCACGGGCGTCCCGGCGCTGGACGTGGACGTGACCGTCGTGTGCTCGTCGGGGACGTACATCCGCGCGCTGGCGCGGGACCTCGGCCGGGGGCTCGGGGTCGGGGGGCACCTGACGGCCCTGCGGCGCACCCGGGTCGGCGGCTACCCGCTGGGGGTCGCGCGCGACCTGACGGCGCTGGACGCCTGGCCCGCGGACGTGCCGCTCGACACCCTCCCGCTGGCCGACGCGGCGCGCGCGACGTTCCCGGTGCGCGACCTCACCGCGGAGGAGACCCGCGCGCTGTCGTTCGGGCAGCGGGTGCCCGCGAGCGGCGCGGGTGCGGGCGTGACGGTCGCGGCGATCTCGCCGGACGGCGAGCTGGTGGCGCTGCTGGAGGACCACGGGCCGCACGCGCGCCCGGCGCTGGTCTTCGCGCCGGCGACCTGACCCCCGGCTACCGCGACGGCGCGAGGGCGGCGACGACCGCCGCGACGCGCCGGGCCCGGGTGGCGTCGGTCTTCGCGCCCTCGACCGCCAGGACGTGCGCGTTCTGCTTGGAGTACGACAGCCGTGCCCACGCGGCGCTGACGTCGGGTCCGCCCGCGGCGAGCGCCGCCGCGAGGTCGGCGGGGACGTCCGCGGTGCGGGGCTCGTCGTCGACGACGAGCTCGACGTCCACCTGCTCGCCTGCCTCGATCCCCGCGGCGGCCCGGTGGGCGGCGGACACGCCGACCCAGTACCCGCCCTGGTACGACGCGACGGAGCCGCGGTAGGTGTGCCCGCCGTTGAGGGTCACGACCACGGGCACCCGCTTGCCCCGCTCGAACGCGAGGACCACGTCCTCGGGCACCTCGATGCCGGTGGTGGTCCCGCCGGTGGCGACGAGCTCGGTGCGCAGCACGACCATGGGTGACCTCCGGTGCGTCGTCGCGGGTGCGCTGCGAGCGTAGCGCCGCGGGGGCCGTCCGGTGCGGGGGCACCCCGGAGGTCGTGGCAGGCTTGTCCCCGCGCCGAGGGAGTCCTCGGCGCGGGCCGTCGGCACGCAGGGTGCCGGGCGGCGCCCACGTGGACGGGAGCGGGTGTGCATCGCTGGACGGACCTGTCCGAGGTCCCCGGGGACTTCGGGCCGTCGGTGGTGACGATCGGCAACTTCGACGGGGTGCACCGCGGGCACACCGGTGTGCTGAGCCGGATGGTCGCCGACGCGCGCGCCGCGGGGGCGCGGTCGGTCGCGGTGACGTTCACGCCGCACCCGCAGCAGGTGCACCGCCCGGACGAGGCCCCGCCGCTGCTCACGGGCGACGCGGACCGCCTGGAGCTGCTGGCGCAGACCGGCCTGGACGCGGTGCTGCTGCTGACGTACACGCTGGAGTTCGCCCAGCAGACCGCCGAGGAGTTCGTCCGCACCTACCTGGTCGAGGGGCTGCGCGCCCGCACGGTCGTGGTGGGGCGGGACGTGCGGTTCGGCCGGGGCAACGCGGGCGACCTGGCGACGATGACGGCGCTGGGGGAGCGGTACGGCTTCTCGGTCGAGGTGATCGAGGACGTCGCGGCGGCGCCGGGCGACGGCGTCGCGGACGCGCTCGACCGGCGCTGGTCGTCCACGTGGGTGCGCGAGGCGCTGGCCGCGGGCGACGTCCGCCAGGCCGCCCGCGTGCTGGGGCGCCCGCACCGGGTGCGCGGCACGGTGGTGCACGGGGACAAGCGCGGGCGCGACCTCGGCTTCCCGACGGCGAACCTCGCGCAGGACGCGACCGGCATGGTCCCGGCGGACGGGGTCTACGCGGGGTGGCTGCGCCGTCCCGGGCAGCCGGCGGGGTCCCCGGACGCGGTGCTGCCCGCGGCGGTGTCCATCGGCACGAACCCGACGTTCGAGGGTGCCCAGCGCCGGGTGGAGGCGTACGTGCTGGACCGCACGGATCTCGACCTGTACGGCGAGGAGGTCGTGCTCGAGCTCGTGGAGCTGCTGCGGCCGACCCTGCGGTTCGACTCGGTGGACGCGCTGGTCGAGCAGATGCACCGCGACGTCGACGGCGTGCGCGCCGTGCTCCGCCCCGCCGCCGGCTGAGGCCAGCTGACGTCCGCTGCTGGTAGGATCGAACAGCCGTCAGAACGGCCGCGGAACGAGAGCGCCCGGGTGGACCTGCCCCGGAGCACCGCGCAACGAGATACCACCAGGAGAGTCGTGCCCCTCGACAGCGCCACCAAGAAGTCCATCATGGCCGAGTACGCCACCCACGAGGGTGACACCGGCTCGCCGGAGGTCCAGATCGCCCTGCTCACGCAGCGCATCAACGACCTCAACGAGCACCTCAAGACCCACAAGCACGACCACCACAGCCGTCGTGGCCTGCTGCTGCTGGTCGGCCAGCGCCGTCGCCTGCAGGGCTACCTGCAGAAGGTCGACATCGAGCGCTACCGCAGCCTGATCCAGCGCCTCGGCCTGCGTCGTTGACCGCGTGACCGGCCCGGACCCCGCTCGGGGTCCGGGCTGGTCCTGCGTCGGGGCCCGGCGGGAGCCGCGCCCCCGGTGCGAGTCGCACCGCCTGCACCACCCGTAGTACCCGCATCACCACCGAGATAGACGGTTGCCGGTCGACGCGTCCGGTCCTCGGTAGTGGCACCCGGACCGCCCCGCGCGCTCCGGGTACCTCGATCGAAGACCGCCGTGACCGGTCCGGCGCCTTCGACACAAAGGAGGGCACCCGTGGAGGGTCCCGAGATCCAGTTCGCCGAGGCCGTGATCGACAACGGTCGCTTCGGCACCCGCACCGTCCGCTTCGAGACCGGCCGCCTGGCCAAGCAGGCCGCCGGTTCGGCGATGGCCTACCTCGACGGCGAGACCGCCCTGCTGTCCGCCACGACGGCGGGCAAGCACCCCAAGGACCAGTTCGACTTCTTCCCGCTGACGGTGGACGTCGAGGAGCGGCAGTACGCCGCCGGCAAGATCCCCGGCTCGTTCTTCCGTCGCGAGGGCCGTCCCTCGACCGAGGCGATCCTGGCCTGCCGCCTGATCGACCGCCCGCTGCGCCCCCTGTTCGTCAAGGGCCTGCGCAACGAGGTCCAGGTCGTCGTCACCGTCCTGGCGATCCACCCGGACGACGCGTACGACGTGCTCGCGATCAACGCCGCGTCGATCTCCACCCAGATCTCCGGCCTGCCGTTCTCCGGCCCGGTCGGCGCGGTCCGCATCGCGCTGATCGACGGCCAGTGGGTCGCGTTCCCGCGCTACACCGAGCGTGAGCGCGCGACGTTCGAGATCGTCGTCGCCGGCCGCGTCGTCGAGGGCGGCGACGTCGCCATCGCGATGATCGAGGCCGAGGCGCCGGAGAAGTCCTGGAACCTCATCAAGGACGAGGGCGGCGTCGCGCCGACCGAGACCGTGGTGGCCGAGGGCCTCGAGGCGTCCAAGCCGTTCATCAAGGCCCTGGTCGAGGCGCAGCAGGCGCTCGCCGCCCAGGCCGCCAAGGAGACCCGCGACTTCCCGACGTTCCCGGACTACCAGCCGGACGCGTACGAGGCCGTCGCCGGTGCCGCCGAGGGCAAGATCCTCGAGGCCATGCAGATCGCCGACAAGCAGACCCGCGAGGGCCGCCTGGACGAGATCAAGGCCGAGGTGCTCGACGCCCTCGCCGCCTCCTTCGAGGGTCGCGAGAAGGAGCTGTCCGCCGCGGTCCGCTCCGTGACCAAGAAGGTCATCCGCCAGCGCATCCTCACGGACGGCTTCCGCATCGACGGCCGTGGCCTGCGGGACATCCGCACGCTGTCGGCCGAGGTCGAGGTGCTGCCCCGCGTGCACGGCTCGGCGCTGTTCGAGCGCGGCGAGACCCAGATCATGGGTGTCACCACGCTGAACATGCTCCGCATGGAGCAGCAGCTCGACACGCTGTCGCCCGAGACGCGCAAGCGCTACATGCACAACTACAACTTCCCGCCCTACTCGACCGGTGAGACCGGCCGCGTGGGCTCGCCGAAGCGCCGCGAGATCGGCCACGGCGCGCTGGCCGAGCGGGCGCTCATGCCGGTGCTGCCGAGCCGCGAGGAGTTCCCCTACGCGATCCGCCAGGTGTCCGAGGCGCTGGGCTCCAACGGCTCGACGTCGATGGGCTCCGTCTGCGCCTCGACCCTGTCGCTGCTGAACGCGGGTGTGCCGCTGCGCGCCCCCGTCGCCGGCATCGCCATGGGCCTGGTCTCGGACACCGTGGACGGCGTCACCAAGTACGCGGCGCTGACCGACATCCTGGGTGCCGAGGACGCGTTCGGCGACATGGACTTCAAGGTCGCCGGTACCCGTGAGTTCGTCACGGCCATCCAGCTCGACACCAAGCTCGACGGCATCCCGGCCTCCGTGCTGGCCGACGCGCTGACCCAGGCGAAGGAGGCTCGCCTGGCGATCCTCGACGTCCTGAACGAGGCCATCGACGTCCCCGACGAGATGTCCCCGAACGCCCCGCGCGTCATCACCGTCAAGGTCCCCACCGACAAGATCGGCGAGGTCATCGGCCCGAAGGGCAAGATGATCAACCAGATCCAGGAGGAGACCGGCGCGGACATCTCGATCGAGGACGACGGCACCGTCTACATCGGTGCGACCGACGGCCCCTCGGCCGAGGCGGCGCGGGCCGCGATCAACGCGATCGCGAACCCGCACATGCCCGAGGTCGGCGAGCGCTTCGTCGGCACCGTCGTCAAGACGACCACCTTCGGTGCGTTCGTGTCGCTCTCCCCGGGCAAGGACGGCCTGCTGCACATCTCGCAGATCCGTCGCCTGGTCGGCGGCAAGCGCGTCGAGAACGTCGAGGACGTCCTCGGCGTGGGCCAGAAGGTCCAGGTCGAGATCGGCGAGATCGACCCGCGCGGCAAGCTGTCGCTGCACGCGGTCGTGGCCGAGGACGAGGCCGCGGACAAGCCCGCGTCCGACGAGCCGGCCGACGCCTGACGTGCCGCTGGACCTCCCTCTCGTCGCACCCGGCACGCCGGGCAGCGACGTGACCGCCGGGCAGGCGGGTGACGGATCCGTCCGTCGCTCCGTCCTGCCCGGCGGGGTCCGCCTGCTCACCGAGCACGTCCCCGGGGTGCGGTCCGCGTCCGTGGGGGCGTGGGTCGGCGTCGGCTCGCGCGACGAGTCCGACGGGCACCACGGGTCGACGCACTTCCTCGAGCACCTGCTGTTCAAGGGGACCGCGCGGCGCACGGCGATGGACATCGCCGAGGCGTTCGACGAGGTCGGTGGCGAGGCCAACGCCGCCACGGGCAAGGAGCACACCTGCTACTACGCCCGGGTGCTGGACGAGGACCTGCCGATGGCGGTCGACGTCATCAGCGACATGGTGACCTCGGCGCGGCTGGACGCCGACGAGCTCGAGACCGAGCGCGGCGTCATCCTCGAAGAGCTCGCCATGAACGACGACGACCCGAGCGACGTCGTGCACGAGCGGTTCGCCACGGTCGTCCTGGGCGAGCACCCGCTGGGCCGCCCGATCGGCGGCACGCCGGAGACCATCCGGGCCGTGCCGCGCGACGCCGTGTGGGCGCACTACCGCGAGCACTACCGCCCGGGCACGCTGGTCGTGACCGCGGCGGGCAACGTCGACCACGACGCGCTGGCCGCGCAGGTCGTGCGCGCACTGGGCGACGGCGGCTGGGCGCTGGACGGCGCGGAGGTCCCGGCCGCGCGCCGCGGGCCCGGCGACGTCGTCCCGGTCACCGCGCGGGCGTCGCAGACCACGGTCCGCCGCTCCACCGAGCAGGGCAACGTCATCGTCGGGTCCACGGGCCTGACGGCGACCGACCCCCGCCGGTTCACGCTGTCCGTGCTGAACGCGGTGCTCGGCGGCGGCATGTCGTCGCGCCTGTTCCAGGAGATCCGCGAGAAGCGGGGCCTGGCGTACTCGACGTACTCGTTCGCGTCCGGCCACGCCGACACCGGGGTGTTCGGCCTGTACGCGGGCTGCGCCCCGGCGAAGATCGACGAGGTCACCGACCTCATGGTCCTCGAGCTGGAGCGGCTCGCGGACGGCGGCATCACCGACGCCGAGCTGCGCCGGTCCGTCGGGCAGCTGTCCGGCGGGCTCGTGCTCGGCCTGGAGGACTCCGGCTCGCGGATGAGCCGGCTCGGCAAGTCCGAGCTGGTGCACGGCGAGCTGCTGTCCACCCAGGAGTCGCTGGACCGCGTCCGCGCGGTCACGGCGGCCGAGGTCGCCGACCTGGCCGCCGACCTCGCGTCCCGGCCGCGCTCGGTGGTCCGCGTCGGGCCCTTCGGGGACTGACGCCCGCCGCGCCACGCGCAGCACCGCAGCACCCGCCAGGAGCCGGGGTCCGCACGGACCCCGGCTCCTGCCGTCCGCCCGGGCGGCCACGTCGGGCCGGAGGTCCCGTTCCGCCACGCGTCTTGCGGGGTGATGATGGGCGCATGGCCGCCCTGACGTCCGCCCGCACCTCCGTCGCGATCCCGCCGCGCTCGCCGGGCCTGGTCGAGGCGCTGTGGGTCGCGCGCAGCCCGCACGGCGCCCCGCCGCGGGTGGCGCTGCCGGACGGCCGCCCGGCGGCCGTGGTGCGGCTCGCGGGGCACGTGCGGTGGGTCGACCCGTTCAGCCGCGAGGAGGAGCGGATCGGCAGCGTCCTGCGCGGGCCCCGGTCGACGCCGCAGGTGGTGCTCGCGGACGGCGACGCGCCGGTGTGGGAGATCGGCGTGCGCCTGGCGCCGTGGGCCCTGTCCGCCCTGCACCCGGCGGACGCGCTGGTCGACGCGCACCGCCCGCTGGGTGACGCGCTGGGTCTCGACGCGGACGCCTGGACGGCGCTGGAGCGGCGGCTGCGGGCCGCCGGCGACGACGCCGCCGCGGCAGTGCGGGCCCTGGAGGACGTCCTGGAGGCGGCGGTGCGGCGGCCCGTCCCCGCGCACGAGCGTGCCGACCTGGACCGGGTGGTGGCGGTGGCGGACGCCGAGCGGGGACTGGTGCGCCCGCTCGACCTGGCGCGGGCGGTCGACCGGTCGCTGGCGTCGTTGCACGCCCTCTTCGCCGCGCACCTCGGCATGACGCCCGGCGCCTTCCTGTCGGCGGTGCGGCTGTCCTGCGCCGTGCGCGAGCTCGGGGTGGACGACCGGGGCGACGCCGCCGGGGTGGTGCGGGTGCTGCGGTCGTACGCCGACGCGGGCTACGCGCCGCGCGAGGTCGAGCGGTTCACGGGCATGTCCGCGCTGGACCTGCGGCGGTCCCTGCGCGGCATGGAGGAGCTGCTGGCGACCGCATAGGGTGGCGGCCGTGACCTCCTCCCCGCCCCGCACGCCGCCCGTCGACGAGCCCGCCCGCGACACGGTCCCGGTGGCCGTCCTCGGTGCCGCCGGGCGGATGGGGCGCGCCGTCGTCGCCGCCGTCGAGGCCGCGCCGGACCTGGAGCTGGTCGCGGCGCTGGAGCACGGCGACGACGTCGGCGCCGTCGCCGCGACGGGCGCGCAGGTCGCCGTGGACTTCACCGTCCCGGACGTCACCGAGGCGAACGTGCGGTCGCTCGTCGCGCAGGGCGTGCACGTGGTCGTCGGCACGACGGGCTGGACGCCGGAGTCGCTGGGGCGCGTCGAGGTCGACCTCGCCGCGCAGCCGGGCGTCGGGGTGCTCGTCGCCCCGAACTTCGCGCTGGGCGCGGTGCTGGCGATGGCGTTCGCGGCCCGCGCCGCGCGGTGGTTCGAGTCCGTCGAGGTGGTCGAGCTGCACCACCCCGACAAGGTCGACGCCCCCTCGGGCACGGCCCGGCACACCGCGCAGGCCGTCGCCCGCGCCCGCCGGGAGGCCGGGCTCGGCCCGGTGCCGGACGCCACGACGACCGCCCTGGACGGGGCGCGCGGCGCGGACGTGGACGGCGTCCGGGTGCACGCCGTGCGGCTGCGCGGCCTGGTCGCGCACGAGGAGATCCTGCTCGGCAACGCCGGGGAGCAGCTGACCATCCGGCACGACTCGTTCGACCGGGTGTCGTTCATGCCGGGTGTGCTGCACGCCGTCCGGCAGGTGGGGGAGCGGCCCGGCCTGACCGTCGGGCTCGAGCACTACCTGGACCTGGGCTGAGCGCATGAGCACCGACCCGACCACCCCCGGCGCCCCGACCGCCCGGCGGCGCGTGCCCACCGGCCTGGTGGCCGCGCTCGCCCTCACGGCGCTGCTCGGCCTGTACGTGTGGCTGATCGCCACCCGCGCCGTGACGTTCCTGCGCACCGGCGAGCCCGTCGGCATCGCCATCGGCGTCGCGGTCGCCGTGATCCCGCTGCTGGTGCTCGGCCTGGTCGCCCGGGAGTGGGCGCTGGCCGTGGACGTGCAGAAGATGGCCGACACCCTCGCCGCGCGGGGCGAGCTGCCCGTGGACGACCTGCCGCGCAGCCCCGGCGGCCGCATCGACCGGGCCGTGGCGCACGAGCAGTTCGACGCGGCCCGCGCCGAGGCCGAGGCCGCCGCGCCGGACGACTGGGCGGCCTGGTACCGGCTGGCGTTCGCGTACGACGCGGCGGGCGACCGCCGGGCCGCGCGCGGGGCGCTGCGCACGGCGTCCCGGATCCACCGGGGTCGCGCGTAGGGCTCAGGCCTCGGGCTCCAGGGGCAGCGTGTCGTCGTCGGGCGTCGCCCGGTAGCGGTCCAGCAGCGCGTCCCACGCCGTACCCGCCTCGCCCTCGCCGCGCCAGCGGTCGGGGAGCCGCGCGCCGTCCACGGTCGCGCCGCGCACCTGGGCGTCGCCGACGTCGGGGACGCCCCCGACGAAGGTGCAGCGCTCGAAGGTCGTCTGCCACGAGGTGGTGAGGCCGGTGAAGTCGCAGTCGACGAACCGGGCGTCCCGCAGCACCGCGCCGGTGAGGTCCGCGCCGATCCGGCACCGGGTGAACGTCGTGGTCCCGGTGGTCAGCGCGCCGCGCAGGTGCGCCCCGTCGAGGTCGCAGTCCGTGAACGCGCCGCCGAGCCGGACCCCGGGCAGCCGCGCGCCGCGGAACGTGCAGGCGGTGAACGAGCGGCGCAGCGCGCCCTGCGTGGTGGAGCGTGTCCCGTCGAACGAGCAGCCGGTCAGGTCGACCTCGTGCAGCAGCACCCGCCCGCGCGCGCCGCCCAGGTCGAGGTCGGCGAGCGTCAGGTACGCGAGCGCGAACCCCGAGGGGAAGGCGAACCCGCGCAGGTCGGTACGGCCGTCGACCTCGCCCCAGGGGGAGGCGAGGTGGTGCGGGGGCCGCGGGTGGCGGGCCTGCTCGACCGCCTGCCCCGTGAGCCCGTCGACGTGCTCGGGGGTCCAGCGGCGGGTGAGGGCGGCACTCGTCATGCGGGCAGTCTCGCAGGCCCTCCGAGGTAGGCGCGCAGGGCGTCGGTGGACATCGGCCGGGCGACCAGGAACCCCTGGACCAGCGGGATGCCCGCCGCGCGGAGGGCGTCGAGCTGCGCGTCGGACTCCACGCCCTCGGCCACGACCGTGAGACCGCGGTCGACGGCCATCCGGTGCACCACCTCCACGAGCAGCGCGTCCAGCGGGTCGTCCAGCATCCCGGCGACCACCGCGCGGTCGATCTTCACCACGTCCACGGGCAGCCGGGTGACCTGCCGCAGCCCGGACATCGCCCCGCCGAGGTCGTCCAGCGCGATCGGCACGCCCGCGTCGCGCAGCACCCGCAGCGCGGGGACCGCCCGGGCGATCTGGGCGTCGGTCGCGGCCTCGGACAGCTCCAGGCGGACGGAGTCGTGCGGGGTGCCGGTGGCGTCCAGCACCGCGAGCACCCGCGGGGCGAGCTCCGCCTCGTCCAGCGCGGCGGGGGACAGGTTCACGTCGACCACGGCGGGGGCGGCGTCACCGAGGTCGACCCGCCACGCCGCGAGGTCCCGGCAGGCGCGGGCCAGCACCCACAGGTCGAGGTCGAGGGACAGCCCGGCGCGGGACGCCCGGTCCAGCGGCGCGACGGGCCCCTCCAGCGCGCCGTCCGGCCCGCGACGGCGCAGGAGGGCCTCCACCTCGCGCACCGTGCCGTCCTGGGCCCCGGCGATCGGCTGGTAGTGCACCTCCAGCGCGTCGAGGTCCAGCCCGGCGAGGGCGGCGAGGGCGGCTCCCGTCCCCGCGGCGTCGGCGTCCGGGCAGGTGGTGGAGCCGGGGGCTGCGCCCGGCACGTCGTCGGGACCCTCCACCGCGGCGGTCAGGTCCGCCCCGGCCAGCCGGACCCGGTCGCCGCCGGCCTTCTTGGCGCCGTACATCGCGAGGTCGGCCTCGCGCAGCAGCCGGTCGCTGTCGACCAGCGGCCCCGCGCCGATGGCGAGCCCCACGCTGACCCGCGAGTGCGCGGGGACCGGCAGGTCGGGGTCGTGGGCCGCGATGGCGGACCGCAGCGCCTCGCCCAGGTCGAGCGCGCGCACCCGCCAGGTGTCCTGCGGGGTCTGGACCGTGAGCAGCCGGGCGAGCGCGAACTCGTCGCCGCCGAGCCGCCCGACCACGTCCCCGGGCCGGGCCGACGCGGCGAGGCGGCTCGCGACGGAGTGCAGCAGCGCGTCACCGAACGAGTGCCCGAGGGTGTCGTTGACCTCCTTGAGCCGGTCCAGGTCGAGGAACGCCAGCACCACGGCGCCGCCGTCCTCGCGCGCGGCCTCGCACAGGTCGCGCAGCCCGTCCACGAACCGTGCCCGCGACGTCACCCCGGTGAGGTGGTCGTGCGACGCCTCGTGCGCGAGCTCCGCGGCCAGGGCCTCCATCAGCGTCGTGGGGTCGAGGATCCCGACCGGGACACCACCGGGCCCGGTGACCACCATGTCCTGGTACCCGTCGCCGGTCGCCAGCCGCTCGGCCGCCTCGGTCAGCGACGCGCCGACGTCGACCCACGGCACGTCCCACCGCGCGACGTCGGCCACGGGGCGGCGCGCCCACAGCGAGCGCCCGAACCCGTACCGTCCGGTCATCGTGGTGAGGAAGTCCTTGCGGGCCACCATCCCGTGCGGGCCCTCCGGCTCCCGGGGCGCGACGAGCACCGAGGAGCCGGTCCAGGTGGACCGGAAGCCGACGTCCACGGACTCGCACGAGTCGGTGGGGGCGACGACGACGGGGGAGGAGACGAGGTCGGCGAGTGCGCGGCCGCGCTCGGCGCGCCGCCAGCGCGCACTGGTTCGGGGTGACACGTCGCCCACGATCGGCCCGCGCGGCGCGAGCCTGAGCCACCGCCACCCGTCCGCGCGGCCTGTTCGCCGGACGTTCACCGACCGGGCGGTCGGGACGCCCCGGACGGGTGACGGCGCCACCCGTCCGGACGCGTCAGATGCTCGCGCCCCACAGGTGCTCGCGGACCTCGCGCGGGTCGTCCTGCTCGCCGAGCACCCGGCGGGCGCCGACGTCGCCGAGCCCGGCCGACCCGAGGAACTGCTCGCGCGCGTCGTCGCCCGCCATCACCCAGGTCTGGACGCTCGTGGCCCGGTCCTCGTCGCGCAGCAGGTCGACCACGGCGGCGAGCAGCCGGGAGCCGTGCCCCTGGCGGCGCGCGGCCGGGTCCACCTCGAGCGCGAGGATCTCCCCGCCGGGGGTGTCGTCGCCCGAGCCCTGCGGCGCGACCACCGGCGCGACCGACGCGAAGCCCACCAGCCGGGGGCCGTGCATCGCCACGAGCACCCGGTAGCCGGGGCCGGGGGGCGCGGTGATCGCCGCGGACCACCGCTCCGCCAGCGCGGCGGGGTCGATCTGGTCGAGCACGACGTCGCCGAGGACCTCCTCCGCGTGCCCCGACCGCCACGCCGCCAGCTGCACCGCCGCGACGGCGCCCTCGTCACCGGGGACGGCGGGCCGCACCGAGACGTCGGCGGTCGGGGTCAGGGGGGAGTCGCTCATGACCGGTCACAATGCCACGTACACGGGCTCCAGGTACTCCTCGATGCCCGCCTCGCCGCCCTCGCGCCCCAGGCCGGAGGACTTCACGCCGCCGAAAGGGGCCGTGGCGTCCGAGACCATCCCGCGGTTGATCCCGATCATCCCCGCCTCGACCTCCTCGGCCAGGCGCATCGCCCGCCCGACGTCCCGGGTGTACGCGTAGGCGACCAGCCCGTACTCGGTGGCGTTCGCGAGCCGGATTCCCTCGGCCTCGTCGCCGAACGTCACCACCGGGGCCACCGGCCCGAAGATCTCCTCCTGGACGGCGCGGGCGTCCGGCGGGACCCGGTCCAGCACGGTCGGCGGGTAGAACCAGCCGCGCCGCCCCGGGCGCTCCCCGCCCGTGCGGACCCGGGCCCCGGCGTCCGCCGCCTCCGCGACCAGGTCCTCGACGTGGTCCACCGCCGAGCGCTCGATGAGCGGGCCGACCGTGACGTCCGGGTCCGTGCCGCGGCCCATCACCAGCCGCTCGAACGCCGCGGACAGGCGGTCGGTGAACTCCGCGGCGACGCCCTGCTGCACCAGGAACCGGTTGGCGGCGACGCACGTCTGCCCGGAGTTGCGCATCTTCGCCGCGACCGCGCCCTCGACGGCCGCGTCCAGGTCGGCGTCGTCGAACACCAGGAACGGCGCGTTCCCGCCGAGCTCCATCGACGTGCGCAGCACCCCGTCGGCGGCCTGCTTCAGCAGCGTCCGGCCCACCTCCGTGGACCCGGTGAACGACAGCTTGCGCAGGCGCGGGTCCGCCAGCAGCGGCGCCGAGACGTCGCCCGAGGACGCCGTCGGGACCACGTTGAGCACCCCGGTCGGCAGGTCGCGGGCCTCCAGCTCCTCGCGGACGATCTCCGCGAAGTACGCCGTGGTCAGCGGGGTCAGCCGGGCGGGCTTGACCACCACCGGGCACCCCGCCGCCAGCGCGGGGGCGACCTTGCGGGTGATCATCGCGATCGGGAAGTTCCACGGCGCGATCAGCAGCGCGGGGCCGACGGGGCGGCGCAGCACCATCTGGTGGTGCGTCCCCGCCGGGGCCCGGCGGGCGAGGCCGTCCACGCGCACCGCCTGCTCGGAGTACCACCGCACGTACTCGGCGGCGTACTGCACCTCGGCGCGCGCCTCCGCCAGCGGCTTGCCGCCCTCGGCCGTGATCAGCGCCGCGAGGTCCTCGGTGCGGGCCACCACCGCCTCGAACACCGCGCGCAGCACCTCCGACCGCGCCCGGGGCGCCACCTCCCGCCACGCCGGGGCGGCGGCGCACGCGGCGTCGAGCGCGGCGCGGCCGTCCTCGGGGGTGGCGTCGGCCACCTCGAACAGCACGTCCGTCGTCGCCGGGTCGGCCACCGGGAACGTGCCGCGACCCGACGCCGGGCGCCACTCTCCGCCGATGAGCAGCCCCGTCGGGGTGTGGGCGGCGACGTACGGCGGCAGCGGCGAGGTCATGGGGCCAGTGTCGTCCCGCCCGTCGCGCACGGCACGCGGGCGGGACTCCCCGGCGGGGGCGGGTGGGCACCTAGAGTGGGGTCCCATGACCGCCGCGACGCCCCCGACCCCGTACGAGGACCTGCTCCGGCTGGTCATGGCGACCGGCACCCCCAAGGGCGACCGCACCGGCACCGGGACGCGCAGCGTCTTCGGCCACCAGATGCGCTTCGACCTGCGCGCGGGCTTCCCGCTGGTCACGACCAAGCGCGTGCACCTGCGCTCCGTGGTCGGCGAGCTGCTGTGGTTCCTGCGCGGCGACTCCAACGTCGGCTGGCTGCAGGAGCACGGCGTGAAGATCTGGGACGAGTGGGCCGACGCGGACGGCGAGCTCGGCCCCGTGTACGGCGTGCAGTGGCGGTCGTGGCCGACGCCCGACGGCGGCACCATCGACCAGCTGTCCCAGGTGCTCGACGCCCTGCGGGCCGACCCCGACTCCCGGCGGCACATCGTCTCGGCGTGGAACGTCGCGGACATCCCGTCGATGGCACTCGCGCCCTGCCACGCGTTCTTCCAGTTCTACGTCGCCGACGGGCGGCTGTCCTGCCAGCTCTACCAGCGGTCGGCGGACCTGTTCCTCGGCGTGCCGTTCAACATCGCGTCCTACGCGCTGCTGACGCACATGGTCGCCCAGCAGGTCGGCCTCGAGGTCGGGGACTTCATCTGGACCGGTGGTGACTGCCACGTCTACGACAACCACGTCGAGCAGGTCACCGAGCAGCTCACCCGCGAGCCCTACCCGCTGCCGACGCTCCGGCTGCGCAAGGCCGCCAGCCTGTTCGACTACACCTTCGAGGACGTCGAGGTGGAGAACTACCAGCACCACCCGACGATCAAGGCCCCCGTCGCGGTCTGAGCCCCCGCGCACCGGGCACCGTCGGCCAGCGCTGCCGGGTCAGGGCAGGCCGAGCCAGCGGAGCAGCGCGGCCGTGGCGGCGGCGAGGACGACGACCAAGACGAACGGCGCGCGCAGCAGCAGCGCCACCGCCGCGACCACGAGCGCCGCGACCCGCGCGTCCAGCACGAGGGACCCGTCGGTCGTGCCGACCTGCACCGCCACCAGCGCCGCGAGCAGCGCGACCGTGACGAGCGCGGCCGTGCGCGTCACCCGGGGTCGTTCCAGCAGCCGCGCGGGGACCAGGTGCCCCGCGACCTTCGTCGCCAGCACCACCACCGACGCCGCGACCACCGCCCACCAGACGGCGACGCGGCTCACGGGTGCACCACCGGGGCGTCGTCCGCGTCGTCGGGGGTCCCGGGCGGGTCGCTGAGCGCGCCCACGACGACCGCGAGGGCAGCCGCCGCGAGCACCGGCACCCCCGCGGGGACGAGCGGGGTGAGCGCCAGCGCGAGCGCCGCCGCGGCGAGCGCCACCAGCAGCACCCCGCGGCTGCTCAGCCGCGGCCACAGCAGCGCGAGGAACGCCGCGCCCGCGGCCGCGTCCAGGCCGTAGCGGCGCGGGTCGCCCAGCGCGTCGCCGAGCAGGGCGCCCAGCAGCGTGAACGCGTTCCACAGGAGGAACACCCCGGCGCCGGTCCACCAGAACCCGGCGCGCGCCGCCGCGCGGGTGGGCTGCGCGGTGGCGACGGCCGTGGACTCGTCGATGGTGAGTTGCGCGGCGAGCAGCGACCGCCAGCCCCGCGCCCCCAGCAGCGGGGCGACCTGCACCCCGTACAGCCCGTTGCGCGCCCCGAGCAGACCGGCGGTCGCGACGACCGCGCCCACCGCGCCCCCGGCGCCGATGACGCCGACGGCCGCGAACTGGGACCCGCCGCTGAACATCAGCAGGCTCAGCACCATGGTCTGCGGGACGTCGAGCCCGGCGGCGACGGACAGCGCGCCGAAGGACACGCCGTACAGGCCGGTCGCGACCGACACGGACACGCCCGTGCGGACGGCGGCGCGCACCGCCGGGTCGGTCGTGGGGGAGGGCACGGGGCGAGCGTACGCACCGCCCCGGCGCTCGCGGGCCACCCGTCCACGGGCAGGGCGGCGACGGCCGGACGGGTGACGCGCCCAGGACCGAGGTCCCAGACCGGAGCCCTGCCATGACCGGTGCATGACGATCCGCCGACCGGTGCCCGACGGTCCGGTGACCACGAGCCGACGTCGGTGAACACTTCCCGACGGGCGGCGGAACGTCGTCGCGGATGGCTCGATCCGGGTGGCAGGCCATCGCAGAGTGGTCAGGGCCGCGACGGAGCGGACCCGAGTCTCCCCGTCCCCTCCCCGAAGCGGATCCCTCCCCGTGTCCACTGCTGACGTCCTCGCCCCGCCGCAGGCGGCCGCGCCCCCCGTGGCGCCGCGCCGTCGCGGGGCGCTCCAGTCGCGCCGCCGCCGGTCGGCGCTGCTCTGGTTCCTCCTGCTCGCCGGGCCGAACATCGCCCTGCTGCTGGTGTTCGTCTACCGGCCGCTGATCGAGTCGTTCTACCTGTCCACCCTCCAGTGGAACCTCGGCTCGCCCGTCGCCCGCCAGATCGGCCTCGGCAACTACATCGAGCTGTTCACGTCGCGGAACTTCACGCAGGTCGCCACGACCACCGTGGTGTTCACGGTCGCGACGGTCGGCGGCGCGATGCTGCTGGGCCTGGGCCTGGCGGTGCTGCTCAACCAGAAGCTCCGCGGCCGCGGGTTCGCCCGCACGGTGGCGTTCGCGCCGTACGTGCTGTCCGGCTTCGCGGTCGGCATCCTGTGGCTGTTCATCTTCGACCCGCGCTACGGCCTCATGCGCGAGGTGCTGAGCTGGGTCGGCGCGTCCTCGCCCCAGTGGTACACCGAGCGCCCCTGGCCGCTGGTCATGGTGATCATCGTCTACCTGTGGAAGAACCTCGGGTACGTCGCGCTGATCTACCTGGCCGGTCTGCAGTCCGTCCCGCAGGACCTCAAGGACGCCGCGGCCCTGGACGGCGCCTCGTCGTTCCGGACGCTGCGGTCGATCATCCTGCCGCTGCTGACCCCGACGTCGTTCTTCCTGCTGGTCACGATGATGCTGGCCTCGCTGCAGTCCTTCGACATCATCAAGGCCATGACCCAGGGCGGACCGCTCGGGTCGACCACGACGCTCATGTACTCCGTGTACCAGGAGAGCTTCGTCAACGGCCGCGCCGGGTACGCCTCGGCCGTCGCCACGGTCCTGTTCCTCGTGCTGCTGGCGGTCACCGCGGTGCAGATGCGGTTCGTCCAGCGGAAGGTCCACTACGCATGAGCGTCCTGACCCCGAAGCGGCCGGCTGCCGCCACGAGCACCCCGCCCACCGCCCCGACCCGCGGCGACGTCCGGCCCACGGCCGCGTCCTCCCGCCCGGGCCGGCGCCAGCGCCCGCACGTCGTCAGCTACCTGACGATGATCCTCGCGACGATCGTCATCGGCGCTCCGCTGGTGTGGATGTTCCTCGCCAGCCTCAAGGACCAGAGCGAGCTGTACCAGTTCCCGGTGCAGTGGCTGCCGGGCTCGCCCGACCTGGACAACTACGCCCAGGCCGCGAGCACGGTCCCGCTGGGACGCCTGCTCATGAACAGCATCG
This sequence comes from Cellulomonas triticagri, assembly GCF_003696205.1. GTDB lineage: Bacteria > Actinomycetota > Actinomycetes > Actinomycetales > Cellulomonadaceae > Cellulomonas > Cellulomonas triticagri. Next base: position 20,289 of record NZ_RFFI01000040.1, read on the forward strand.
GCCTGACCGTGGTCGGCGCCGGGCTGAAGGTGGCCCTCGGCCTCACCTGCGCGTACGCGCTGGTGTTCCTGCAGTTCCCGTTCAAGAGGTTCGTGTTCGGGCTGGTCATCGCGACGCTGATGATCCCGCCGCAGGTCACGATCATCCCGAACTACACCCTGGTCGCCGACCTCGGCTGGCTCAACACCTACCAGGGCATCCTCGTGCCCGGTCTGGCCAGCGCCTTCGGGACCTTCCTGTTCCGCCAGCACTTCCTCACCCTGCCGGGCTCCATCCTCGAGGCCGCGGAGCTGGACGGCGCCGGGCACTGGCGCAAGCTGTGGCGGTTCGTGGTGCCGATGAGCACGCCGACCATCGCGGCGGTCACCCTGGTGTCCGTCGTCACCGAGTGGAACGACTACCTCTGGCCGTTCCTCGTGATCGACCGCGCCGACAAGATGACGCTGCCGATCGGCCTGACCCTGCTGCAGAACATCGACGGCCTGACCAACTGGGGCGTGCTGCTCGCCGCCACCGTCGTCGTGACGCTGCCGATCCTCGTGGTCTTCCTGGTCCTGCAGCGCCGGCTCGTCGCCGGCCTCACCGCGGGCGCCGTCACGGGCTGAGCAGCCCCGGCGGCACCCGCCACCCCACCCCCAGACGTGACCGGTCCTGCCGGTCGCCCCGACGGTCGTGCCCTCGCACGCCGTCAGCCGAGCACCGCACCGCGGTGCACGACCCCCCGAAGGAGCACACCCGTGTCCCACCCCCGCAAGCACCGTCGCGCGACCGCCGCTCTGGCCGCGACGATCGCCGGCACGACCCTCGCCCTCACCGCGTGCGGCGGCCCGAGCGTCGGTGCCGAGACCTCGGGCGAGGCCACGACCGAGACGACCGACTGGTCGCAGGTCGAGCCCGCCTCCGAGATCACCTGGTGGAGCAACCACCCCGGCCAGTCCCAGGCCGTGGAGGAGGAGCTCATCGCCGCGTTCGAGGCCGAGAACCCCGACATCACGGTGAACCTGGTCACCGCCGGCGCGAACTACGACGAGGTCGCCCAGCGCTTCCAGGCGTCGTCGCAGACCGACGAGACGCCGGACCTGGTCATCGCGTCCGACGTGTGGTGGTTCCGCTACCACCTGAACGACCAGATCATGCCGCTGGACGACGTCTTCGAGGCGATCGACGCCGACGCGGACGACCTGCAGCCCGGCCTGTACGGCGACTACGAGTACGACGGCCAGCACTGGGCCGCGCCGTACGCGCGCTCGACGCCGCTGTTCTACTACAACAAGGACATGTGGGCGGCCGCGGGCCTGCCCGACGAGGGCCCCGAGACCTGGGAGCAGCTCCAGGAGTGGAGCGCCTCCCTCGAGGCGCAGGTCCCCGCCGAGGGCTCGCCCTTCGGCCTGTCGCTCGGCACCTCCTGGTCCGCCTGGTGGTTCGAGAACATGATCTGGGGCCAGGGCGGCCAGTACTCCGACGAGTTCGACGTCACGCTCGACTCCGAGGAGGCGCTCGCCGGCGGCGAGTTCCTGCGCGGCCTGTTCCACGGTGACGACGCCATCGCGACCGTCTCCGCGGACGACTCCATGGCGGACTTCGCGTCCGGCCTGATCGCCTCGACGATCGGCTCGACCGGCTCGCTCAAGGGCGCGCTCGACGCGGCGCAGTTCGAGGTCGGCACGGCGTACCTGCCCGACGGCCCGCAGGGCGGTGGCACGCCGACCGGCGGCACCGGCCTGGCCATCTCCTCCTCCAGCACCCCGGAGGAGCAGCTCGCCGCCGCGATGTTCCTGAACTTCCTCACGAACACCGAGAACACCGCGACCTTCTCGCAGGCCACGGGCTACATGCCGGTCCGCACCTCGGCCGTCGAGTCCGACACCATGAAGGCCGTCTACGAGTCGGCCCCGCAGTTCCGCACCGCGGTGGACCAGCTCGCCGACAAGGCCCGCGCGCAGGACTACATCCGCGTGTTCGTCCCGGGCGCCGACGCGCTGCTCACCGACGCGATCGAGCAGATCGTCCTCGAGGACACCGACCCGGCCGCCGCGTTCGAGTCGATCACCCCGCAGATCGAGACGGCGTACCGCGAGAACGTCGAGCCGTACCTGTGACCGACGCGGTCCTGACCGGAGCCGGGGTCGCCCAGTCGGGCGGCCCCGGCTCCGGGGCGCTCGCCCCCCGGGTGGTGGCGCACCGCGGCAACTCCGCGGTCGCCCCGCAGAACACCCTCGCGGCCTTCGAGGCCGCGTGGCGCGCGGGGGCGCACAGCATCGAGATCGACATCCAGCCGACCGCCGACGGCGGGGTGGTGGTCATCCACGACGACACCGTGGACGCGACGACCGACGGCCAGGGCGTCGTCACCGAGATGACCACGGACGCCCTGCGGGCGCTCGACGCGGGCTCGTGGTTCGCCGCCGCCTACGCCGGGCAGCGCGTGCCGACGTTCGACGAGGTGCTGGAGCTGCTGGTGCGGCGCCCCGGTATCGACCTGCTGCTCGAGCTCAAGGGCCCGTGGACCACCGAGCAGGTGCGCCCCGTCGCCGCGGCGATCCGTGCGGCGGGCCTCGCCGACCGGGTGGTCGGGCAGTCGTTCTGGCCGGAGTCCGTGCGGGCGCTGGCCGAGGCGGACCCGGACCTGCGCCGCGGGCTGCTGGTCTTCCGCGTCGGGCACGGCGAGGACGGAACCGAGTCCTCCGAGGACGCGACCTACCCCGACGTCGACGCCCTGCTGGCCGTCGCCGCCGACCTCGGCGTCATGACCGTCAACCCGTACGGGCCGCTGCTGGTGCAGCACCCGGGGCTGGTGGACCGGGTGCACGCCGCCGGTCTCGAGGTCCAGGTGTGGACGCTGAACGAGCCGGAGCACTGGGCCGCCGCGGTGGCCCTGGGCGTGGACGCGGTCATCACCGACCGCCCCGACCGGCTGACGGGGTGGCTGCAGGCCGTCTCCTGAGCAGCCCGCCCCGCGCGCCGGGGCCGGTGGGTGCCGCCCCACCGGGCCCGGCGTCGCCGTGCCCGCGGTGCCGGCGCCGGGCGTCCACGCCGGTGGCGCCGTGCGCGGCGGCCGGGACCGGGGCGGTACCGTGGGCACATGCTCCCCGCCACCCCGTCGCGTCCGTTCGGCGCGGTGCTGACCGCCATGGTCACGCCCATGACCCCCGACGGGGCGGTCGACCTCGACGCCGCCGTGCGGCTCGCGTCGCACCTGGTGGACCACGGGCACGACGGACTCGTGCTCAACGGCACGACGGGCGAGGCGCCCACGACGCACGCCCCCGAGAAGGCCGAGCTCGTGCGCGCCGTGGTCGAGGCCGTGGGGGAGCGCGCGACCGTCGTCGCCGGGGCCGGCTCCAACGACACCGTGCACGCCGTGCGGATGGCCGAGCAGGCCGCCGAGGCGGGCGCCGACGGGCTGCTCGTCGTCAGCCCCTACTACTCGCGGCCCTCGCAGGACGGCCTGGTCGCGCACGTGACCGCCGTCGCCGACGCGACGCCGCTGCCCGTCATGCTCTACGACGTCCCGGGCCGCACCGGCGTCCGGTTCGCCCAGCCCACGCTCGACGTGCTCGCCGCGCACGAGCGGGTCGTGGCGATGAAGGACGCCACCGGTGACGTGTACACCGCCGCGAAGGCGGCCGCCCGCACCGGGCTCGCCTGGTACAGCGGCGACGACTCGCTGTACCTGCCCTTCCTCTCGCACGGCGCCGCGGGCGTCGTGAGCGTCGTCGGCCACGTGGCCGGCCCGCAGCTCGCCGCGCTCACCGCGGCCCACGACGCGGGCGACCACGCCCGCGCCCTGCAGATCTTCCTGTCGATCGCACCGGCGATCGACGCGTTGAACGGGCAGGGGTTCCAGGCGGTCGCGGCCAAGGCCGCCGTCTGGTCCCTCGGCCTGATCCCGTCCCGCCACCTGCGGCTGCCGAACGTGGCCGCCTCGGACGCGGACGTCGAGGCGGTGCGCGCCGGCCTGGAGGCCGCCGGCATCGCCCACGTCCTCGTCGACTAGACCAGGAGAAGCATGTCCCACCCGCACCCCGAGCTGTCCCTGCCGCCCGCCCTGCCCGACGGCGCCCTGCGCGTCGTCGCCCTCGGCGGCCTCGGCGAGGTCGGCCGGAACATGGCCGTCCTCGAGTACGGCGGCCGCCTGCTCATCATCGACTGCGGCGTCCTGTTCCCCGAGGACCACCAGCCCGGCGTCGACCTGATCCTGCCGGACTTCGAGTACATCGCCGACCGCATGGACGACGTCGACGGCATCGTGCTCACCCACGGGCACGAGGACCACATCGGCGCCGTGCCGTACCTGCTGCGCCTGCGCTCCGACATCCCGCTGATCGGCTCGCAGCTCACGCTCGCGTTCGTCGAGGCGAAGCTCAAGGAGCACCGCATCACGCCGCTGACGCACGCCGTCAAGGAGGGCGACGTCGAGCAGATCGGCGCGTTCTCCTGCGAGTTCGTCGCCGTGAACCACTCGATCCCGGACGCCCTCGCGGTGGCCGTGACCACCGGAGCGGGCACCGTGCTGCACACCGGCGACTTCAAGATGGACCAGCTGCCGCTCGACGGCCGCATCACCGACCTGCGCGCGTTCGCGCGGCTCGGCGAGCGGGGCGTCGACCTGTTCATGGTCGACTCCACCAACGCCGAGGTCCCGGGCTTCGTGACCCCCGAGCGCGAGATCGGCCCCGTGCTGGACTCCGTGTTCGCGACGTCCGCCCGCAAGATCGTCGTCGCGTCGTTCTCCTCGCACGTGCACCGCGTGCAGCAGGTGCTCGACGCCGCCGCCGCGCACGACCGCAAGGTCGCGCTGGTCGGCCGCTCGATGATCCGGAACATGGGCATCGCCGCCGAGCTCGGCTACCTGCGGGTCCCGGACGGCGTGCTCGTGGACCAGAAGCGCATGGGCGACCTGCGCGACGACGAGCTCGTGCTCATGTGCACCGGCTCCCAGGGCGAGCCCATGGCCGCGCTGTCCCGGATCGCCAACGGCGACCACAAGGTCCAGGTCGGCATCGGCGACACCGTCATCCTCGCGTCGTCGCTGATCCCGGGCAACGAGAACTCGGTCTACCGGGTCATCAACGGCCTGACCCGCCTCGGCGCGCGCGTCGTGCACGGCGGCAACGCCAAGGTGCACGTCTCCGGCCACGCCAGCGCGGGCGAGCTGCTGTACTGCTACAACATCCTCAAGCCGCGCAACGTCATGCCCGTGCACGGCGAGGTCCGGCACCTGGTCGCCAACGGCGCCCTCGCGGTGAAGTCCGGCGTCCCGGCCGACCGCGTGGTGCTGGCCGAGGACGGCGTGGTCGTGGACCTGGTCGACGGCAAGGCGTCCGTCGTCGGCGCCGTGCCGTGCGGCTACGTCTTCGTGGACGGGTCCAGCGTCGGCGGCATCACCGAGGCCGACCTCAAGGACCGCCGCATCCTCGGCGACGAGGGCTTCATCTCGATCTTCGCCGTCATCAGCAGCACCGACGGCAAGGTCCTCGGCACCCCGCAGATCCAGGCGCGCGGCGTCGCGGAGGACGACAAGGTCTTCGAGGCGATCCTCCCCGACGTCGTCTCGGCGCTGGAGGAGGCCTCGCGCGGCGGGGCCGTCGACCCGCACCAGCTGCAGCAGGTCGTGCGCCGCGTCGTCGGCCGCTGGGCGTCCAACCGCCTGCGCCGTCGCCCGATGATCATCCCGGTGGTCGTCGAGGCCTGACGGCCCGCAGCCACGGCACGGCACGGCCACCCGGGGCCCGCCGGTCCGCACGGACCGGCGGGCCCCGGCGTCTGTGCGGGGGCTGTGGTGCTCGCGACACGCGTCCGTGCGGCGCGGGTCCGCGACCGGCGGTGCGGTGACGGCTACCGTGAGGACCATGGCTGCCCGTCCGTCCACCACCGCCTCGCGCGGTGCTGCGCCCGCGGGGAGCCGCGCGCGCACCGCGTCCTCGGGCAGCCGCGCGTCCGGCGCCAAGGCCGGCAAGGCCACCCCGCCACCCCCGCCGCGCCCGGCCCTGCCGCTGCGGATGATCCGCGGCGTGTGGATGGGCTGCGCGCACGTCGTCGGCGGCGCCGCCCGCCGCGTCGGTCGCGGGGCGCGCGACCTCGACCCCGGTCTACGCCGCGACGGTGCCGCGTTCTTCCTGCTCGCCCTCGCCGTCGTCATCGCGGTGCGCGAGTGGTGGGGCATCGACGGCATGGCCGCCGACGCCGTCCACGTCGCCGCCGCGGGCACCTTCGGCCGCGTGGCCGTCGCCGTGCCGGTCGCGCTGGTCGGCGTCGCGATCCGGCTCATGCGGCACCCCGACCTGGGCTCCGCGAACTCCCGCATCGCCATCGGCGTCACCGCCATCACGCTGGCCTCCTGCGGCCTGGTGCACGTGCAGCAGGACCTGCCCGCGCCGTCCGGCGGGTTCGAGGCGCTGCGCGACGCGGGCGGCATCGTCGGCTACCTCGTCGGCACGCCGCTGGTCAGCCTGGTCACCGTGTGGGCCACCGTGCCGATGCTGGTGCTGCTCGCGTTCTTCGGCGTGCTCGTCGTCACCGCGACCCCGGTGAACCAGATCGGCCCGCGCCTGCGCGGCGTCTACGACCGGCTCACCGGCAACCACCGCGAGGACGACGAGGTCGAGGACGACGACGCCCCGCTGGTCATCAACGCCGGGCACACCGCGATCGAGGAGCCGCCGGCGAAGCCCGCACGGCGCCGCCTGGTCGACCGGCTCAAGAAGAAGGCCGCCGCCGACCCGGACGACCCCGACCTGCTGGACGAGTACGCGGGCGACGAGGCGTTCGAGCGCGCGGCCTTCGTGGAGCGCAAGCGCCGCGAGGAGGAGGACGCGACGACCGTCCTCGGTGCCGAGGACGACGTCGAGGACGAGCCCGCGCGCCGGTCGCCGACCGCGCCCACGCAGGCCGTCTCCGCCGTGGACGCCGAGGCCCCGGCCGCGCGCCCCGACCCCGTCGCCCCGCCGACCACGGGCGTGCCGCGCGGCGAGCAGCCGATGCTCGAGGGCGACGTGCTCTACACGCTGCCGTCCGAGGACGCGCTCGCCAAGGGCCAGCCGCACAAGGTGCGCTCCGCCGCGAACGACCGCGTCGTGGAGGCGCTGACCGGCGTCCTGGAGAACTTCGAGATCAACGCGCAGGTCACCGGCTTCACGCGTGGTCCCACCGTCACCCGGTACGAGGTCGAGCTCGGCAAGGGCGTCAAGGTCGAGCGGGTCACCGCGCTCAGCAAGAACATCGCCTACGCCGTCGCCAGCGCCGACGTGCGCATCCTGTCGCCGATCCCCGGCAAGTCCGCCATCGGCATCGAGATCCCCAACACGGACCGCGAGACCGTGTCGCTCGGCGACGTCCTGCGGTCCAGCGCCGCACGGCGCAGCGAGCACCCGATGGTCATCGGCGTGGGCAAGGACGTCGAGGGCGGGTACGTCACGGCGAACCTCGCGAAGATGCCGCACATGCTCGTCGCCGGTGCGACCGGTGCCGGTAAGTCGTCGTTCGTGAACTCGATGATCGTGTCGATCCTCATGCGCTCGACCCCCGACCAGGTCCGCATGGTCCTGGTCGACCCGAAGCGCGTCGAGCTCACGATCTACGAGGGCATCCCGCACCTCATCACCCCGATCATCACCAACCCGAAGAAGGCCGCCGAGGCCCTCGAGTGGGTGGTGCGGGAGATGGAGGCGCGCTACGACGACCTCGCGATGTTCGGCTTCAAGCACGTGGACGACTTCAACGTCGCCGTGCGGGCCGGCAAGGTGAAGCCGCTGCCGGGCTCCGAGCGCAAGATCGCCCCGTACCCGTACCTGCTGGTGATCGTCGACGAGCTCGCGGACCTCATGATGGTCGCCCCGCGCGACGTCGAGGCCTCGATCCAGCGCATCACCCAGCTCGCGCGCGCCGCCGGCATCCACCTCGTGCTCGCCACGCAGCGCCCGTCGGTCGACGTCGTCACCGGCCTCATCAAAGCCAACGTGCCGTCCCGGCTCGCGTTCGCGACCTCCTCGCTCACCGACTCCCGCGTCGTCCTCGACCAGCCGGGCGCCGAGAAGCTCATCGGCCAGGGTGACGCGCTCTTCCTGCCCATGGGCGCCGCGAAGCCGATGCGCACCCAGGGCGCCTGGGTCTCCGAGAGCGAGATCCACGCCGTCGTCGCGCACGTCAAGCAGCAGCTCAAGCCGGTCTACCGCGAGGACGTCACCGTCACCGCCGCCAAGAAGCAGGTGGACGAGGACATCGGCGACGACCTCGACCTGCTGCTGCAGGCGGCCGAGCTCGTGGTCACCTCGCAGTTCGGCTCGACGTCGATGCTGCAGCGCAAGCTCCGCGTCGGCTTCGCCAAGGCCGGTCGGCTCATGGACCTGCTGGAGTCCCGCGAGATCGTCGGCCCGTCCGAGGGCTCGAAGGCCCGCGAGGTGCTCGTGCAGCCCGACGACCTGCCCGGGACGCTGGCGATGCTGCGCGGCGAGCCCGAGCCCGGCGGCGCGTCCGCGGGGGAGGACCGGTACGCCGCGCCCGAGGGCCGGATGCCGGGTGAGCCGCCCGAGGCCGTCGACTACTTCGACGACGCCGACGACCTGCGCTGAGCCCCGCTGGTCTGACCGCGGCGCCTCGGCCCCGTAGTCTGTCGGGGTGAGCAGCCCTTCGCCGATGAACGTCGCCAACGTCGTGACGGTGGCCCGCATCGTCGTCGTGCCGTTCTTCGCCTGGGCCCTCCTGGTGGACGGCGGCGACGACCTGACCTGGCGCCTCGTCGCGCTCGGCCTGTTCGTGGTCGCCGCCGCGACCGACCGCGTCGACGGGTACCTCGCCCGGCGCCTCGGGCTGGTCACGGACCTCGGCAAGCTGCTCGACCCCATCGCGGACAAGGCCCTGATCGGCGCCGCGCTGGTCGCGCTGTCGTGGCTGGGCGACCTCAGCTGGTGGGTGACGGCCGCGATCCTCGTGCGCGAGCTCGGCATCACGGTCATGCGGTTCTTCCTGCTGAAGTACCTCGTGCTGCCCGCGTCGCGCGGCGGCAAGATCAAGACCGTCCTGCAGTCCGTGGCCGTCGGCGCGTTCCTGCTGCCGCTCGACCGCCTGCCCACGATCGCGCTCGTCGCCGCGAGCGTCCTCATGGCCGCCGCCGTGGTGGTCACCCTCGTCACCGGGGCCGACTACGTGCGCACCGCCGTGCGGGTGCACCGCGAGCACACCGCCGGTGGTTCCGAGGTCACCCGGCACGCCGCCGCGACCGGCACCACCACGCCCGACGAGTCCGCCGGGCACCACGGCGCCGGACCGGACGCGGTCGCGCCCTCGCGGTGACCGGGGTGGAGCCCGTCGCGGTCGACGGCGGCACCGCCGCCGCGCTGCTCGCGGCCCTGCGCGAGCGCGGCTGGACCGTCGCCACCGCCGAGTCCCTGACCGGTGGGCAGGTCGCCGCCCGGCTCGTGGACGTCCCCGGCGCCTCGCGCGCCCTGCGTGGGGGAGTCGTCGCCTACGCGACCGACGCCAAGGCCGAGGTGCTCGGCGTCGACGCGACGCTGCTCGCCGCGCACGGGGCCGTGCACCCCGAGGTCGCCCGGCAGATGGCCGAGCGGGTGCGCCCGCTGCTGCGCGCCGACGTCGGCCTGTCGACCACCGGTGTCGCTGGACCGGAGCAGCAGGACGGCAATTCACCCGGGACCGTGCACGTCGCCGTCGCCACCCCCGCGGGCACCGTGGTGCGCACCCTCGCACTGACGGGGGACCGGGCGGCGATCCGCACCGCCACCTGCGACGCGGTGCTCCGGGAGGCGCTTGCCGCCGTCTCCGCCGCACCGGCCGGGGAGGACCCGGGAACACCCGGGGCCGCGACCGCGTTGTGGAGGTCGTGAGGAACACCAGGCCCGCCCCCCGCCCCGACGCTGCCCGTGTCGGTGGCGACCTGTACGGTGGGAGCCTCCCCAAGCGGGGCCACAAGGGTGCCGCAGTCGTCCGGAACGCCCCCGCGGGCACCGCGACGGTGCGGCAGGAGCAGGATCGGGACAAGAGAGGAGGACGCCAGATGGTCGTGTTGCGCCGAGAGATCGGTGACGTGCTGCGGGATGCCCGTCAGCGGCAGGGACGCACCCTGCGCGAGGTGTCCTCCGCCGCCCGCGTGTCGCTGGGCTACCTCAGCGAGGTCGAGCGTGGGCAGAAGGAGGCGTCGTCGGAGCTGCTGGCCAGCATCTGCGAGGCGCTGGACACGCCGCTGTCGCTCGTCCTCCGTGAGGTCAGCGACCGCATCGCCGTCGCCGAGGGTCTGCTGATCCCCGACACCGTCCCGGCCGACCTCGCGTCGGCCCTGGCGGCCCAGGACCGCACCTGGCGGCGACGTCCGGAGCTCACCCCGATCGGCTGAACCCCCCGGGGAGCACCACCCGAACCCACGACGCCCGGTCGCGTCCGCCCTCGCTCGGCGGCACGGACCGGGCGTCGTCGCGTCCTGGGCCGGCCCCGGTTGCCCGGGTCGGGGCGACGCCGTGCCCGGATCTCGCCGTGCTCAGGCCGCCTCCCCGGTCGTCGCCCCCACGGCGCGGTCGGACCGGCGTCCCCGTCGTGCGCAGCGCGTCGCGCCCGGCGTCGGGGGCGACGCGGCCTCGTGCCAAGTCAGCCCGTCGTCGCGGTGGGCGGTGCCTGGCAGACGCCGCAGAAGTACGCGGGCCGCTCCATCGGTGGGTGGCCCGCGAGCCCGCGCCGCACGGGTGCCCCGCACCGGCGGCACGGCTCCCGCAGCCGGCCGTGCACCCAGGTCGTGCGCCCCCGGTACACCTCCCCGGTGGTCGACGGGCTGGACGACCCCACGGAGCGCTGCATCATGGCCCGGGCGACGCGCAGCAGCCGGCCCGGGTGGGGCACCTCCGCGGCGGGGGTCCACGGCCAGATCCGCTCGAGGAACAGCGAGTCCGCCATGTAGATCGTCCCGATGCCCGCGACGACGGTCTGGTCCAGCAGCACCTCGCAGACGGGCGTCGCACCGCGCGCGGCGTACCGGCGCAGCGCCTCCGGCAGGCCGACGGTGTCGAAGTCGGGGGCGAGGAGGTCAGGTCCGAGGTGGCCGATCAGGGTGTGCTCGTCGCGGGTGGGGACGACGTCGAGCATCCCGATGAGCTCGCCGACGCCCGTCCAGGTGGCGTTGGCGAGGACGACCCGCACGGCGGGGCTCGCGGCGCGCGCGCCCGGGGAGCCGGTCCGGGCGACCCGCCAGGACCCGTCCATGCGCAGGTGGGTGTGCAGGGTGCGGTCGTCGTCGAAGCGGGTGAGCAGGTGCTTGCCGTAGGACGCGGTGCCGAGCACGGTGCGTCCGACGAGGTCGACGGTCGCGGCGGTCGGCCAGCGGATGTCCGAGCGGACCACCTCCCGTCCTGCCAGGGCCTCGTCGAGCCGGCGGGCGGTGCGCGCGAGGATGTCGCCCTCAGGCACGGCACCCCCCGGCGCGCGGTCCGGGGCGACTCCGCCCGGTCACCGGGCCCCTCGCAGCCGCAGCCCGCGCGGCGTCGGGGCGAAGTCCGCGAGGGCCAGCGCCCGGCCGAGTGCCGTGGCCGACCCGCCGCCCGCGAGCAGCTCCTCGCCGTCCGCGCGCACGAGGGTGACGCGGCCGAGCTGTCCGGCGCGGACGGCGTCCGCGAGCCGGGCGGTCGCGAGCCGCAGCACGTGCTCGTCGGTGCTGAAGGTGAGCACGGTGCGCCCGCCGCGCTCCAGGTAGAGCGCGAGGGCGCCGTCGACCAGCACGACGACCGCCCCGGCCTTGCGCCCCGGTCGGTGCCCGGTGGGGGCGTCGGGCCGGGTCGGCCAGCCGAGCGCCGCCCCGTACGGGTTGGCGGGATCGGTCGCGGCGAGCAGGACCACCGCGCGGTCCACGTCGGCGGGCACGGACTGCTCGGCGATCCGCTCGATCTGGCGCGCCTCCGCGCGGATCTGGTCGACGGCGCCCGGCAGCGCGAACTGCGAGCCGCCGAGGTGCTCGACGAAGTACCCGCGCCGCACCTGCCCGGCCTGCTCCAGGGCCGCGAGCACCCGGTAGACCGGGGCGAACTGCCCGGCGACGCCCTCGGCGGGCGCGACGGCCCGGGTGAGCACGCCGTGCCGGTCGAGCAGCTGGGCGGCGAGGGCGTGCGCGCGGCGGGTGGGGTCGGTCTCGCGGGGCGGCAGCAGCGACCACCGCCCGGCGGCCTCCCCGCCGCCACCGGCACCGGCACCCGGGAGCCCGGGACC
>NZ_RFFI01000041.1 GCF_003696205.1 Cellulomonas triticagri
GACCGCGTGCGCGCCGCGCGCGCGGCGGCCGAGGCGGGTGCCGCCCGGGCCGCCGCGGCGCCCGAGCGCAACCGGTGGGCCGACGACGAGCCGTCGATGGACGACCCGGACATCGGGTCGAACGGCCTGTCCGGGGTGCCGCTGGTGGTGCAGGTGCTGCGGGCGACCGTGATCGAGGAGCTCGTGGACGAGGGCTACTGACGCGTCGCCGTCGGGTCCTGACGGTGCTGGGCCGTACCCTGGTGCCGTGTACGAGGGCGCGGTCCAGGACCTGATCGACGAGCTGGGGCGGCTGCCCGGCGTCGGTCCCAAGAGCGCGCAGCGGATCGCGTTCCACATCCTCGCGGCGGACCCGACGGACGTGCGCCGTCTGGTGGACGCGCTGACCGAGGTCAAGGCGCGCGTGCGGTTCTGCGAGCAGTGCGGGAACGTCGCGGAGGAGGACCTCTGCCGGATCTGCCGCGACCCGCGCCGGTCGGCCGCGGTGCTGTGCGTGGTCGAGGAGCCGAAGGACGTCGTCGCCATCGAGCGCACGCGGGAGTTCCGCGGGAGGTACCACGTGCTCGGCGGGGCGATCAACCCGATCGCGGGCGTCGGGCCGGACGACCTGCGGATCAAGGACCTGCTGACCCGGTTGGCGGACGGCACGGTCACGGAGGTCATCCTGGCCACGGACCCGAACGTCGAGGGCGAGGCCACGGCGACGTACCTGGCGCGGCTGCTGGTGCCGATGGGCCTGACGATCAGCCGGCTCGCGTCCGGGCTGCCGGTGGGCGGCGACCTGGAGTACGCCGACGAGGTGACGCTGGGTCGGGCGTTCGAGGGCAGGCGACGCATCAGCGCCTGACACGCGGGGTGGTGGCACCCGTCCCGCGCTCCCGCGCGTGCCTGTGGACGGGCGGGGTGCGCGCTTGAGGGGCACCATGGCGGCGTGACCGGGAACCAGGACCTGCCGACCCCCGTGGACGCCGCCGAGCCCGTCGGGGTGGACGAGGTCGCGCTCGACCCCGAGGCCGCCGACCTGCGGGCCGTGGCGGACACGATGGCGCGGGAGTCCCGCGCGTACCTGACGACGGTCACGGAGGTCGGTGCGGGCGCGAACCCGGACGCGGCGATCCCGCTGCTGCTGCTCGCGGTGTCGGACGTGCTGGCGGTGGGGGCGCGGCTCGGGGCGATCGTGGACGTGGTGCCGTCGGAGCGCTACGAGCCGGACGTCGGCCCGGACCCGGACGTCGAGCCGCTGCGTGCCGCGCTGGCGAACGCCCTGGAGGGCGTGGACGAGTACGTCGAGGTCGTGGACCCGGTGCTGGGTGGCGAGGTCGCGACCGCGACGCTGTCGGGTGAGCTGGTGTCGGTGGCGGGCGCGCTCGTGCAGGGGCTGCGGCACCACGAGTCGGGGCACGTCCTCGAGGCGCTGTGGTGGTGGCAGTTCTCGTACCTGTCGGTGTGGGGCGAGCGGCTGTCGAGCGTGCTGCGGACCCTGCAGACGCTGCTGGCGCACGTGCGCCTGGACGTGGACGACGACGTGGCGGCCGAGGCGGAGTACGACGCGCTGCAGCGCTGAGCGCGTCGCTCAGGTGCCGCTCCAGCGGCGCAGGTCCGTCCGGCCCTGCAGGCCGAGCTTGCGCAGGGCGCGGCTCATGTGGTTCTCGACGGTGCGCACGCTGAGGTGCAGCCGGTCCGCGATCTCGCGGTTGCCGTGACCCTCGCGGGCGAGCGCGGCGACCTCGCGCTCGCGGTCCGACAGGGCCTCGGTCGGCGTGGCGGCGCGCACGGGCGCGGCCGGGGTGTCGAGCCCGAGGACCTCGCGGGCGGTCGTGGTGAGGGTCCGGGCGACCTGGGGGAGCACGCCCGGCAGGGTGGCGGCGACGGCGTCCTCGTTGCGGTCGGCGAGCGCGAGCTGCAGGTCGAGGTAGGGGTCGAGCATCGGCAGGACGACGCCCTCGCGGGTGGCGCGCAGGGCGGCGGCGCGCTCGGGCGTGAGGACGGGTGGGCCGAAGGCCCAGGTGATCAGGGCGGGCTGCCGGTAGCCCGCCTCGGCGTAGGAGAGCCCGGCCCGCCAGGCGATCTCGCCCGCCGTGGTGCGGTCGCCGGTGGCGACGGCGACCGCGACGGCGCCGACCACCCGCAGCGAGCGCACGAGCGGTCGGTAGACGCGCGGGGCGCGCTCCAGCTCGCCGAGGACCGCGCGGGCCAGGTCGACGTGCCCGGCGCGCACCTGCAGCACGGAGCCGAGCGCGAGGCCCCGCCGGTAGAAGGTGGTCTCGATGGGTCCGGCGGGGCCGAGGCGGAGCGCGGTGCTGAGCACCTGCCAGCCGCTGTCGACCTCGCCCGCGAAGGTGAGCACCTCCGCCAGCGTCGTGGCGTGCACCCGGACGGCGAACGCGTCGTGGGTGTCGTACGCGGCGCCCAGGTGGCGCCGGGCGAGGCGCTCGGCCTCGTCGAGGCGGTCGAGGTGGGTGAGCGCCTGGACGCGCAGCGCGACGCGGTAGTGCCGGACCTCCGGCCCCGCGTCGTCCTCGCCCGCGCGGTCCAGCACGGCGAGGGCGAGGTCGGGGCGGCCGGCCTCGAGGAGCGCGGCCGCGCGCAGCACCTCGGGACCGCCGTGGAACACCGGGGCGTCGACGTCGGCGGGCGGCGCGCCGGCGACGTCCTCCGGGGGTGTGCCGTCGCGCATCGCGGTGACCAGCTGCTCCTTGAGGTCCTCGAGCCGCGACACCGCGTCGACGGCGCCGTCCGTCCCGCTCGGGCTGCCGGGCTCGGGGGCGTCCCCGTCGTGCCAGGACTCCCAGCGGCGGCGCAGGTACCGGAAGGCGACGACGTCCGCCTCGGTGTCCTCGGGGGTGCGGTGGGTCTCGCGGAACACCGCGGCGATCCGGTCCCGGGCGGGGCGGCGCATGAGCACCGTGAGGTAGTCGTTCGCGGTGGCCAGGCGCTGGTCGCGAGCCCAGGCGGCGCGGGCGGACGCCTCCTCCTGGGCGGCTCGCTCGTGCACGACGCCGGCGACCTGGCTGCTCCACCGCAGGAACTCGGTGCCGCCCGTGGTGTCGCGGGACAGCAGCCCGGCCAGGTCCTCCGGCGGCTGCTCGACCGCGGTGACGGCGTCCCCGGCGTGCTCGCGGGTCGCGGCGACGAGGCGCCGCCGGTGGGCGGGGGCGACGCGGTCGCGCAGCGCGCGGGCGAGCGCGGGCGGGGCGACGACGAGCAGGGAGCCGGTCCCGGCGACGTCGAGCTCGACCAGCCGGCCGGCGTCGGCGAGGTCGTCCAGCGCGTCCGGGCCGACGAGGTGGGTGGCGACGTCGAGGGTCACGGGCCCGAGCACCGCGAGCCGCTCGAGGGCCCGCACCAGGGCGGGGTCGTGGTTGCCGAGCAGCAGCGCCGCCACGGCGTCCGCGGGGACGTCGAGCAGGCGGCCGTCGTCGACGTACCGCCCGTCCCGGCGCCGGATCGCCCCCTGCGCGCGGGCGGCGGCGAGCAGGGCGACGGCGACGCCCGGGTTGCCCCCGGACTGGGCGAGCAGGGTGCCGGTGAGCGTGGCGTCGGCGGGGCCGTCGAGGACGTCGGAGGTGAGCGCGTCGAGCGCGGCGAGGCCGAGCGGGGGGATCCGCACCTCGGCGGGGGCGCGGGCGACGAGCAGCTCGCGGCTGCCGGTCGCGGGTGCGCGCAGCAGGTCGGTGGTGGTCGTGCCGACGAGGCGCACCGACGTCCGGACGAGGGCGCGCTGGACGACGCGCAGGCTCCCGGGGTCGAGCCGGTCGACGTCGTCGAGCATCAGCACGCTGCGCCGCTCGGCGACCTCGTCGGACAGCCAGGCGACGAGGCCGGACTCGTCGGCGACGCGGGTGGGGGCCGAGGGGTGGTCGAGCACCGCGGCGAACGGGGCGGGCCCGCTGGCGCGCAGCAGCACCCCGGGCACCCGGCGGCCGGACAGGTCCCGCCGCAGCGCCTCGAGCGTCGTGCTCTTGCCGCTGCCCCGCTCGCCGCGCAGCAGCACGTCCCGGTCGGTGGCCAGCCACGGCAGCACCGTGGCGACGGTGTCGTCGTCGTCCGTCGTGGTCACCGGCACCCTGCTCCCCTGGGGTGGACGGCCCGGGTGGGCCGTGGACGGCCGACCGTGCCCGTCCTGGGCCCAGGGTAGGACCGGACCCGCCCGCGCGCCGGACCGGCCGCGGGCGGGCGCCGGGGTCAGGCGACGGTGACGTCCAGCTGCACGTCGATGTTGCCGCGCGTGACGTTCGAGTACGGGCAGACCTGGTGGGCCTTGGCGACGAGCGCCTCGGCGGCGGCCTGGTCGAGCCCGCCGATCTCCACGTGCAGGGTCGCGGTCAGCGTGTACCCGGTCTCGATCGGGACGATGCCGATGTCGGCGACGACGGCGCTGTCCTGGATCGGGGTCTTCTCGGCGGCGGCGACGGACTTGAGCGCGGAGTGGAAGCAGGCGGACCACCCGGCGGCGAACAGCTGCTCGGGGTTGGTGCCGCCACCCGCGCCACCCATCTCGGCCGGGATGGCGAGGGTGAAGTCGAGGACGCCGTCGCTGCTGGTGACCTGGCCGCCGCGGCGGCCCTCACCGGTCGACGTGGCGGTGGCGGTGTACACGGCGGACATGCGCGCTCCTCAGGTAGACGAACTAGTACGTCTACATTAGAGCACCGCGCGACCCCCGTGCCAGACTGGGCACCCGGGGGACCACGCTCGCCCGCTCGACCCCGAGGAGGTCCGCCGTGCTGCCCACCGCCCCCGCCCTGCCGCTCCCCGCCGCGGCCGGCCCCGCGGCCCGCATCCTCGACGCCGCGTCCCGCCTGTTCTACGCGGACGGCATCCGCGCGGTCAGCGCCGACCGCGTCATCGCCGCCGCCGGGGTCAGCAAGGTCACGTTCTACCGGCACTTCCCGACCAAGGACGCCCTCGTGGTCGCCTACCTGGAGGCGGTCGCGGCGTCCGAGCGCTCCGCGCTCGACGTCGTGCGCGCGGCGCACCCCGACGACGCGGGCGCGGTGCTGCGCGGGTACGCCGACCTCCTGGGCAGCCAGTCGTGCACCGCGGGCTTCCGCGGGTGCCCCTTCATCAACGCCGCCGCCGAGTACGCCGACCCCGCGCACCCGGTGCGGGTCGTCGTGGCGGCGCACCGCCGGTGGCTGGTCGAGTCCGCGACCGCGCTGCTGGCCGACCTCGACGTGCCCGACCCGCAGGCCGTCGCCGAGGACCTCGTGATGCTCCGCGACGGGGCGATGGTCGCCGGGTACGTCGGTGGCGAGGAGCGTGCCCGCGCCGTGGCCGGGACGCTCTGGCACGCGGGCGCCGCGATCGTCGCCGCGCACCGCGCCTCGTGACGGTCTCGGGCCTCGAGCTCTCCCTCGCCACCGTCCTGCTGCTGGTCCTCGCGGGGTTCGCCGCCGGCTGGGTGGACGCCGTCGTCGGCGGCGGGGGCCTGGTCCAGCTGCCCGCGCTGCTGCTGGTGCCGGGGATCAGCCCGGTGCAGGCGCTCGCCACGAACAAGCTCGCGGGCATCCTCGGCACGTCGGTGAGCGCCGCGACGTACTACCGGCGGGTGCAGCCCGACCTGCGGACCGCGGGCCCGATGGCGGGCGCGGCGCTCGCGGGCGCCGGGGGTGGCGCGGCGCTGGCCTCGCTGCTGCCCGAGGACGTCTTCGTGCCGATCATCCTGGTCGCGCTGGTCGCCGTGGCCGTCTACACCGTGGCCCGCCCGCAGGTCGGCCGCGCGACCGCCCTGCGCTGGCAGGGCCGCACGCACCTGCTTGTCGCGCTCGGGCTCGGCCTGGCGATCGGGTTCTACGACGGGCTGCTCGGCCCGGGCACCGGGTCGTTCCTGGTGATCGCGCTGGTCGGGGTCCTCGGCTACGCGTTCCTGGAGGCGTCCGCGCAGGCCAAGATCGTCAACACCGCGACCAACCTCGGCGCCCTGCTCGTCTTCGCCGTCCAGGGGGCGCCGCTGTGGCGGCTCGGCCTGCTGGTCGGCGCGGCCAACGTGCTCGGCGCGTACCTCGGCGCACGGACCGCCATCGCGCGGGGCAGCGGGTTCGTGCGGGTGGTGTTCCTGGTGGTCGTGGCGGTGCTGATCGTCCGGCTCGGTGCCGACCTGCTCTGAGCCCCCGTCGCGCGCGGGCGGTGCGGTCCCGCGATGCGGGCGGGGAGGGGTGGCCGACGCCGCGGCCTCCTAGACTCCGTCCCGACCCCGTCGGTCGTCGACAGCGACCGCGCCCCGCGCCTGGAAAGTCCCTCTCGTGGCCCTCATCGTGCAGAAGTACGGCGGTTCCTCGGTCGCTGACGCCGACAGCATCAAGCGCGTCGCGAAGCGGATCGCGGAGGCCAAGCGCGCGGGCGACGACGTCGTCGTGGTGGTCTCCGCGATGGGCGACACCACCGACGAGCTCATCGACCTCGCGCAGCAGGTCACGCCCCTGCCGCCGCAGCGGGAGATGGACATCCTGCTGACCGCGGGCGAGCGCATCTCGATGTCCCTGCTCGCCATGGCGATCAGCAACCTGGGCGTCGAGGCGCAGTCGTTCACCGGCCAGCAGGCCGGAGTGATCACCGACGACGTGCACGGCAAGGCGCGCATCATCGACGTGACGCCGAGCCGCATCCAGGCCGCCGTCGACTCCGGCGCGGTGGCGATCGTCGCCGGGTTCCAGGGCGTCACGCAGCGCACCAACGACGTCACCACGCTCGGGCGCGGCGGCTCCGACACCACCGCCGTCGCCCTCGCGGCGGGCCTCGGCGCCGACGTCTGCGAGATCTACACCGACGTCGACGGCGTGTTCACGGCGGACCCCCGCATCGTGCCGTCGGCCCGCAAGATCGACCGGATCAGCTACGACGAGATGCTCGAGATGGCGGCCAGCGGCGCGAAGGTGCTGATGCTGCGCTGCGTCGAGTACGCGCGCCGCTACCAGGTGCCCGTGCACGTGCGCTCGTCGTTCTCGACCCGCACCGGCACCCTGGTGACCGACGAGCCCGCGCCCGCCGGCACGACCGCCGGCAGCGCCGACAGCGCAGCAGCAGAAGGAGCAGCACCGATGGAGCAGCCGATCATCGCCGGCGTCGCGCACGACCGCAGCGAGGCCAAGATCACGATCGTCGACGTGCCGGACGTGCCCGGCAAGGCCGCGCGGATCTTCGAGGTCGTCGCGGGCTCGGGCGTGAACCTCGACATGATCGTCCAGAACGTCTCGGTCGCGTCGACCGGCCGCACGGACATCTCGTTCACGCTGCCCGCCTCCGACGGCGCCGCGGCCACGGCCGCGCTCACGCAGCACCAGCCGGACATCGGCTTCACGTCGCTGCAGTACGACGACACCATCGGCAAGCTCTCGCTGATCGGCGCGGGCATGAAGTCGCACCCGGGCGTCTCCGCGAAGCTGTTCGCGGCGCTGTCCGACGCCGGGATCAACATCGAGATGATCTCCACCTCCGAGATCCGCATCTCGGTGGTCACCCGCGCCGACCAGCTCGACGAGGCGGTGCGCGCCGTGCACACCGCGTTCGACCTGGACAGTGCCGACGAGCAGGCCGTGGTGTACGGAGGGACGGGACGATGAGCGAGGACGTGCGCGCGGGCCTGCGGGTCGGCGTCGTCGGGGCGACCGGGCAGGTCGGCGCCGTCATGCGCCGGCTGCTGGAGGAGCGTGACTTCCCGGTGGCGGAGATGCGCTACTTCGCGTCGGCGCGCTCCGCCGGGACGACGCTGCCGTGGCGCGGCACCGACGTCGTGGTCGAGGACGCCGAGACCGCCGACCCCACCGGGCTCGACATCGCGCTGTTCTCCGCCGGCGGCGCGACGTCCCTGGCCCAGGCGCCGCGGTTCGCCGCCGCGGGCGCCACCGTGGTGGACAACTCCTCGGCCTGGCGCCGGGACCCGGACGTGCCCCTGGTGGTCTCCGAGGTGAACCCCGGTGCGCTGGACGAGATCCGCAAGGGCATCGTCGCGAACCCGAACTGCACGACGATGGCCGCCATGCCCGTGCTGCGGGTGCTGCACGAGGAGGCCGGGCTGCGCCGCCTCGTGATCTCGACGTACCAGGCGGTGTCCGGCAGCGGGCTCGCCGGGGCGCGCGAGCTCGACGACCAGGTCCGCGCAGCGGTCCAGCAGGACACGCTGGCGCTGGTGCACGACGGGTCCGCCGTGACGTTCCCCGCGCCGGTGAAGTACGTCGCGCCGATCGCGTTCAACGTCATCCCGCTCGCGGGCTCGGTCGTGGACGACGGCCTGCTCGAGACCGACGAGGAGCAGAAGCTCCGGCACGAGTCCCGCAAGATCCTCGGGCTGCCGGACCTGCTCGTCTCCGGCACCTGCGTGCGCGTGCCGGTGTACACCGGGCACTCGCTGTCCGTGAACGCCGAGTTCGACCGGCCGATCACCCCGGCGCGCGCGTCCGAGGTCCTCGCGGGCGCGCCCGGCGTGCAGCTCGCGGACGTCCCGACGCCGCAGGCCGCCGCGGGCGTGGACCCGTCGCTGGTCGGGCGCATCCGGCAGGACGAGGGGGCGCCCGACGGGAAGGGGCTGGCCCTGTTCATCTCGAACGACAACCTGCGCAAGGGGGCGGCGCTCAACGCCGTGCAGGTCGCCGAGCTGCTGGCGGCCCGCCTGGGCGTCACGGCCTGACCCCGACGGCGGCGCGCCGCCGCGCACCCCGCACCACCCGCGAGCCCGGGACCGCCACGGTCCCGGGCTCGCGCGCGTCCCGTCCCGGGGGTTGTGCCCGGCCCGGCTCTGTGGTTCATTAGTGAAGTAACGAACCAGCGAACGAGGCGCGAGAGGGAGGATGGTCACCGTGTTCGACGGCCGCGACCCCATCTACGTGCAGATCGCCGACCAGATCCGCCAGGACGTCCTGCGGGGCGACCTCCAGCCCGAGGAGCAGGTGATGAGCACGACGCAGTACGCCACCACCTTCCGCATCAATCCCGCCACCGCGGCGAAGGCGTTCGCCCAGCTGGTCGACGACGGCATCCTGTACAAGCGCCGCGGCGTGGGCATGTTCGTCGCCCCCGGGGCCCCCGAGCGGCTGCGCGCGGAGGGTCGGGAGTCGTTCTTCGCCGAGTCCGTCGACCCGGTCGCCGACCAGGCCCGCGCGCTCGGCATCCCGGTGGAGGACGTCGTCGCCCGCCTGCTCGCCCGCGCCGCCCAGGCGCCGGGTGCCGCCGCCGGAGGTGCCCCGTGACCGCTGCCCTGCCGGCCCCCGGGACGCCGCTGGGCGTCGAGGTCCGCGACCTCACCGTGCGGTACGGCCGCAAGACGGCCCTCGACGCGGTGTCGCTGAGCATCCCCGCCGGGTCCATCACCGGGCTGCTCGGCCGCAACGGCTCCGGCAAGACCACGCTGGCCTCCGTCGTCGCCGCCTACCGCCGCTCGACGTCCGGCAGCGTGCTGGTCGGCGGCCAGCAGCCCTGGGAGAACGCCGAGCTGCTGTCCCGCGTCGCGCTGGTCCGCGAGTCCGGCGACGTCGTCGACACCGACACGCTGCGCACCAACCTCCGGTTCACCGAGCAGTCGCGGCCGCAGTTCTCCCGCGAGGTCGCGGAGCGGCTCATGGACGTGTTCGACCTCGACCCGTCGATGAAGCCGCCGAAGCTGTCCCGCGGGCAGAAGTCCGCGTTCGGCATCGTCCTCGGCCTCGCGTCCCGCGCCGAGCTCACCATCCTGGACGAGGTGCACCTCGGCCTCGACGCGCCGTCCCGGTACGCGTTCTACGACGCGCTGCTGGAGGACTACATCGCGCACCCCCGCACGATCGTGCTGTCCAGCCACCTGATCGGCGAGGTCGAGCGGCTGCTGGAGCACGTCGTGGTCCTGGACCGCAGCCGCGTGCTGCTCGCTCAGGACGCCGACGCGCTGCGCACCCGGGGCGTCGCCGTCACCGGTCCGGTCCGGGAGGTCGACCGGTTCGTGGTCGGGCGCACCGTGCTCGGGCGCCAGCAGCTCGGCGGCACCGCGCAGGCCACGGTGCTCGCGACGCTGGACGACGGCGAGGCCGCCGGTGCCCGTGCCGCCGGGCTGGAGCTCGGTCCCGTGCCGCTGCAGGACCTGTTCGTGCACCTGACCGCCGACGGCGCCACCGAGGCGGCCGCCGAGATGGGGAGGGTCCGATGACCGCCACCACCGCCCGGGGCGGCGACCTGTGGTCCGGCCCCGTGCCGCGCCGCACCTCCCCGACGCTGCGCACCGCGCGCACGCTCGTCACCTGGTTCGCGCAGATCGCCGTCTGGTACTGGGCGTTCGTCGTCCTCGTCGTCGTCGCGGCACCGCTCGGCATGCGTGCGTTCGGCGTCGACCCGTCGCTGTCGATCCTCTGGTTCGCCCGGCAGAGCGCGGTCTGGTTCCCGTTCTCCGTGCTGATCGGCATGGCGCTCGCCTACCCGCAGGTGCACGTCGCGAACGGCATGACCCGCCGCTCGTACGCCGCCGGCGCGCTGGCCGCCACGACCGGCGTCGCCCTGGCGTTCGCGCTGCTGATGTCCCTGGCGATGCAGGTCGAGCGGATCTGGTACGAGGCCGTGGGCTGGGGCTGGGGCACCGAGGAGCAGGGCTGGTTCGAGCCCGGCACCGGGTTCGGCGACCTGCTCGTGGCCTACGTCGCGACGTTCCTGGTCGCGTACCTCAGCGGCCTGCTCGTCGGCACCGTCTACGCCGGGGCCGGGGGCTGGTGGGGCACGCTCACCCTGCCGCTGACCGTCGGTCCGATCATCCTCGTCACGGCCATCATCGACTCCCGGACCGGCTGGCTGCCGTTCCCCGACGTCCCGCCGGCCGTCCTGCTCGCGGCCGTGACTCTCGTGCTCGCCGTGGCGCTGGGCGCCGCGTTCTGGCTGCTCGCCACCCGGCGGGCCATCGCGCCCCGCCGCGGCTGACCGCCGCGGGCCGCACCCGCACCCGCACCTGCACGAACCCGCACCACCCGCTCCG
The DNA here is from genome assembly GCF_003696205.1 of Cellulomonas triticagri. GTDB lineage: Bacteria > Actinomycetota > Actinomycetes > Actinomycetales > Cellulomonadaceae > Cellulomonas > Cellulomonas triticagri. The sequence continues at coordinate 10,928 of NZ_RFFI01000041.1, forward strand.
ACAGCGAGGAGGCGAGACCGTCATGCCCGCACCCACGACGCACGACCCGGTGATCCGCGTGGACCACCTCCGCAAGACGTACGGTCGCACGGTCGCCGTCGCCGACGTCAGCCTGACCGTCGGCCGCGGCGAGATCGTCGGCGTCCTCGGCCGCAACGGCGCGGGGAAGACCACGACCGTCGAGATGATCGCCGGGCTGCGCGAGCGCGACGGCGGCACCGTCTCGGTGCTCGGCCTGGACCCCGAGCGCGACGGCGCCGCGCTGCGCGAGCGCGTCGGGCTCCAGCTCCAGGAGAGCGCGCTGCCCGCCCGGATCACCGTGCGCGAGGCCGTCGAGGAGTACGCGTGCTTCTACGACCACCCGCTCGACCCCGACGACCTGCTGCGCGACCTCGGCCTGCTCGACAAGGCCGGCACCCGGTACGCGGCGCTGTCCGGCGGGCAGAAGCAGCGGCTCTCCATCGCGCTCGCGCTGGTCGGCGACCCCGAGATCGCGATCCTCGACGAGCTCACCACCGGTCTCGACCCGCAGGCGCGCCGGGACACCTGGGACGTCGTCGAGGCGGTCCGGCGGCGCGGCGTCACCATCGTGCTCGTCACGCACTTCATGGAGGAGGCCGAGCACCTCTGCGACCGCGTCGTGCTGGTCGACGCCGGTCGGGTGGTCGCGCAGGGCACGCCCGCCGAGGTCGCGGCCCAGGTCGGCGCGGAGCAGACGCTGACGTTCCGCCCCTCCATCCCGCTCGACGCGCACGTGCTGCGGGTGCTCGGGTCCGTGAGCGCCGTCGAGGACGCGGGCGCCGACGTCCGGGTGCGGGGTACCGGGAACGTCGTCCAGGACGTCATGGTCGCGCTCGCCGACGCCGGGGTCCGCCCCCACGACCTGCGGGTGCACCGCAGCACGCTCGAGGACGCGTTCGTCCGCCTGACCGGCGTCGGTCCCGAGGCCGACGCGCCCGCCACGACCCCCAGCGAGGTGTGACATGGCTGCCACCAGCGCCCGGACGCTCACCCGCGTCACCGTCGTCGAGGGGAAGCTCGCGCTGCGGGACCCCGCGAACGTGTTCTTCGCCCTGCTGTTCCCGCCGCTGCTGCTCACCGTGCTCGGCCTCGCGATGCCGTGGGGCTCGCAGCCCTACTCGGAGGACGACCCGCTGCTCGGCACCATCAACGGCATCACCGGGTACACCCCGATCGTGCTCGCGCTGGCCGTCGCGACCGTGGCCCTGTCGCTCTACCCGACGACCATCGCCACCTACCGGGGGCAGGGCGTCCTGCGGCGGCTGTCCACGACGCCCTTGCCGCCCTCGCGGCTGCTGGTCGCGCAGATCCTCGTGAACCTCGGGGCGCTGCTGGGCGCCGCCCTGCTGACGCTGGTGCTCGGCGTGCTCGTGGTCGAGGTCCAGGCGCCCGCGCAGCCGCTCGTCGTGCTGCTGGCGTTCGTGCTGACCGCCGCGGCGATGTTCGGGCTCGGGTCGCTGATCGCCGCGCGGGCGCCGTCGGCCGGTGCCGCGACCGGGGTCGGGATGACGCTGTACTTCGTGTCGCTGTTCTTCGCCGGGGTGTGGCTGCCGCTGCCGGTCATGCCGGACGTGGTCCAGCAGATCGCCGTGTGGACGCCGCTCGGTGCCGGGTCGCAGGCCATGCTCGACGGGTGGGTGGGCGCCGACCTGCCCGTCCAGGAGCTGCTGGTGATGGCCGGGTGGGCCGTGGTGCTCGTGCCGCTGTCCGCGCGCCTGTTCCGCTGGCGCTGAGTCGCGCGCCGAACCGCGCACGACCGCGCACGAACCCCCGGGAACCCCCGCGAACCTCAGGTGTTCGCGGGGGTTCCGTGGAGAACGGCCCCGAAGTCTGCAGTCCGGTCGGGGTTCGACCGATGGGATCACCATGAGTGCCGTGCGGGCTGACGAGCCACGCGCGCGGGACCGGGCGATGGAGGACCCCGTGGCCGTGCGCGTGCTCGCGCGCGTGCCCGCGTGGGCCCGTGCGGGCGGCAACGCGTCCGCGGCCGGTCGCGTCCTGCTGATGTTCTGCTGCCTGGTCATGGTCATCGGTGCGATCTGCCTCGGGGTGGACGGCCACGCGGCGTGGATGCTCGGCGGCACCGCGGCGGCCATGCTCGCCGCGACGGGGATCAGCCTCTGGTACCCCTGGCGGCGCAGCCCGCGCGGGACGATGCTCTACCCGCTCGGCGTCATCGTCGCGCTCGGCGTGCTCGCGCTCACCACGACCGGCATCGCCGCGGCCTTCGTCGGCCTGATCCCGCTGTGCTTCGTCTTCGTCGGCCTGTTCCACCACGGCCGCGCAGCCCTCGCGCTGCTGCCGGTCACCTGGGCGACCTACCTGGCGATCGTGCCCGTGTTCGACGTCGGCTCCTGGATCCGCGTCGGCATCTACGGCATCACCTGGTACGCCATCGCCCAGGTCATCTCGATGTCCATGCAGTACCAGCGCACGCTGCGCCGCCGCCTGTTCAGCGACGCCCGCACCGACGCGCTCACCTCGCTGAACAACCGCCGCGCCCTCGAGGAGCGGCTCGCCACGGCCGTGCCCGGCGACTGCGTCGTCATCGCCGACCTCGACCACTTCAAGTGCGTCAACGACACCCAGGGCCACGCCGCGGGCGACCTCGTGCTGGAGAAGTTCGGCCACACCCTCGCCCAGCACCTGCGGATGCGGGACTACGCCGCCCGGTACGGCGGCGAGGAGTTCGTGCTGATCCTGCCCCGCACCGAGACCGTGCAGGCGATGAACATGCTCCGCGCCCTGCGCACCGAGTGGAACGAGACCGGCGTCGGCGTGACGTTCTCCGCCGGCATCGCGCTGATCACCGAGGCGTCCCCGCCCGGCAGCGCGCTGGCCCGAGCCGACGTCGCGCTGTACCGCGCCAAGCAGGCCGGTCGCGACCGGTTCCGCATCGCCAGCGACGCGGTCGCCACCCGTCGGGTCACCGACAGCATCGCCGAGGGCGCCGCCGCGACGACGCCCGCCGAGCACCTGCGCCGCCACCTCGGGGCGCGCGCGACCGAGGACCGGCGCGGCGTCGAGCGGCGAGAGGGCGACCGGCGGGTGCAGGAGCGCCGCGACCGCGAGGACGTCGTCGCCGAGGGGTGCGACGCCGCACGCTGACGCACTCGCGAGCGCCGACCTGGCGCTGCACCAGGGAACGCCAGCCCGCTGCGCCGACGGCGGCCAGCTCGGCGCTGTCGGCCGTCTCGCGCGATCCCCGACGTCGTCGTGCCACGGGGTCCTGCGCCCGCGGCCCACAGCCCGCCGGGTCGTCGCCCGCGCGCCCGCGCGCTCTCCGGTCGGCGGGCACCGGGGCCGTCCGACCCCGGGATGCACGAAGGCCCGGACCGTGAGGTCCGGGCCTTCATCACCGGTCGGGGTGGCGGTGTCTGATTTCATCACATCGGCGACAGCATGTCTCAGGACATCGGCGACACGGGCCGGGATGCTCGAGTATGTCGAGTCGCGCGCGTCTGGTCATCACCGCGGTCATCCTGGGAGGGCGCTCGGTCGCGCAGTGAAACGGGTCTGCTGCACAAGTAGGTGACAGGTGGTCTCAGGCGGCGAGTGCGACCTGAGTGGTCTTGATCGTCTCGTACTCGATGGGTGTCAGGCGTCCGAGGCGGACCTGGCGTCGTCGTCGGTGGTAGGTCCGTTCGATCCAGGTGATGATCGCCAGGCGCAGCTCGTGGCGTGTGGCCCAGCGGCGGCGGTCCAGAACGTTCTTCTGCAGCAGCGAGAAGAAGCTCTCCATCTCGGCGTCGTCGCCCGCGGAGGCGACCTGCCCCATCGACCCCAGAAGGTCGTGACGGGCCAGGACACGGGCCACCTTCCGGCTTCGGAACTGGCTGCCCCGGTCGCTGTGGACCACGCAGCCCGCGACGTCACGACGCCGCCGGACCGCGCTGGCCAGGGCGTCCACCGCGATCTGGGACCCCATGCGGTCGCCGATCGAGTACCCGACGATCCGACCCGAGAACATGTCCTTGATCGCGCAGAGGTAGACCTTGCCCTCGGCCGTGGGTGCTCGGTGATGTCCCGCAGCCACAGCCGGTTCGGTTCGTTCGCCCGGAACTGGCGCGGCACAAGGTCCTCATGGGCCGGCGGACCGGCCTTCTTCCCGTTCTTCGAGCGCTTCTTGCCGAACACCGACCACCACTGGTTGTCCCGGCAGATCCGCCAGACCGTGCGGTCGCAGGCGACCAGTCCGGCGCGGGCGGCCTCGTCGGCGAGCAGCCGGTGGCCGAACTCCGGGTCGTCGCGGTGGGCGTCGAACAACGCGTTCGCGAGGTGCGCCCGGGCGACCTCGCGTGCGCCGACGGGCGCGGCGAGCCACCGGTAGTAGGGTTGTCTTGCGAGTTTCAGGCCCCGACACGCCACCGTGACGGGCACCCCGTCGGCGGCGAGCTCACTCACGAGCGGGTAGAGCCTTTTCCCGGCAGATGTGCCTGGGACAGGAACGCGGCCGCGCGGCGCAGGACCTCGTTCTCCTGCTCGAGAAGACGGATCCGCCGGTTCGCCTCGCGCAGCTCGGCCGACTCGGTCCGGGTCACCCCGGGGCGGTTGCCGTCCGCGACATCGGCATCACGCAGCCAGTTCCGCAGGCACGACTCGGCGATGCCGAAGTCGGCCGTGACTTGCTCGATCGGAGCATCCCCGCGGCGAGCCAGGGCCACGACGTCGTCGCGGAACTCCTGGGGATAGGGCCTGGGCACGGTGCACATCCTTCCAGCGGCGTCTCCCGGCACCACACCTGGGTGTCACCTACTCGTGCAGCAGACCCCCGACATCACCGAGCACCACACCCGCGAGGGCAAGGTCTACTGCGCGGTCGTGCTGGACGTGTGCTCGCGGCGGGTCGTGGGCTGGTCCATCGACTCCTCCCCGACTGCGGCGCTGGTCACCAACGCCCTGGGCATGGCGATCGACTCCCGACGCCCGCCACCTGGCACGATCATTCACTCCGATCACGGGGTGCAGTTCGGGTCGTGGGCGTTCACCTGCCGGGCGAAGGACTCTGGCCTGGTGCCCTCGATGGGGTCGATCGGCGACTGCTACGACATCGCGGTCATCGAGTCGTTCTGGTCTCGCATGCAGGTCGAGCTCCTGGACCGGCAACGCTGGCGCACCCGCCTGGAGCTGGTGAACGCGATCTTCGAGTACCTCGAGATCGTCCACACAACCGCCAGCGACGGCACTCCGCCGCCCTGGGTTGGGTCACGCCCGTAGAGTTCGAGATGAGACAGCCGATCACCGTGGCCTAGATTCCAGCAAGCCGACTCCACGCAACCCGGCACACACCAGGTCCTCGAGGGCCTGGAGCAGGGTGAGGCGTTGTCTGCCCGTGCACCCACGGGAAACGGAGGTCCGCCGCTGGGCGCAGGCCCGGGGTATCGAGGCAGCTGATCGAGGCCGCGCCCGGTTCCACGTGGTCGAGCAGTACCGGCGCGCACACGCCGGGCCTGGTCCCGCGACGTCTCCATAGCGCGCGAGGTGCCGCCGTCCAGGCATCTGCTACGACCGCGACGGGTTGGTCGGGGCTGGTGCGTTTCAGCGCAGGTCGGTGGTGTAGGGCGAGCGCAGGACCTTGCGGACCGCGGCGGTCAGGGCGGCGAGGGCGAGCAGGGTCAGAGCGATCCTGCCGGGGCGAGCGGACATCGGATGTTCCCATCGGGGTTGCAGGTGCGGGGGACGCCATCGTGCTCGCCGGACCCTGCACCGCGAATCTGCCCGAGTCGGACCTGCCTCGAGCCCCGCACCCGCCTTGCGCGGGACACCTCGGCGCAACACAGCCCAGCGCCCGGCCCCGGTTCCCGCGCGTGAGCTCGGTCGGTGTGGGGTGAGCGCGTCGAGCACGTAGTCGCTGGCCGCGGTGGCACTCACTGGTGTGTGGTGGCTCGTCCGAGCGGGTACCCGGGCCGCGTAACCCGAGTCGCCCGGGGAGCGCCCCGATCCCGATGGACACAGGCATCTTCCCGAAACGCGGAGCACTCAAGGACTAACGTCCCGGAATGTGCGCAGTTCCTGGCTGGTGAGATTCGACGGCTGCGTATCGGCGGTGTGACGAGGAAGTGTCACCTGTTCGTGCGGCAGGTCTGTATGTGCCGCATCGAAGATGGGGCCTTTGGTTGCGCACGAGGTTCGCCGCCTGCTAGCGTCCTCGTTCAGGAAATCACTCCCAATGCGAGAGCGGAGAAGAATTAATGAATGCTGTGCTTAGGTGTTTGTCAAAGTCGACCCGGGTGGTCGCGGCAGCGTTCGTCGCGCTGATGGCGACGGTCGGCTTTGCAGGGACGGCGTCAGCAGCAGCGAGCGACTGCCCCTCAACGTATGCGTGTACCTGGCGGGATGCGAACTACCAGACGAATGGCTCTGGGACCGCGCTCGTGAAGTTCTTTGCTTGCCACCACGACTTTCGTGTGTCCAACTACACCGGGATGAGCAACGCGAATGACAGCGCGTCTTCGGTCTCGAACCGCGGGACGCAGTCTTCCGCCACGTTCTACGTGGACAACCTGTACAAGGGCGCGTCTTTCACGCTCGCCAAGGGTACGGGGGACGGCAACCTCAGTGACTCTTCCGGGCATGCTCCCGGAGGGTTCAATGACAAGTTGAGCTCGGCCAAGTTCTCGGGGTATGGAACCGACTGCAGGTAGTAGTTCGTCACCGCGCCGCCGGGGGCCGCTCGGCGCCTTGCGGCGCCCTGGCAGGAGTGGGTGGTGAGCGTGATAGGACGGGCCCGGCGCGTCTCCGCCGTTCTCGCGGTGGTCAGCCTGGCAGGGTGCTCCGTGAGCAGTGCTGACGGGGTCTCGACGCCGAGCATTCTCGTCGAGCAGAACCGCGCGCTGTGGGTGATGCCGTTGGACGCCTACATGGTGGACGACCAGCTCGATCATCTGGTCGACGTCTTCACGGAACCGTGCATGCAGGAGCACGGGTTCTCGTACCAGCGCCCCGCTGTCGATGTCGCGTTGCGGTCGGAGACCGTGACGGTGAGCGGCCGGAACCTCTTCAACGTCGACGTAGCGACGGCGTGGGGTTACAGCGGGGCGCCCGATCCGAACGACGACGCCCTGCGGGCCGCCCAGACGGACTCGATGACCTGGCCGCAGGAGCAGCTCGATCAGTACGCCGACTGTCTGCAGGATGCTCGCGAGTCGTTCCCCGCGCAGCGGATCAACAACCACGTCGCCGGTCTGGCTCTCTCCCCCTGGGAGGGGGCCAAGAGGGACCCTGACGTCCTCGAAGCGGCCGGACGATGGGTGCAGTGCATGCGACCGCTCGGTTTCACCGACCTGCCGGACAGTCCGAACGGCGACGGGGGAACACCCACGTCCTCGATGGTCGAGGCGTACACCGGACAGTCCTACAGCAAGACCTTCGACGGGGCGGCCGACCGGCAGACGGTCGAGCAGAAGGCGGAGGAGATCCGCATCGCGACCTTCGACGCCGAGTGCCAGGAGAGCTCGGGATACGCCCAGGCGCTGTACGAGGCCGAATGGGCTCGCCAGGTCTCCATCGTCCGCGAGAACGAGCCCGCCCTGACGAGCCTGCTCGATGAGAAGGCGGCTTACGAGGAGATGGCTGACGGGATCCTTCGCGGGGCCGGGCCGGGTTGATGCGGCCTCGACGTGTCGCCATGCCGGCCGTGGTGATCGGTGTGCTCGTCGTAGGCCTCTTCGGCGGGTGGTTCGCCGCAGAGAGCTTGCAGTCCCCGGCGCAGGTCGCCGCGCGCGCGGCACCACCGGTGCCGTCGGACATCGTGGCGAGGGTGACGGTCGGTGAACTCGTGGAGCAGGTCACCGCCCGTTCGGAGATCGCCCGTGAGTCGGCGTCGAGTGTCGAGGTTGTTCTGCCCGGCGCCGAGCAGAACGTCGTGACCGTGAGCGGCGTCCCTGCTGGCACTTCGCTGAACTCGGGTGACGTCGCCCTCGAGGTCAATGGCCGTCCGGTCATCGCCACGACCGGCGCGTTTCCGTACTACCGGGACATGGCCGAGGGAGACACGGGGCCTGACGTCGAGCAGCTGCAGCGGTTCCTGGTCAGCTGCGGGTACCGAACGGGTGGCATCGGTCAATTCGGACCCCAGACTGCACAGGCCGTGCGCCAGCTGTACCGGGCGATCGGTCACGATGTCGCCGTGCGGGAGGCGCCCGCACTTCCGGATGCAGAGTCGTCAGATCCGCAGAGCGCCGGGCTCGCGGCGACGTTCGACCCGGGCACGGGCGAGTTCACGGCGGGTGGGCCTGTCGAACCGGCGCTCGACGCGGTCTCCGAGTCGGTGGCGGCGGACCGGCGCATCGTCGTGGTCCCTCGCAGCGAGCTCATCGTGCTGCGGTCTCTGCCGGTCGTCGCCGGAGACTCCCCTGCGGTGGGGACCGTTCTGACCGCTGAGAGCTCCACCCTCACCTTCGGTCAGGGGCCGCTCGTCGCACACGCCAAGGTCGCGGTGACGGTCCTGCCCGTGCTCGCCGAGGGGATGCCGGTGGTCCTGACCGGCGCGGACGGGACCACGGTGGACGGGATGCTGGGGCCGATTCCCACCCCCGTCACGGTCGGGGGCGAGCCCGCGACCGAGGTGGCGGTCCCGCTCGTCACCGGCGCGATCGACGCGACGTGGCTGAACACGAACGTCCTGACCGTCATCACCGTGACGGCTGTCGCCGACCAGGCACTCCGGGTCCCCTCACGCGCCGTCATCGCGCGCTCGGACGGTTCCTCGGTTGTCCAGCGTCGTGATTCGGACGGATTCTTCGACGAGATCGAGGTGCGCGAGTTGGGCCGACTGGGTGGCACGAGTGCCGTCGAGCCGGTCAGGGCTGGCGGGCTGGCGGAGGGCGACGAGGTGAAAGTGGAGTGACGACGTTCCGGCTGGTCGGTGTTCACAAGACCTACCCCGGCACGCAGCCCGTGCACGCGCTGCGTGGTGTCGACCTGGTCATCAGCTCGGGCGAGTTCGTCGTGATCGAGGGCGCGTCAGCGAGCGGGAAGTCGACCTTGCTGAACGTGCTGGCACTCCTCGACGCCCCGACGGCCGGGCAGTACTTGATCGACGACCGCGACGTCGCGGCCTTGGACGAACGCGAACGCGCCAGGGTGCGCGGCCAGGTCTTCGGGTTCGTCTTCCAGGGGTTCCACCTGATGGACCGCCGCACTGTCGTCGACAACGTCGAACTCGGCATGCTCTACGCGGGAGTGCCTGCGGACGTGCGGAGGCATCGTGCTCTCGCTGCACTCGAGCGCGTAGGCCTCCCCGGCACGGCGCACCGCCGTGCGAACGAACTGTCAGGCGGGCAGCGCCAGCGGGTCGCCATCGCGCGCGCTCTCTGCGTCGGATCGGGCGTCATCGTTGCCGACGAGCCGACCGGGAACTTGGACTCCGCGACTAGCCGGACCATCCTCGAGCTCCTGCACGAGCTGCACGCGGCCGGCACAACGGTCGTCCTTGTCACTCACTCGGCCGAGATTGCGAACGGGGCGCCACGACGACTGCTGGTGCGTGACGGCCGCATCGCAGTCGGTCCCCCCGCGGTGCCCCGGACGGCGTTCGATGGGGAGGACTTCGCGTCGGCGCCGGTCGCTCCCACGGCCACGCGGCCCGCGCGGGTCTCATCGCTGACCATTGCTCGCGACGCGGCGGCGTCGGTCCTGTCGCGACGCGGACGCGCCGGATCGCTCGCCGCCGGCGTCGCAGTGGGAGTCGCGCTGGCGTTGACGACGATCGGGGTGTCCGCGTCCGCACAGGCCCAGGTGTCCGAACGATTCGACGCCCAGCTTAACCGGGCGGTCGCCCTCTCCCGCGAGGTGCCGAACCCCGAATCCGGCGCCCTCGTGGTCGTCGACGGAACGACGCCAGGCGTGTCGCGGGAGTCGGTCGCGACGCTGGAGGCGTTGCCCGGGGTGGACTTCGGCGCACTACTCACGCGCAACGACTCGGTCTCCGTCGCCTTGCCCGGAGCGGGTTCACCTCCGGCCGATGCATTTCTAATGGGAGCGACAGAAGACATTGTGCCCGCCGCTCAGCTCGACGTGCGCTGGGCTGGCGATGCGCCCACCGCGCTCGCCGAGGACGAGATCCTGATCGGCGGTGTGCTGAACGCGCAGCTCGACCTCGGCCCGCTCAGTGCGCGCCCCCAGGTGCTGCTCGACGGACGCCCGTTCGCCGTCCGCGGGATCGTCAGCAGCGGCATCCGGGTGACGAACGTCACTCAAGCGGTCATCACCACCGTGGACGTCGCGGCGACCATGCGAACGGCGAGCGTGGACGAGATCTACCTCCGCACCGCGGCCGGCGCCGCGGGACAGGTCGCCCGCCAGGCTCCGCTCGTCCTTCGGCCTCAGTCTCCGGAGAGTTTCACCGTCAGCGTCCCGCCCGACCCCGCGACCCTGCGAGGACAGATCGAAGGCGATGTCCGCACCATCCTCCTCGTCCTGACCGCGGTCGCCGTCCTCGCCTCCGTCGTCTCGCTGACCAGCGCCATGACGATGTCTGTGCTCGAACGCTCCCAGGAGTTCGGCATGCGGCGTGCCATCGGCGCTCAGGCTCGCCACATCGGTGCTCTCGTCATGTGCGAGGCGTCGCTCGTCGGAGCGATTGGTGGCGCGGCGGGCGCGGTGACAGGGGTGCTCGCCCTGCTCCTCATCACGATCGCTCGGCGGTGGACACCCGTCCTCGATCTCGTCCACATCCCGCTCGCTGTCGCGGGAGGAGTCGCCGTCGGGGTCCTTGGTGGCGTCGCGGCGTCCGTCCGCTCTCGGCGGATTCAACCGAGCGAAGCGCTCCGTAGCTGACCGGTGGGACCGTTCGTGCAACCCCGCCCGTGTTCCCGGGCCCGCGACTCGGCGCAGCCGTCGCCCCGCAGCTACGCGAAGGTCTGACCGCCGGGGCCGGTCAGACCTTCGTGTAAGGGGGGCTGCCGAGGCTGAAGCCGTGCGAGCTGGACCGCGATCAGCGCGACGTCGCGCTGCGCCGGATCGACGCCCGGGCACCAGCGCGCACGCGGCCACGCGCGCCCAGACGACATCGAGAAGGCCGTGGTCCGAGTCTCGAGGCGCGCCCCGGGTTGTCCGCCGCTGCTACGCGGGTTGGAACTGCTCGGTGAGTGCAGCGTAGTGCGCGGTCTCGTGCTCGACGGGAGGGACGTTGCCGAGGGAGCCGGGCAAGCTCCGGATCGTCGAGGGCGCCGCCGCGACGACGCCCGCCGAGCACCTGCGCCGCCACCTCGGGGCACGCGCGACCGAGGACCGGCGCGGCGTCGAGCGGCGTGAGGGCGACCGGCGGGTGCAGGAGCGTCGCGACCGCGAGGACGTCGTCGCCGAGGGGTGCGACGCCGCGCGCTGACGTGCGCGGGGGCGCGGGCCCGGTAGCCGCGCCAGGAGCGCGCTGACGCGCTGCGCCGACGGCGGGGCAGCGGGTCGCCGTCGGCCGCCACGCGCGATCCTCCACGGTGTCGTGCCGCGAGGTCCCGCGCCCGCAGGCCACGGCCCGCGGGGTCGCCAGCCGCCCGATCGCGCGCGGTCCGGTCGGCAGGCACCGGGACCGTCCGACCCCGGGATGCACGAAGGCCCGGACCGTGAGGTCCGGGCCTTCATCACCGGTCGGGGTGGCGGGATTCGAACCCACGACCTCCTCGTCCCGAACGAGGCGCGCTACCAAGCTGCGCCACACCCCGGTGAAGCCTGCCCAGCATAGCCGACGTCGGCCGGTGGTCGTGAATCGGGCGCGGGCCCCGGACCTGCGGCGGCGTGGAGGGTGACCGGCGTCATAGGGGACGCGGCCGGTCACCGCCCGAGCCGCACGGCGGCGACCGCGTGCCCGTGGGGCGCGACGCGCGGGTCGGCGACGTCGTGCGGTCCCGCGCGCCGGGTCGGCGGCAGGGAAGTCGTCGCGACGCGGGTGCCCCGGGCCGGGACGGTCGTCCTGCGGGCTCAGACCGCCACGAGCGTCAGCAGGGTCGCCTCGGGCCGGCAGGCGAACCGCACGGGCGCGTAGGGCGAGGTGCCGAGCCCGCCGGACACGTGCAGCCACGTCGACCCTGACCCGTCGAGGGCGTCCGGGCGCGCGCCCGGCCACCCGTGCAGGCCCTTGGCCCGGCCCCGGTCGAGGTCGCAGTTGGTGACCAACGCGCCGTACCCGGGGACGGCGAGCTGGCCGCCGTGCGTGTGCCCGGCGAGGACGAGGTCCGCGCCGTCGGCGTGCATGGCGTCCAGCACCCGCCGGTAGGGCGCGTGCGTGACACCGAGGTGCAGGTCGACCTCCGGGGCGGACCGCTCGTCGCGGCGGAGCACGCCGGCGTCGTCCCGCACCGGCGCGGGACGGACGTCGTCGGGGCCGCCCGCGGCGGGGAACCGGTCGCGGTCCAGGTGGGCGTCGTCGGTGCCGACCAGGCTGATCCGGCGCCCGGCGACCTCGACCACGTCGCGCCGGTTCGTCAGGTCGACCCAGCCCGCGGACGTGAACCGGCGGCCGAGCTCGCGCCACGGCAGCTCGCGCGGCGGCTCGTCCCGGGTGACCCGGGCGTCGGGCAGCAGGTACCGCGCCGGGTTCTTGGGGGTGGGCGCGAAGAAGTCGTTCGAGCCCCACACGAACGCCCCGGGTGTCGCGAGGTGCGGCTCCAGGGCGTGCAGCAGCGCCGGCATGGCCTCGACGTGCGCCCAGTTGTCACCGGTGTCGACCACGAGGTCCGGGCGCAGCGACGCGAGGTCGCGCACCCAGTCGACCTTGCGGTGCTGGCCCGGCGTCAGGTGCAGGTCGGACAGGTGCAGGACGCGCAGCGGGTCCCCGCCGGGCGGCAGCACCGGGACGGTGACCTCGCGCAGCGTGTACCAGCGGGACTCGACGAGAGTGCCCCACGCGAGCGCGCCCGCGCCCGCGAGGGCCGCCGCGCCGAGGGCCCGGGTGACGGGGGACGCCACTAGTTGCCGCCCCGGTTGTCGCCACCGCCCTGGCCGTTGTTGTTGCCCGGCCCGTTCCCGCCGCCCTGGCCCCCGTTGTCCCCGCCCGGCCCGCTGGGCTGCGCCGGTCCGGCGGACAGGGTCAGGGTGATCGTCGACCCCGGGGGCGCGCTGCCGCTGGGGCTCTGGCTGACGACGGACCCGGCGCTGATGTCGGACGGCGTGGTCTCGCCGACCGAGACCGCGAAGCCGGCGCCCTCGAGCGTGGCCTGGGCGGCGGCCGCGGGCTGCCCGACCACCGACGGGACGCCGATGGACTGCCCGAACCGCAGGTCGGTGCTGGGTGCGGTGAACCCGGGGTTCTCCTGGCCGTCGGCGAGGGCCTGGTCCATGAAGTTGACCCAGGTCCGGCCCGCGTAGGTCGCGCCGAACGCGTTGCGGGCGTACCGGCCGTTGATGGTGATGCCCTGCATCGGGGTGTTGCGGTCGGGGTAGCCGACCCACACGGCGGACGCGAGACGGGGCGTGTACCCCACGAACCAGGTGTGCTCGTTGTGCGTCGTCGTGCCGGTCTTGCCGGACGCCGGGTAGGACCGGGCGCCCAGCGAGGAGCCGGTGCCCCGCCACACGTTGCTCATGGCCTCGGACATGCCGGCGGCGACGTTCGGGTCGATCGCCTGGTGGCAGCCGGCGTCGGGGATGGGCAGGTCGTTGCCGTCGGCGTCCTTGACGTTCGTGATGGCGATCGGCTTGCAGTAGACGCCGCCGGAGGCGAACGCGGCGTAGGCGCCGGCGAGCGCGAGCGGGGAGGTCGAGCCGGATCCGAGCACGTTCGACGGGACGGCGGAGATCGCCTGGCCCTCGGTGCCGCTCGTGGAGCTGGTGACGCCGAGCTCGGCGGCGCCGTTCATGATGTCGCACAGGTCGAGCTGCATGGCCATGGACAGGTAGGCCAGGTTCACGGACTGCCGGGTGGCGTCCATGACGGTCATCATCCCGGCGCCGCCCTCGGCGTTGCCGACGTCCCAGGTGGAGCTGCCGTAGCGCTCCCCGCACGCGGTGAACTGGTTCGTGTTCAGCACGCGCCGGGTGCCGTTGACGCGCTCGTTGAGGTTGTGGCCCTTCTTCAGCCACTCCAGCAGCGTGAACGGCTTGAACGTCGAGCCGGGCATGAACCCGTTGGACCCGCCGTAGGAGTACGAGGCGTTGTAGTTGACCGAGTTGTCGCGACCCGCGGCGTCACCGGAGTTGTTGAAGTTCCGGTTCTGCGCCATGGCCTTGATCTGCCCGCTGCCCGGCTCGACGACCGAGATCGCGGAGCCGACGCCGGTCGGGTCGTCCACCGGGACGGTGTTCTTGACCTCGGTGTCCGCGAGCGTCTGCAGCCGCGGGTCCAGCGTGGTGGTGATGACCAGGCCGCCGCGGTACAGGGTGTCCTCGCGCTCCTCGGCGGTCTCGCCGAAGGCGGGGTCGTTCTGGATGACCTTGGTGACGTAGTCGCAGAAGTACCCGGAGCCCTGGACGACGGCACCGGCGGCCATGCAGCCGCTCTGGGCCTCGCTCACGGCCAGGCTGTCGGGCAGGGGGGTCGCGACGCCGGCGTCGTACTCCTCCTGCGTGATGTAGCCCTGGTCCCGCATGAGCATGAGGACGGTGTTGCGGCGGTTCTGCGAGTCCTCGGGGTTGCGCACCGGGTCGAAGCGCGTCGGGCTCTGCGTGACGCCCGCGATGGTCGCGGCCTCGAGGTAGTTCAGGTCGACGGCGTGCTTGCTGAAGTACCGCAGCGCCGCGGACTCCACCCCGTACGTCGCGACGCCGAACTGCGCGATGTTGAGGTAGTTCTCGAGGATCTGGTCCTTCGTCTGCTCCTTCTCCAGCGCGATGGCGAGCTTGGCCTCGCGGAGCTTGCGCGCGTAGCCCTCGGTGCCGTCGGCCTCGCGCGCGGCCTCGGCGGCGGCGAGGTCGCCGCTGCGGACGGCCTTCTCGATCAGCACGTTCTTCACGTACTGCTGCGTGAGCGTCGAGGCGCCCTGCTGGGAGTCGTTGAGCTGGTTCTGCACGAGCGCGCGCGCCATGCCGGCGGGGTCGATGCCGCCGTGCTGGTAGAACCGGCGGTCCTCGGTCGCGATGACGGCGTTCTGCATCGGGACCGACACCTGGTCGAGCGCGACGACCACGCGGTTCTCGGAGAAGAACTCGGCGAGCACGGTGCCGTCGGCGGCGAGCATGACCGACTTCTCGGACAGGGGCTGCGCCTCGAGCTCGGAGGGCAGGTCCTCGAACGCCTGGACGCTGAGGTCGGTCGCGGTGTTCGCGGCGGCGACGGTGGGCATGACCAGTCCGGCGGTCAGCAGGCCGCCGACACCGGCGGTGAGCACGAACGCCAGGAGCAGCGCCAGCGCCTGCACGACGGTGACCTGCCGCCCGCGCGGCGAGGGGGAGGGAGCCATGCCCGCCAGGGTACGGGAGCCCCCTGTCCGCCCGCCGGTTCGTCCCCAGGCGCCGCCGGGGACCTGCACGGGACCTGCACACGCCCCCGCGCCCCACGCGGTCCGGGGCCGCCGTCCACCCGGGCGCACCGCTTTTCGCACAGGTCCGACACGCACGCAACCCGAACGGAGGATGCCAGTCGGTCGTACGACCCGGTACGGTCACCGGGCAGGGGGACTGCCGGAGGCGTCCGTCGGCGTACCCACGTGCGGGTGCGTGCGACGTCGGGGCGCGCCGGAGCGTCCCGTCACGAGGGGGCAGGGGGAAGTGAAGATGGCGACGACCGCCGAGGCCGACGGCCACTGGACGGCGCGTGCCGCGTGCGGCTCGGGCAACGTGCAGCCCGACGAGCTGTTCGTGGAGGGTGCCGCGCAGCGCGACGCCCGGTCGGTGTGCCAGTCGTGCATCGTCCGGCTGGAGTGCCTGGCCGACGCGCTCGACTCGCGCACGGACTTCGGGGTCTGGGGCGGCATGACGGAGCGGGAGCGTCGCGCGCTGCGGCGGCGTCGCCCCGAGGTGGAGTGCTGGCGCGACGAGCTGGTGGGCGCCGACGACCTCGCGGACGTGCTCGCGCGCTGACGCCGACCGCCCGGTACGCCCTGCGCGCCTCGGCGTGCGCGGCGGGCCCGGCTAGGGTGGCGCCATGGCCACCACCACGTGGGAGTACGCAACCGTCCCGCTCATCGTCCACGCCACCAAGGCGATCCTCGACCAGTGGGGTCAGGACGGCTGGGAGCTCGTCCAGGTGCTGCAGTCCGAGACCGGGCTCGTCGCCTACCTGAAGCGCCCGGTGGGCGAGAAGTGAGCCGCGTCCTCGACCGCCTCGCGGAGCTCGGCATCGAGCTGCCCCAGGTCGCGGCGCCGGTCGCCGCCTACGCCCCGGCCGTGCGCACGGGCGACTACGTGCACACCTCGGGCCAGCTGCCGTTCGTCGGCGGCGAGCTGCCGGTGCGCGGCAAGGTCGGCACGGGCCCCGGGCAGGTCTCGCCGGAGACCGCGCGGGACCTCGCGCGGACCTGCGCGCTGAACGCGGTCGCCGCGGTGGCGTCGCTGGTCGGCGACCTGGACCGCGTGGTCCGCGTCGTGAAGGTCGTCGGGTTCGTGTCGAGCGACCCGGCGTTCACCGGTCAGCCCGGCGTGGTCAACGGCGCGAGCACGCTGCTGCACGAGGTCTTCGGCGAGGCGGGCGTGCACGCGCGGTCCGCCGTCGGCGTCGCGGTGCTGCCGCTGGACTCGCCGGTCGAGGTCGAGATCGTCGTGGAGCTCGCCCCCGAGGCCTGAAGCACCCCGGACGACCGACGGCCCGCCCGCTCCCGAGGGAGCAGGCGGGCCGTCGTCGTCGGTGCGTCGCGTCAGCGCGCGCCGCGGGTCTCAGCGCGCGCGCCGCTCCAGGCGCTCTACGTCGAGGAGCACGATCGCGCGGCCCTCGCGGCGCACCCAGCCGCGGGCGGCGAAGTCGGCGAGCGCCTTGTTCACGGTCTCCCGGCTGGCGCCGACGAGCTGCGCGAGCTCCTCCTGCGTGAGGTCGTGCGCGACCCGGACGCCCTCGTCGGTCTGCTGGCCGAACCGCTGCGACAGGTCCAGCAGCGCCTTGGCGACGCGACCGGGGACGTCGGAGAACACCAGGTCGGCGAGCGCGTCGTTCGTGCGGCGCAGGCGCCGGCCGAGCGCGCCGAGCAGGTGCTTGGCGACCGTGGGGTTCTGCTCGAGCCACGGGATGAGGTCGCCGTGGCCGAGCTCCAGCACGACGGCGTCGGCGAGGCCGGTCGCGGTGGCGGTGCGGGGGCCGGGGTCGAACAGCGAGAGCTCGCCGAACATCTCGCCCGGGCCGAGCACGGCGAGCAGGTTCTCGCGGCCGTCCGTCGAGCGGCGACCGAGCTTGATCTTGCCGGAGCGGATCACGTAGAGCCGGTCGCCCGGCTCGCCCTCGTGGAACAGCACCTCGCCGCGCGCCACGTGCTGGGGCGTCATCGACGCGAGCAGCGTGCGCGACGCCTCGGGGTCCATGTTCGCGAACAGGGGCGCCGACAGCACGACGTCGTCCTCCACTGGAGGAACCTCACCTTCTGACCGGGATGTGACGGACCTCAGTCTGCCTCATCGAGCGCGGGCGGCACCCCGCAGGCTCTCGGTGCCGGTCTCGGTGACCTCGCGGGCGAGCTGCTCGATGTACTGGTCGGTCAGGTCGCGCAGGGAGTCCTCGAGCCGCATCTCGTACCGGGCGAGCCGCATGTCCAGGTCCCGCAGGTGCGGGAGCTCGTGCACCTCGGCGACGGGCAGGGCGCCACGGACCGCCGCGGCGAGCTCGGCGGCCGCGGGGACGTCGTGCGCGGACGCGCCGAGGGTCGCGCGGACGTCGGCGCAGACCCCGGGAGGTGCCGGGGGCGCGGCGGCGGCGACCGCGAGCTCGAGGCGGTCGCGCACGAGTCGGCGCCACCGGACCACGTGCTGGTGCTCGAGGCGCAGGGCGCTGCGCCGTCGGCGCAGGTCGACCAGCTGCTCGGCAGCAGCGAGGGCCTGGGTCATGCGGGGTCCGCCATCCTTCTTCGGTGCGCTCGCGGGGGCGGGCGCTTTCCACTCCCCATCATCTCGACCGCGGGGGTGCTCGACTTGAGCAGTAGGTCACGTGATCCAGTCGTGGTTCCCCTGGGTGGAGCACGCCGTTCCCCCGGGCGACCTACGCTGGGCGGGTGCCGACCCCCACCCCGACCTCCGGCGACGACGGGCGGCCGCCCCTCGCGCTGGTGCGCCGCGCCCGCCGGGTGAACCGCGCGCTGGCGGAGCGCTGGCCGGACGCCCGGTGCGAGCTCGACTTCCGGTCGCCGCTGGAGCTGCTGGTGGCGACGGTGCTGTCCGCGCAGACGACCGACGTGCGGGTCAACCAGGTCACGCCCGTGCTGTTCACCCGGTACCCGGACGCCGCCGCGTACGCCGGGGCCGACCCGGCGGAGCTGGAGGCGCTGATCCGCCCGACGGGGTTCTTCCGGGCGAAGGCGCGGTCGCTGACCGGTCTGGGCCGGGCGCTGGTCGAGCGGTTCGACGGGGAGGTCCCGCCGCGGCTGGCGGACCTGGTCACGCTGCCGGGGGTGGGGCGCAAGACGGCGAACGTGGTGCTGGGCGACGCCTTCGGCGTCCCGGGGATCACGGTGGACACCCACGTCGGCCGGCTGGCCCGCCGGCTGGGCTGGACGACGCAGGAGGACCCGGTCAAGGTCGAGCAGGACATCGCGGCGCTCGTGCCGCGCGCGGAGTGGACGCTGCTGAGCCACCGGCTGATCTTCCACGGGCGCCGCACGTGCCACGCACGCCGCCCGGACTGCGCGGCCTGCCCGCTGACGCGGGACTGCCCGTCCGCGCTGGTGCGCGTCGGCGGGTGAGACCGGGGACGGCGACCGGGGCGGCGGGTCAGCCGAGCTCGGCCAACCAGCCGCGCAGCAGGGTGGACACCCGCTCGGGCTCCTCCTCGGGCAGGTAGTGCCCGGCACCGGACAGCATCTCGAACCGGTACTGGCTGCCCAGGGCACGGGCGACGGCGCCGGACGCCATCGACCGGGACACCGGGTAGCAGCCGTCGGAGCCGCCGTGCACCTGGAGCGTCGGGACGGCGGGAGCGGACCGCAGGGCCTGCGCGTGCCGGGCGCCGTCGGCCCGGACCGTGGACCGGTACAGCCACCGCACCTGCTCCAGCGCGGAGTGCGCCGCGAACGGGATCTGCGCGGCGCGGCGGTACACGGCGAGCGCGGCGGGCTCCGGCCAGCGCGGCCCGCCCCACTCGCGCAGCAGCCGGGCGACGAGGTCGCCGCGGGTCATCGACCGCTCGGGCAGGTGCGGGACCTGCGCCGCCGCCATCCGGCGGGCGGCGCGGGCGCGCAGCCCGGAGCGTGGGTCGGCGCGGCGCTGCAGCGGGTGCGGCGAGGACAGCACCGCGACGCCGCGCACGAGGCCGGGGTGGTAGGCGGGCATGGCCCAGGCGACGTCGCCGCCGCCGACGCCGTGCCCGACGACGACGGCCCGCTCGCAGCCGAGCGACCGGACGACGCCGGCGACGTCGCGGGTCAGCGTCGGGACGTCGTACCCGATGGGCGGTTTGTCGGAGCCGCCGGTGCCGCGCAGGTCCATGGCGACGACGCGGTACCCGTCCTCGGCGAGGGCGGGCAGCTGGTGCCGCCACGCCCACCAGAGCTCGGGCAGGCCGTGCAGCAGCACGACGAGCGGCGCGTCGCGGTCGTCCGGCCCGGAGACGGCGACGTGGAACCGGGCGCCGTTCGCCGGGACGTGCTGGTGCCGCCACGGGCCGTCGAGCAGCAGGGCGGAGGAGTCGACGGTCATCGCGCCCGAACCTACCGCGTCGGACGGCGCGGACCGCCGGGTCCGGGGATACGGCTCAGGCGTCGGCGGGGATCTCCGCCGGTGCGGCGGGCCCCGTGGTGTCGCCGCCGCGCCGGTCCTTCGGCGGGTCGAACCGGTAGCCGACGTTGCGGACGGTCCCGATCAGCTGCTCGTGCTCGGGGCCGAGCTTGGCGCGCAGGCGCCGCACGTGGACGTCGACGGTGCGGGTGCCCCCGTAGTAGTCGTAGCCCCAGACCTCCTGGAGCAGCTGCGCCCGCGTGAACACCCGCCCGGGGTGCTGCACGAGGTACTTCAGCAGCTCGAACTCCTTGTAGGTGAGGTCGAGGGGACGGCCGCGCAACCGGGCGGTGTAGCCCCCGGCGTCGATCATGAGCTCGCCGGAGGAGATCTCCTGCGGCTGGTCGTCGTACGCGGACGAGGCGGCGCGCTCGATCACGAGCCGGAACCGGGTCTCGACCTCGGCGGGCGTGGCGTTCTCGAGGACGATGTCGTCCGCGCCCCACTCGGCGGTGACGACGGTGAGCCCGCCCTCGGTGAGGACCAGCACCAGCGGGACGGTCAGCCCGGTGGCCCGCAGCAGGCGGCAGGTGGTGCGCGCGGTGACGAGGTCGCGGCGCGCGTCCAGCACGACGATGTCGGCGTCCGGCGCGTCCACGAGGGCGGAGGGCTCCACCGGCAGGACGCGGACGCGGTGGGACAGCAGCCCGAGCGCGGGGAGCACCTGGGCGGAGCCCCCGGACGCGGGCGTGAGCAGCAGCAGGTCGGCCACCGGCTCCCCTCTCTCCCGTCCGAATTGGGGGACACGGTACAGCGTGCGTGTATCGCCGGATGTCACACGGCCACGGGCGATGCGGGGCGAGCGCCCGGGGTCTGCGAGGATGGCGGGCGTGCAGGCGTCGAATCGTGCAGTGACCACGGCGGTCCTGGCGACTCTCGTCGCCGTGGCCGGCGTCCTCGGGGACGTCTCGGTGGCCGGACGGGACGGCGTCGTCCTCGCGGCCCTGCTGGTGGTGCTGTCCGGGGTGCTGGCGCTGGGCTGGCCGGTCGTGGCCGGGCTCCCCGCGCGGGTCGGCAGCGGCGTCGTCATCGGGCTGACCGGGATCGCCGCGGTCGCGGTGGTGCACGTCGCCACGGGGGAACCGCTGCTCGGCGACCTGCCCGTCGTGTTCGCGGGGGCGGTGCTGGCGTCGTTCGTCGCCGAGCTCGCCCGCCGGGACGGGCGCGAGCGGCTGGTCGAGTCGGTCGCCGGGACGGTCGCCGGTGCGCTGGCGCCCGTGTGCGCGGCGGGGTGGCTCGCCGCCGAGCGGACGGTCGCGGGGGATGCGGTCGTCGTGACCGGCGCCGTGGCGCTCGCCGTGGCCTCGGCGCTGACCGCGCTGCCGCTGCGCGGCTGGGCCGGTGC
>NZ_RFFI01000042.1 GCF_003696205.1 Cellulomonas triticagri
GGCCCGCCGCCGCCCGGGGGAGGTCCCGACCGAGGACCCCCGCGCGGCCGGGGCCCGCGGCGCGATCGTCCTCTGGCGCCCGGGCGGCCGCTGACCGTGCCCCGGTCTGCGCCCGCACCCGGCCCCGGGCCCGCACCCGGACCGAGCTCTGCGCCCGCTCACGTCCGCGGCACGTCGCCGAGTGCGCACGACCTGCGGGACATCCCGCGCAGACCGGACCGGCTCCTCCGCAGTCGGCGCGCTCGCGCGGGGCTGGGAGTCGGGATCGTGCTCGGGCTGCTGGCCCTGGGGGCGTGCTCGGGTACGGAACCCGGGCCCGGTCCGGTGCGGACGGCACCGGCACCCTCGACCGCGCCGACCGTCCCGCCTGCACCGACCCCCGTGGACCTCTCGCCGGGCGTCGCCGCGGCGCTCGCGGACCTGGAGGCCGAGACGGGCTACCGGGTCGGCGTGCACGCCGTCGACACGGTGACCGGCGACGTGGTGAACCACCGGGCGGACGAGCGGTTCGGGTACGCGTCCACGATCAAGGCGCTCGCGCTCGGCGTCGCCCTGCGCGGCGCCGACCCGTCGGTCCTGGACCGGACGCTGCCGGTCACCGCCGAGGACGTCGCCGGCGCCGGGTACACCCCGGTGACCGCGGACCGCGTCGGCAGCAGCATGACCCTCGCCGACCTCGGTGCCGCCGCCGTCTCCCTCAGCGACAACGGTGCGCTGAACGTCGTCCTGCGGGACCTCGGCGGCCCGGCTGCGCTCCGGGCGGTGCTGGTCGACCTCGGCGACACCACCACGCAGGTCGACGCCGTCGAGCCGGACCTCAACCGGTTCACGCCCGGCGAGCCCGCGCGCACCAGCACCCCGCGCGCGCTCGCGGACGGCCTGGCGGTGTTCGCGCTCGGCGACGAGCTCGACCCGGCGGTGCGCGAGGTGTACGTGGGCTGGCTCACCGGGTCGACCACGGGCGACGCGACGATCCGCGCGGGAGCTCCGGAGGGCTGGCTGGTCGGCGGCAAGACCGGCACCGCCGGCCGCTACGGCTCCCGCAACGACGTCGCGGTCGCGTGGCCCCCCGGCGAGGGCGCCCCGGTCGTGGTGGCGGTCCTCACCGACCACCCGGACCCGGCGGCGGCACCGGACGACACGGTCGTCGCCCGCGCGGCCGCGATCGTCCTCGGGGCGTACGCGGGACGCTGACGGCCGGGGTCCCCCACCCGGCGCGGCGTCCCCGCCGGGCCACGTCCGATGCCCACCGGGATGCGGACCGGTCCTACCCGCGGCAACCTCAGGGCATGACGGCGCCGCCCGCACCGACCCCCTCGACGTCGCCCGCACCGCGGCCCTCGCGCGCGGCCCGCGCCGCTGCCGCAGCGGAGGTCGGCTGGACGCCGCTGCGCTGGCGGGACCTCCCGGCCGTGGCCTGGACCACCGCGTGCGACGGGGTCCCGGCCCGGGGCCGCGTCAGCCGGACGCTGCTGGCGGCGTGGTGCTGGCCGGCGCGGCTCGTCGTGGTCCCCGGTGGGCGGTACCACCGGGACGGCCGTCGCGTCACGGTCTCGCTGACCCGGGTGCCGGCCGCGGCGATCGCGATCGGCGTCGCGCTCGGCCTCGGCACGCGGTGGCTGCTGGATCTGCTGGTCCCGCGGGACGCCCGGGGCTGGGCGGCGCTGGTGATCGCCCTCGTCCTCGCGTACGTGCTGTCGCTGTGCGTGCTGCAGTGGCTGCGGAACCGCGCCGAGCGCACCCCGGAGGAGCGGCGAGGCCTGTTCCGGTCGCCGGCGCAGCTCCGCACGACGTGGTGGCTGGGCCGGGTCGCGACCCGCGACGCGTCGTCCGACCGGCGGGCGGCGCTCGCGTCGGCGGCCGCGCTCGCCCGGGCGGTCACGGCGCCGGGCGAGACCGTCGGCGCCGCCGCGAAGTCGGACCGGCAGCAGGCCGAGCTCGAAGCCGCTGGCTTCGCGGAGCCGCGGGGCCACAAGGGCCTGGTGGTGTACCCGCCGCCGCCCCCCGCGGGACGCTGACGACGGCGGGTGGTCGCTGACCGGAACCGTGCCTCCGCCCGCGTCGGGTGCGCGCGGGCCGACCACCTACGTCAGCGGGCGGAGACACCGCAGCGGTCGTCCCGGTCGTCACCTGGATCGTCGGCAGGGTCCCGGAATCGGTACTCAGGTGGTGCCGACGCACCACTCACTTTTCGTCCGCGCGGCTAACTTCGCGTTCGCCCGGACGGCATCGCGGTCGTGCGGGATCTCCCCCACCGAGAGGACGCGACATGCTGTCTCGTCCGCACGGGGTCGAGGACTCGGTCCGGTGACCCGGCCTGCTCTCCATGCGCGGGGCCTGCGCCGGGCGTTCGGCGACCGGATCGCGGTCGACGACGTCTCGGTCCGGATCGACCCCGGTGAGATCGTGTGCGTCCTGGGACCGAACGGCGCGGGGAAGACGACGACCGTGCGGATGTGCGCGACCCTGCTGACCCCGACGGCGGGCAGCGTCGAGGTCGACGGCGTCGACGCCGTGGCGGATCCCCGGGCCGCCCGTCGCCGTACCGGTCTGGTGCTCGGTGGTGACGCGGGCTTCTACTCTCGGGCATCCGCCCGCAAGAACCTGCTGTTCTTCGCGGACGTGGCGGGAGTCCCCCGGTCCGAGAGGCACGGACGCGTCACGTCCGCGCTCGAGGCGGTCTCGCTGCTCGACCGTGCGGACGACCCGGTGCGTGCCTACTCCCGGGGTATGCGTCAGCGGCTGCACCTCGCCCGTGGGCTGCTCGGGCGGCCGCGCCTGCTGCTGCTCGACGAGCCGACGAGCGGGCTCGATCCCCAGGTCGCCGCCGAGACACGCACGCTGGTCCGGGCGCTCGCCGACTCCGGGGCCGGGGTGCTGCTGACCAGCCACCACATGGCCGAGGTCGAGCAGCTCGCCGACCGGATCCACGTCGTCGTCGGTGGCCGCGAGGTCGCGCACGGCTCGGTCGCCGAGATCTCGTCGGCGTCGGGCGTCGGGTCGGTGACGACGTTCACCACCGCACTCGGGGCGACCACCCTGGCGGCCGCGGTCGACGGACTCGCGGGCCCGCTCGACGTGACGGACGAGGCGGGTCGCTGGCGGGTCCGGATCCCGTGGCGCGGGGCCGCGAGGGAGGACCTGGTCCGGCAGTGGTGCCTGGCCGCCGGAGGCGGCGTCCCCGTCGACCTCGTAACCCGGCCCGCGACCCTGGAGGAGAGCTACCTGGCGCTCGTGGGGGCGTCCGCGTGATCGACCTCCGCCTCTGGGTGTTCCACGTCGCGCGGTTCTCCCGCAACGGCTACTTCGTCCAGCTCCTGCTCACGTCGACGCTCGGTCTCGTCGCGCTGCAGGCCCTGGCGGCCCAGGCGCCCGGAGCGCGGGGTGCCGAGCTCGGGTGGCTGCGCGCCGGCATGGTGGGGACCTGGACGGTGTGCACGGTCGCCGCGGGGATGATCGGCTTCCAGCGCTTCCAGGGGACGCTGGTGCACCTCGTGCGCTCGCCGTTGGCGCCCGCCCGTGTGCTGCTGCCCGTGGTCGGCGCGGCATCGGTCTTCGGTCTGGCCGCGCTGCCGCTCGCCGCCGCGGGCTCCTGGCTGCTGCGGCAGCCGGTGGCCCTCGGCGCCGTGCTGCCGATGGCCGCGGCAGCCGTCGTGTTCTGGCTCGCCTGCCTGTCCGTCTCCGCCGTCGTGGGGATGCTGTTCGTGCTGACGCCCAACGCGATGGTCTACGAGGGACTGCTCGCGGTGCCGCTGGTCCTGGTGAGCGGTGTCTTCGGGACACCGACCGGCCTCCCGTCGGCAGCCGTGGCACTGGCCCACGTCCTGCCGACCCGCAGCGCCGTGGAGCTGCTGCACGCCGTGGTGTCCGGTGCACCCGCCTCCGCGTCGCTGGTGGTCGGGAGCGTGGCGGTGTCGGCGGTGTGGCTCGTCGTCGCCGCGTGGGTGGCCCGGGTGGTGACGCGCCGTGCGACGACGGCCGGGACCGTGGAGCTGGTGTGAGGCGCGCCGACGGACCGTGGGCCACCTCGATCACGGTCGCCGCGGTGTCCAACCCCGCGCTGACGAACACCGCCACCGCGGTGACGTCCCTGGTGCTCGTCCCGGCGCTCCAGGTGCTGATGCTCGTCGCGGTCACCGCGTCCGTGGGGTCCCCCGACCTCGTCGGCACCGCGTACGCGGGGATCGTGCTGGCGTTCGGGCTCGGTGTGCTGAGCGGGACGGTCGAGCAGGTCACGCGCGACCGGCGTCTCGGGGTCGTCCAGGACGTGCTCGGCCACGGCATCGCCAACCCGGTGTACTGGGGCGGGAAGCTCGTGGTCCCGGTCGTGCTCGGCATCGTCCCGGCGCTCGCGGGAGCGGGCGTCGTGTTCTGGCTCGACGGCGCGCGCGACGTCGACGCGCTGTCCCGGACCCTGGTGCTGGTCCCGGTGGCGGCCCTCGCCGGGGGCATGGTCGGGTTGGCGGCTGCGGTGATCTCCCTCGCGTTGTCGGACCCGTACGTGGTCGCCAACTCCGCGTGCAGTGTCCTGCTCCTCACCGCCGGAGTCGTCCTGCCCCTCGGCCTGTACCCGGAGTGGCTGGCCTGGACCGCACGTGCCCTCCCGTTCACGGCGGTGATCGAGGCGGTCCGTGCCGACGGTCCGGTGGGCGTCCTGGTGCTCCGCGAGCTCGGCGTGTGCGCGGTCTGGCTCGGGGGCGGTGTCGTGGCGGGGCGGCGGGTGCTGTCGGCGTGGCGGTCGGGGCGCAGGACGGAGGAGGTCTGGTGACCGACGCCGAGCACCTCAGGCCGCGGCCACCGGCTCCTCGTGGACCAGGGCCGCGATGCGGCGCTTGAGCGCGTTGAACTCGCTCGACGTCACGTCCCGCTCGGCGCCGAGGTCGACGCGCACGATCTCCCGCACGTGCCCCGGGACCCCGTGCGCCGCGCCGCCCGCCATGACGACGACCCGGTCGGCGAGGAACACTGCCTCCTCGATGGAGTGCGTGATGAACAGGACGGTCGTGCCGGTCTCGCGGTGGATGCGGGACAGCTCGCCCTGCAGCGTGGACCGGGTGAGGGCGTCGAGCGCGCCGAACGGCTCGTCCATCAGCAGCAGCGACGGGTCGTTGGCGAGGACGCGGGCGATGGCGACGCGCTGCTGCATGCCGCCGGACAGCTCGCTGGGGTACTTGTCCGCGAACCGGGTGAGCCCGACGGCGTCGAGGAACCGGTCGGTGCGCTCGACCACGACCGGGCGCTGCAACCGGGCCTGCTTCGGGCCGTAGGCGATGTTCTCCCGGACGGACAGCCACGGGAACAGCCCGTAGTCCTGGAACACGACGCCGCGCTCGGGGTCGGGCCCGGTGACGGGGGCGCCCGCGACGGAGACGGTCCCGGAGGTGGCGTCCTCGAAGCCCGCGAGGATGCGCAGCAGCGTGGACTTGCCGCAGCCGGACGCGCCGACGACGCAGACGAACTCCCCGGCGGGGATGTCCAGGTCGACGTCGGCCATGGCCGCGACGGTGCCGCCGGAGCGGGTGGGGTACTGCTTGCCGAGCCCGGTGACGCGGACGTCGGCGGGCTGGCGGGGGCGGACGGCGCCGATGCGAGGCATGCGGGCTCCTCTCAGGTCAGGGTGGGGCGGCGGCGGGTGACGAGCGTGAGCAGCCCGGTGAGCAGGCGGTCGGCGACGAACCCGCACAGGCCGATGACGACCATGCCGGCGACGATGAGGTCGGTCTTCGACTGGTCGCGGGCCTGCGTGATCATCGCGCCGAGCCCGGTGTTGATGCCGACGGTCTCGCCGACGACGAGGATCACCCAGGCGAGCCCGAGCGCGACGCGCAGGCCGCTGGCGATGGACCGCATGGAGGCGGGCAGCACGACCTTGTAGAGCACCTGCGCGGGCTTGGTGCCGAGCATCGCGGCGGCCTCCAGCAGCCGCACGGGCACCTGCCGGACGCCCGCGATGGTGTTGAGCAGCACCGGGAAGAACGCCGCGAGGAACACCAGGAAGATCGCGGACCCGTCGCCGTACCCGATGATCAGCAGGGTCAGCGGCGCCCACGCGGTCACGGGGATCGGCCGGGCGAGGTTGACGGTCGGCTCCAGCATCCGGAACGCCAGCGAGAACCGGCCCATCACCACGCCGAGCGGCACGGCCAGGGCCACGGCCAGGGCGAACCCGGCGAGCACGCGCTGCGTGGAGGCCCACAGGTGCGCGAGCAGGGTGCCGCTGAACGCGTCGTCCACGATGCCGCCCACCGCGAGGTCGACCAGGCGGCGCCCGACCTCCAACGGGGTGGGCAGGAAGCCCATCTGGATGCCGAACGGCAGCTCCCACGCCTGCTGCACGCCGACGGTCCACAGCACGAGGACCAGCGCGGGCACGGGCAGGGCGAGCAGGAACGTCGGGCGGCGCCGGGCCCGGGCGGGGCGTGCGGTGGGGGCGGGCGCCCCTGCCGGGGCGATGCCGCCGGTGCGGGTCCGCGCCGCGGTGGCGGCGGCCGGTGAGGGCGGGGCGGTCTCGGTGCTGCTCATGTCTCTCCCTCGGGGTCGGGGGCGGGTGCCGGCCCGGGCGCGGTGGCCCGGGCCGGCACCGGGGTCAGGACGTGGCGGTGGACGCGTCCACGAAGGTGGTGTCGAGCAGCGCCTCGACGTCCACCTCCCCGTCGATCTGCTTCAGCGCCGCCATCTGCTCGACGAGCGCGCCGACCTGCTCGGTGTACTCGGCGTCGATCTCCCAGCGCGGCCAGATGTTCTCGATCGCGGTCTCCACGACCGCCTGGTCGATGCCGAACTCCGCGACGACGCCGTCCGCCCACGCCTGCGGGTCGGCGGCCATCTGCTCGGTCGCGGCGATGTGCGTGTCCACGACCTGCTGGACGAGGTCGGGGTCCTCCTCGATCAGGTCGCCGGTGGTGTAGAGGCCGATGTTCACGCGGCCGACCGGGGTGTCGTACGGCGAGGCGACCTGCACGGCGCCCGCCTGCAGGGCGGTGGACGGGCCGAGCTCGGCGGACGAGAACGCGTCGATCCGCCCGGCGGCGAGCGCGCTCGCCATGTCGGAGAACGGCAGGTTCACCAGCTCGACGTCGCTGTCCGCGTCCAGCCCGGCGGACTCCAGGGTCAGGCGGAGCAGGATCTCCTGCGACGAGCCCTGCGGGTACCCGACGGTCAGCCCGGCCAGGGACTCGATGCCGTCGAGGCCCTCGCGGCCGATGATGCCGGAGCCGCCGTCGGCCGCCGCGGCGACCACGACGACGTCCTGCCCGGCGGCGCTGCCCGACACCGCGGACGGCACGCCCGCCACGCCGAAGTCGATGTTGCCGCTGACCACGGCGTTCTTGATGTCAGGGGAGGTGTCGAACTGCACGACCTCGAACTCGACGCCCTCGGGCGCCAGGTCGGCGTAGAGGAACGGGTGGTACAGGTGCGGCTGACCCTTGAGGGTGCCGACCGTGACGACGGTGGTGCCGTCCTCGTCGGCGGGGGTGGCCCCCGCGGAGTCGGGGCTGCAGGCGGCCAGGCCGGCCACGGCCAGCAGGGCGGAGGCGGTCACGAGGGGGCGGGTGAGGCGCACGGGGGTCTCTTCTCTCTCGGCGTGCGGAGGGTGGGGGTCGTGCGGGTGGAGCCGGGTCGGGGGACCCGGGGGTCAGGGGTTCAGAGGAGGTTCAGGAGTCAGGGGTTCAGGAAGTCGGTACGACGCCCGCGGCGAGCGCGGCGCGCCAGCCGCCGAGGTGCGTGACGTCCACGGGGGCGGGGTCGCTGTCGGGCACCGCGCCGGGGACTGCGCCGGGCTGCCCGAGGAAGCCGACGACGTCCCGGCCGTCCTCGGTGCGCAGCGCGCCCAGCCCGAGCGGTGCCGGGATCCCCAGCAGCAGGCGGCCGAGGGCGTGCGGGGTGAGCAGCCACTCCTCGCCGTCCAGCGCCCCGCCGGTGCCGGGGGCCACGGCGTGCACCAGCGGCTTGGCCGGCGTGGTGCTCAGCGCGAGCATCCGGTAGTCCGGAGCCGTGCGGACGGGGCCGACCCAGCGGGCGCCGAGGTCGGTGAGCTGGTGGTGCAGCGGCTGACCGCGCAGGTGCGCGCCGAACAGCACGACGGGGACACCGCCGGGGGCGTACGGCTCGGCGACCCGCGCGTCCGGGGCGGGGTCCTCGTCGGCGACGAGCAGCGCCGCGAGGTCCAGGGCGACCTGGTCGTCGAACGCGCGGGTCAGCACGGTGACGCCGGCCTCGCCCGCGTCGGTGGCACCGAGCGGGACGGCGACGCCCGCCATGTCGAACAGGTTGACGAAGTTGGTGAACACCCCGAGCCGGGCGTTGCTGCCGAGCGGGTCGGCGGCCACCTCGGCGAGGGTCGGGTGCTCCGGCGCGGTCGGCACCAGCAGGGCGTCGCAGCCGTCGAGCTCCGCCATCGCGACCAGCCGCAGCCGACCGACCTCGCCTCGGTCGTCCAGGTACTCCGCGGCCGTGACCTGGCCCGCCGCGGCGGCGATCCGGGCCACGCTGGGGTCGGCGCCCTCGGGGTGCTCCGCGAGGAAGGTCCCGAAGGCGGCATGACGCTCCGCGACCAGCCCGCCCTCGTACAGCAGGCGCGCCGCCGCGACGAAGGCCGTCAGGTCCACCTCGCGGGTGCGGGCGCCGCGACGCTCCAGCGTCGCGACCGCGTCCGCGAACCGCGCCCGCACGCCCGGCGCGACCACCGCCAGGTCGGCGGCCCGGGGCACGGCGAGCACGGGGGCGGGCGGTGCGGCGAGCCGCACGTCCGCGGGCCAGGTGCGCGAGGACGGGTCGAGCGCGCTCGGCGCGGTCATGACCGACAGGGTCCGGCGCGCGAGGTCGAGGTCCGGGGCCAGCACCGTCACGCAGTCGTAGGACGCGCACGCCGGTACGACGCCGTCCTTCGGGACCAGGCCGAGCGTCGGCTTGATCCCGACGACCCGGTTGAACGCGGCCGGGACGCGGCCGGACCCGGCGGTGTCGGTCCCCAGCGCGATGTCCACGACGCCCAGCGCGACCGCGACGGCCGAGCCCGACGACGACCCGCCGGACACCCGGTCCGGGGCGACCGCGCTGGCGACCGCGCCGCCCGGGCTGCGGCTGCCGGTCAGGCCGGTCGCGAACTGGTCCAGCGTCGTCTTGCCGAGCACCACGGCGCCCGCGCCCCGCAGCAGGTCCACCACGGTCGCGGACCGCTCCGGCACCACCTGGCGCGCGGGGTGGGAGGCGGTCGTGGGGATGCCCGCGACGTCGATGTTGTCCTTGACCGCCAGCACCAGCCCGGCCAGCGGCAGGGCCTCACCCGCGGCGACCCGGGCGTCCACGGCGCGCGCCTCGGCCTCGACGTCGGCCCGGGGCCGGACGTGCGTCCACACCTCCGGACGGGCGGCGGCGTCCAGCGCCGCGAAGGCGCGGGCGACGCGCTCGACCGCCGTGCTCGTCGTGCCCGGGGCGGGGCTGGTGGTGAGGGCGGTGGTCGTGGCGGTCATCGCTGCTCCTCGCGGGCCATCATGCGGGTCATCTCCAGGGCCGCCGCGGCGCGCTCCATCACGACCTCCCGGGACGCGCCGACGTGCGCGCGCAGCGCCTCCAGCGCCTGCGGGATGCGGTCGCGGACCACGAGCTCGGCGATGCCGATGTGCTCGGTGATCGTCGCCGTCATGCGGTCCTCGGTCAGGTAGTCGTACATGCGCACCGAGCGGATCCGCTGGTTCGTCTGGGCGAGCGCGTCCGTCAGCGCCGGGTTGCCCGAGGTGTCGAGCAGGGTCGCGTGGAACCGCTCGTCCTGGCTGACGAACCCGGCGTCCGGGGCGGGCGTCGCGTCCCGGAACCCGTACCAGCGGTCCAGCTCCGCCTCCAGGCGCGGGCGGTCGTGGTGCACCGTCGGGTCCTCCAGCGCGCGGGTCAGGCCGCGCAGCTCCAGGGTGATCCGCAGCTCGTACAGGTCGGTGAGCTCGCGGAAGCTCGGCACGTACAGGTGCAGGCCGCTGTCCCGGCGCACGATCACGCCGTCGGCCAGCAGCCGGGCCAGCGCCTCCCGGACGGGGGTGCGGGACGCGCCGTGCCGCTCGGCGAGGCGCTCCTCGGTCAGCCGCTCGTAGGGGGACACCCGGCCGCTCATCAGCTCGTCGCGGATCGTCAGGTAGACGCGCTCGCGCAGCGACGGGGCGGGGCGGGCGGTGGTGCCGGGGCCCGCCTCGGGTGCCGTCCCCGCACCCGCGAGTTCTGTGCTCATGTCTGTATACAGAACCGTGCACATGTTTCCCCTCGTGGCGCCGCATGTTGCGGTCACGTGACACCTGCGGCGGGGGCCGACTGCTGCTGACTGCGCCCGCGTGCGCCCTCGCGCGCGCGAGGCAACCGCTCGCCCCGAGCCGGTCGCCGAGCCGGTCGCCGGGGCGCCCCCCGGGCGCGACACGCCCAAGGTGCGCGACACGCCGTGACGATGTGGGTTGTGCCACCTGGGGCGGGCGTCACACCGGAGCGCGTCGCCGCCCGGGGTGAAACGGTCGTCCACATGTGGGTGGCCCTGTGGGTCGATCTGGGGACGCCTGTGGACGAACCTGCAGGCCCGGTGCACGGTCATCGTGCGGGGTGTGTGTCAGTGGTCGGTCGTAGCCTGTGGAAGAACTCGGACACACAGGCGTCATGCACAGCCTGTGGATGAACGACACGCGTGTAACACCAGCCCTAGTGGTCCGTTGCGGGACTCACCACTAGGTGTAGTGTTCCAACTCGCTGCTCGACGCGGCGCCCGGGGCACATCGGGCGGACCGGCCGGAGCAGCCAGCCAGACAGGACAGCACCAGCACGTCGAGGCACCACGCAGGACGTGCGGGCGGGCGCGGGGGCGCACGTTCAGCCAGCCACACACACCGGGGAGACAGCGATGACCATCACCGTCTACAGCAAGCCGTCCTGCGTCCAGTGCACCGCGACGTACCGCGCGATGGACAAGGCCGGCCTGCAGTACGAGGTCGTGGACATCACGGAGGACGCCGACGCGCGTGACTACGTCATGTCGCTCGGCCACCTGCAGGCCCCGGTCGTCGTGGCGGACGGCAACCACTGGTCGGGCTACCGCCCCGACCAGATCAAGGCGCTCGCGGACCGCGCCGCGGTCTCCGTCGCCTGACGCGACCGACCGCCGCCCGCTGACCCGGGCGACCCAGCACACGATCCGACCGGGGCGAGGGGGATCGAGCGATGAGCTCGTTGGTCTACTTCTCCAGCGTCTCCGAGAACACCCGCCGGTTCGTCGAGAAGCTCGACATCGAGGCGACGCGGATCCCGCTCCGACCCACGGAGCCCTTCCTGCACGTGCGGGACCCCTATGTCCTGGTGGTCCCCACGTACGGCGGCGGCAACGAGGGCGGCGCGGTCCCGCGCCAGGTGATCAAGTTCCTCAACGACCCGGCCAACCGTTCCCTCATCCGCGGCGTCATCGCGGGCGGGAACACCAACTTCGGCGCGCACTACTGCATGGCCGGAGACATCATCGCGGCGAAGACCCAGGTCCCGTACCTGTACGCCTTCGAGCTCATGGGAACGACCGAGGACGTCAGGCGCGTCCGAGAGGGATGGGGACGGTTTTGGCAGCGACACTCACAGATTCCGGCGTGACGGACGCGACCGAGGTCATCACCATCACGCCCGAGATGGACTACCACTCGCTCAACGCGATGCTGAACCTCTACGGCGCGAACGGCGAGATCCAGTTCGACAAGGACCGGGAGGCGGCGCGGCAGTACTTCCTGCAGCACGTCAACCAGAACACGGTCTTCTTCCACGACCTGGAGGAGAAGCTCGAGTACCTGGTCGAGCACAAGTACTACGAGGCCGACGTCCTCGCGCAGTACGACGCGGCGTTCATCAAGTCGCTGTTCAAGCACGCGTACGCCAAGAAGTTCCGGTTCCAGACCTTCCTGGGCGCCTTCAAGTACTACACCTCGTACACGCTGAAGACGTTCGACGGCAAGCGGTACCTGGAGCGCTTCGAGGACCGCGTCGCGATGGTGTCCCTCGCGCTGGCCGAGGGCGACGAGACGTTCGCCCTGCAGCTGGTCGACGAGATCATCTCCGGCCGCTTCCAGCCGGCGACGCCGACGTTCCTCAACCTCGGCAAGGCGCAGCGCGGCGAGCCCGTGTCCTGCTTCCTGCTGCGCATCGAGGACAACATGGAGTCCATCGCGCGCGGCATCAACTCCGCGCTGCAGCTCTCCAAGCGCGGCGGCGGCGTGGCCCTGCTGCTGTCGAACATCCGCGAGCACGGCGCGCCGATCAAGCACATCGAGAACCAGTCGTCCGGCGTCATCCCCGTGATGAAGCTGCTCGAGGACTCCTTCTCGTACGCGAACCAGCTCGGTGCCCGCCAGGGCGCGGGTGCGGTGTACCTGCACGCGCACCACCCGGACATCATGCGGTTCCTCGACACCAAGCGGGAGAACGCGGACGAGAAGATCCGCATCAAGACCCTGTCGCTGGGCGTCGTCATCCCGGACATCACGTTCGAGCTCGCGAAGAACAACGAGGACATGTACCTGTTCTCGCCGTACGACGTCGAGCGCGTCTACGGCAAGCCCTTCGCGGACGTCAACGTCTCCGAGAACTACCGCGCGATGGTCGACAACGGCCAGATCCGCAAGCAGAAGATCAAGGCGCGCGACTTCTTCCAGACGCTCGCCGAGCTGCAGTTCGAGTCCGGCTACCCGTACATCCTGTTCGAGGACACGGCCAACAAGGCCAACCCGATCAAGGGCAAGATCACGCACTCGAACCTGTGCTCGGAGATCCTGCAGGTCTCGACGCCCTCGACCTTCAACGAGGACCTGTCGTACGACCACGTCGGCCGCGACATCTCCTGCAACCTCGGCTCGATGAACATCGCCCTGTCGATGGACTCGCCCGACTTCGGTCGCTCCGTCGAGACCGCGATCCGCGCGCTCACCGCCGTGTCCGACCAGACCGACATCGAGTCCGTCCCGTCGGTCAAGCGCGCCAACCGCGGCGGCCACGCCATCGGCCTCGGGCAGATGAACCTGCACGGGTACCTGGCGCGCGAGCGGATCTTCTACGGGTCCGAGGAGGGCCTCGACTTCACCAACATGTACTTCTACACGGTCGCCTACCACGCGATCCGTGCGTCGAACCTGCTGGCGCAGGAGCGCAAGCAGGCGTTCCTCGGCTTCGAGGACTCGAAGTACGCGTCCGGCGAGTACTTCGAGAAGTACATCGAGGGCACCTGGGAGCCGCGCACCGCCCGCATCCGCGACCTGTTCGCCACCGCCGGCGTGCACATCCCCACGCAGGACGACTGGAAGGCCCTGGCGGAGCTGGTGCGCGAGCACGGCCTCTACAACCAGAACCTCCAGGCCGTCCCGCCGACGGGCTCGATCTCGTACATCAACCACTCGACGTCCTCGATCCACCCGATCGCGTCGAAGATCGAGATCCGCAAGGAGGGCAAGCTCGGCCGCGTGTACTACCCGGCGCCGTTCATGACGAACGACAACCTGGAGTACTACGACGACGCGTACGAGATCGGCTACGAGAAGATCATCGACACGTACGCCGAGGCCACCCAGCACGTCGACCAGGGCCTGTCGCTGACGCTGTTCTTCAAGGACACCGCCACCACCCGCGACATCAACAAGGCGCAGATCTACGCCTGGCGCAAGGGGATCAAGACGATCTACTACATCCGCCTGCGGCAGATGGCGCTCGAGGGCACCGAGGTCGAGGGCTGCGTCTCCTGCATGCTCTGACCGCGTGACGCCGGTCCTCCCCGACGGGGAGGGCCGGCGCACCCGCGTCAGGGTGGGCGCACCCGCGTCAGGGTGGGCGCACCCGTTCAGGGTGCAGGATGAGCACCAGGACCCCGCGGCCCGCCGCGAACCGCACGACATCTAGATGGAGCAGTGATGGCCGAGAAGCTCAAGCTGGTCGACCGCGTCCAGGCGATCAACTGGAACCGCGTCGAGGACGAGAAGGACGTCGAGGTCTGGGACCGGCTCGTTGGCAACTTCTGGCTGCCCGAGAAGGTCCCGGTGTCCAACGACATCCAGTCCTGGGCGACCCTCAGCGACGTCGAGAAGCAGATGACGACCCGCGTCTTCACGGGCCTGACCCTGCTCGACACCATCCAGGGCACCGTCGGCGCCGTCTCGCTCATCCCGGACGCGCTCACCCCCCACGAGGAGGCGGTGTACACCAACATCGCGTTCATGGAGTCGGTGCACGCGAAGTCGTACTCCTCGATCTTCTCGACCCTGATCTCCACCCGCGAGATCGACGAGGCGTTCCGCTGGTCCGAGGAGAACCCGAACCTGCAGCGCAAGGCCGAGATCGTCCTCGACTACTACCGGGGCGACGAGCCGCTCAAGCGCAAGGTCGCCTCGACCATGCTCGAGTCGTTCCTGTTCTACTCCGGCTTCTACGCGCCGATGTACTGGTCCAGCCGCGCCAAGCTCACCAACACGGCCGACCTCATCCGCCTCATCATCCGCGACGAGGCCGTGCACGGGTACTACATCGGCTACAAGTTCCAGAAGGGCCTGGAGAAGCTCACCGAGGCCGAGCGCCAGGACCTCAAGGACTACACGTTCGAGCTGCTCTTCGAGCTGTACGACAACGAGGTGGAGTACACCCAGGACCTCTACGACCCCCTCGGCCTCACCGAGGACGTCAAGGCGTTCCTGCGCTACAACGCCAACAAGGCCCTGATGAACCTGGGCTACGAGGCCCTGTTCCCCAAGGACGAGACCGCCGTCAACCCGGCGATCCTGTCCGCGCTGTCGCCGAACGCCGACGAGAACCACGACTTCTTCTCCGGGTCGGGCTCCTCGTACGTCATCGGCAAGGCCGTGAACACCGAGGACGAGGACTGGGACTTCTGATCCCGGCCTGATCGGAGTCGACGCCCCGCCGAGCACCTGCTCGGCGGGGCGTCGTCGTCAGCGGGGTCGACCGGCGGACGGTCCGCGGCCGGGTGTCACGCGAGCGAGCCGGTCAGCCCGGCGATCAGCACCGCCGCGCCGGCGACGACCAGGAACGCCCCGCCGGCGGCCATCAGCCCGGGCGACTGGGTGCGCGGGCCGACCCGCCCGCCCCGCCGCGCCCGCACCTCGCGGGCCGCGCGCGAGATGCGCTCGCGCCGCAGGACGAAGAAGACGCCGAACACGATCGCGACCGCACCCCACACGACGGCGACCACCTGACCTGTCGTCATGCCGGACAGCATGGCCGAGGTGCGGGCGCGGCGCGCGTCGGTGACCCGTCAGTGCGAGTCGATCCGCCCGTGCTCGTGGGTCGCCCCGGCGACCTCCGCCCAGACGCCCGGGTCGACGCCGAGGGTCGTCCGCAGGAACGCCGTCGTGGTGCGCCGCACCAGGTCGACCCGCTCCGGGCTCTCGTCGGTGGTGGCGGTCGACGCGTAGTCCTGGATGCCGCCGAGGGAGTGCTCCCCGCCGAACAGGGTCACCAGGTGCCGCACGCCGGGGCTCAGGTGGTAGACGTCGGTGAACCAGTCCGGCCCGCGCGTGGACAGCGCCGACTGGTCGTGGTCGCCCGCCACGGCGATCGAGGGCGTGCGCAGCCGCGTGAAGTCCGGGCTCATGAAGGCGAAGTTCTCCTGCGCGAAGGGGCTGAGGTCGCCGCGCGCGACCCCGGTGGTGGCGAGCAGGACGCCGGCCTT
Organism: Cellulomonas triticagri; assembly: GCF_003696205.1. GTDB lineage: Bacteria > Actinomycetota > Actinomycetes > Actinomycetales > Cellulomonadaceae > Cellulomonas > Cellulomonas triticagri. The sequence goes on from NZ_RFFI01000042.1 coordinate 15,677, forward strand.
CACGCGGGGGTCGGTGCGGTCCTCGCCCGGCTGCCCGTGGGCGTCCAGGACGCGGGCGCCGAGGAGCATCCCGACGGACTGACCGCCCCAGGAGTGTCCGGCCACCGCGAGGCGGTCGACCGCGACGCGGCCCGGCAGGCCGGGCACGGCGGCGATCAGGGTGTCGAGGGCGTCGATCACCCGCTCCAGGTCGTCGACACGGGTCTGCCAGATGGTCGGGTACCGCGGGTCGGCGGGCGTGAGGCCCAGCGTCGCGGAGTCGAGGAACGTGGGCTGGACGACGACGAACCCGTGGGTCGTCCAGTGGTCCACGAGCGGGTCGGCGGAGGTCATGGATCCGCCGAAGCCGTGCGCGAAGACGAGGACCGGGAGGTCGGTGCCCGTGGTGGGTGCGGTGACCCGGACCTCCAGGTCCTGGCCGCGTCCGGGTGCGGCCAGGACGACCGGTCGGACGCTGATGACCTGGGTGGGGGTGGGGGTGGGTGCTGCGGTCGGCATGAGGGGCCTCCGGGGCCGGTTCGCGGGACGTCACTCGAAACGGAGCGACGTTCCGCACCGTAACGGAACGTTGTTCCGGTGTGCAATCGAAAGGGAACGCTGATCCGTTACGGCGACTGGCTGTGCGAGGATGCGGGCATGATGACGTCCGCTGCGCCCGACGGGAGCGCCGTTCCCGACGGGACCGACGGGACCGACGGGACCGACGGGGCCGACGGGGCCGTGCCGCGACGGCGCCGCGACGTCGAGCGGAACCAGCGGGCGCTCCTGGACGCGGCGGGCGCGGTGTTCGCCACCTCCGGCGTGGGCGCGCCGGTCCGGGAGGTCGCGGCCGCCGCGGGGGTGGGCGTCGCCACCCTGTACCGGCACTTCCCGACCCGGTCCGACCTCGTCGTCGCCGTCTACCGGCACCAGGTCGACGCGTGCGCCGAGGCGGGTCCCGCGCTGCTGGCGACCGAGCCGACACCGTTCGCCGCCACCCTCGCCTGGGTGCACGGGTTCGTGGACTTCCTCGGCACGAAGCACGGGCTCGGCCGTGTGTGGGAGGGCGACGACGCGGGGTTCACGGCGCTGCACGTGCTGTTCGTGGAGCGGCTGGTCCCGGTCCTGGACGGGCTCCTCGACGCCGCCCGCGCGTCCGGCGAGGTCGTCGCGCCCGTGACCGCCTACCAGCTTCTGCGCGCCGTCGGCGACCTCGTCGCGTGGGCGCCCCAGGACCCCGACTACGACGTCCGGCGCATGGTGACGCTGCTGGTCTCCGGGCTGCGGCAGGAGCCGCCCGCGCCCTGAGGGCGGCGGTCGCGCCCGGGTACCGCGTACCGTCGCCGGGTGACCTCCCTGCTGCTGCTCTCCCTCGGCCACGGTGCCGTGCCTGGGTTCCTCGCGGACCACGCCCCGGCGGACCGTGCGCTCACCATCGGCTACGTCCCCGACGCCGCCCGCGCCGACGCGGGTGCGGCGTGGACCGTCGCCGAGCGGGACCGCGTCGTCGCCCTCGGGCACGCGGTGGTGGACGTCCGCCTCACCGGCTCCGACGCGGCCACCGTGGCGGCAGCCCTCGACGGCGTGGACGTGCTCTACGTCGCCGGCGGGAACACGTTCGCGCTGCTGGACGCCCTGCGGACGTCCGGTGCGGACGTCGTCGTCGCCGAGCGGGTCCGGGCCGGGCTGCCCTACATCGGCTGCAGCGCCGGGTCCATCGTCGCCGGGCCCAGCACCGAGCCCGCCACGCTCATGGACGACCCCGCCGAGGCCCCTGGTCTCACCGACGGGCGCGGCCTCGGCCTGACGGACGCGGTCGTCGTGCCGCACGCCGACGGGAAGCTCCCGCCGTACCCGCTGGAGCTCATCGGGCGGACGCTCGACCGGTACGGGTCGGACCACGAGCTCGTGCCGCTGTGCGACGACGAGGCGCTGCTGATCACCGGGCCCGGCTGGAAGGTCGTGGAGTCCGCCTGACGCCCCGTGATCGCCGGGCGTACGCTCGGCGGCATGGCTGAGGTCGTGCTCTTCCACCACTCCGGCGGGCTCACGCCCGGGTTCCGCTCCTTCGCCGACGACCTGCGCGCCGCGGGTCACACGGTGCACACGCCGGACCTGTTCGAGGGCCGGACGTTCGCCGACGTCGCCGAGGGCGTGGCGTTCGCGGAGACGTTCGGCGAGGGCGAGTTCGCGCGCCGCGCCGCGGCCGCCGTCGCCGACCTGCCGACCGACGTCGTCTACGGCGGTGCGTCCTTCGGGGCGGCCCGCGCGGCCGAGCAGGTGCTCACCCGCCCGGGCGCCCGGGCCGCGTTCTTCCTCTACGGCGCCGTCGCCCCCTCCTGGTGGGACGCGACCTGGCCCGAGGGCGTGCCCGCGCAGGCGCACCAGGCCGAGGTCGACCCGTGGCGGGAGCCCGAGGCCGAGGAGGAGTTCGTCGCGACCGTCCCCGGCGCCGACCTCTACGTCTACCCCGTCACGGGCCACCTGTTCGCCGAGCCCGGGCACGCGGACCACGACGCCGAGGCGGCCGCGCTCGCGGCCCAGCGGGTGCTCGCCCTGCTCTCTGCGGTCGACGCCGCGCGCTAGCAGGACCCGCGCCCCTCGGCATGAACGCCGCCCGGAGGGCCGCTCGACCCGCCGGACTCTGCGGGAATGCCGTGCACCCCCGGTCGCCGGACGCGAGACGATGTCCCCATGAGCGCGACCGTGCAGGCCAAGGGAGTGGGTGCCGGGTTCGGCGACCGGGAGCTGTTCGCCGGGGTCGACCTGGTCGTCGCCCCCGGTGACGTCGTCGGCCTCGTCGGCCCGAACGGGGCGGGCAAGTCGACGCTGCTGCGCATCCTGTCCGGCGAGCGCGCGCCCGACGCCGGGACGGTCGCGGTGTCCCCGCCGGACGCCGCCCTCGGGTACCTCGCGCAGGAGGTCGAGCGGCGGCCCGACGAGTCCGTGCGCGCCCACCTGGAGCGCCGCACCGGCGTCGGGCCCGCGCAGGTCGCCATGGACGCCGCCGCCGAGCGCCTGGCCGCCGGGGAGGACGGGGCGGACGACGTCTTCGCCGAGGCGCTGGAGCGGTGGATGGCGCTCGGCGGCGGCGACCTCGACTCCCGGACCGGGTCGGTGCTCGCGGACCTCGGGCTCGACGTCGACCCGGACCTGCCCATGACCGCGCTGTCCGGCGGGCAGGCCGCCCGCGTCGGCCTCGCCGCGCTGCTGCTGTCCCGGTACGACTTCTACCTGCTGGACGAGCCGACCAACGACCTCGACCTCGACGGGCTCGCCCGGCTGGAGGAGTTCGTGGACCGCGTGGACGCGCCCGTGGTCGTCGTCAGCCACGACCGCGAGTTCCTCAGCCGGACCGTCACGTCCGTCGTCGAGATCGACCGCAGCCTGCAGCGCGTCGCCGTCTACGGCGGCACGTACGACGCCTACCTCGAGGAACGGTCGACCGCCCGCCGCCAGGCCCGCGAGGCCTACGAGGACTACGCCGCCCGCCGCGACGCCCTGTCGGCCCGGGCGCGGATGCAGCGCGCGTGGATGGACAAGGGCGTGAAGAACGCCCGCCGCAAGCAGACGGACAAGGACAAGATCGGCCGGAAGTTCCGCGCCGACGCCTCCGAGAAGCAGGCCGCGAAGGCCCGGCAGACCGAGCGGCTGATCGAGCGCCTTGAGGTCGTCGCCGAGCCCCGCAAGGAGTGGCAGCTCCAGATGTCCATCGCGGCCGCCCCGCGGTCCGGCACCGTCGTCGCCGCGGCGCGGGCCGCCACCGTGCGGCGCGGGGAGTTCGTGCTCGGGCCCGTGGACCTGCAGCTCGACTGGCAGGACCGCGTCGCCGTCACCGGACCCAACGGCGCCGGGAAGACCACGCTGCTCGGCCTGCTGCTCGGGCGCCTCGCTCCCGAGCAGGGGCGCGTGGACCTCGGGTCCGGGGTCCTCGTCGGGGAGGTCGACCAGGCCCGCGCCGCCTTCGAGGGCGACGTGCCGCTCGCCGACGCGTTCTCCCGCGAGGTCCCCGACTGGACCACCGCCGACGTGCGGACCCTGCTCGCCAAGTTCGGGCTCGGCGGGCACCACGTCGGGCGGTCGGCGGGGTCGCTGTCGCCGGGGGAGCGGACCCGGGCCGCGCTCGCGCTGCTCCAGGCCCGCGGGGTCAACCTCCTCGTGCTGGACGAGCCCACCAACCACCTGGACCTGCCCGCCATCGAGCAGCTGGAGCAGGCGCTGGAGGCGTTCGACGGGACGGTGCTGCTGGTGACGCACGACCGGCGGATGCTCGACTCGGTGCGGCTCACCCGGCGCTGGCACGTCGAGGACGGGCAGGTCGAGGAGGTCACGGCGGACTGAGGGCGTGCCCTGCGGTGCACGGGTGAGTGCTGCTGGCCGCGCCACACTGCCCTCATGACGAGGATCTCGATGGGACAGCGGGTGCGCCGGGGCGTCGGGGAGGTCGTCGCGGCCCGTCTGGGTGCCGTCGCCGAGTTCGCGCCCCCGCCCTTCGCCGAGCCCGGGCACGCGGACCACGACCCCCAGGCGGCCGCGCTCACGACGCAGCGGGTGCTCGCCCTGCTCTCCGCCGTCGACGCCGCGCGCTAGCGGGACCCGCGCCCCTCGGCATGAACGCCGCCCGGAGCAGGGGTCAACTGGCTCATCGAGGCTCCTTCGCCATCGGTGCCAGGTGGGCGGCGGCTGAGCACCACCAGGCTCATCAAGATCTGCGAGGCCATGCCCCACGTCCACCTCGGTGAGCGTCACCAGGACGTCCCCACCCCGCCACCGAGGCGACCTCCCGCCGCGGACGAGGGCAACCCACCACGCGGTCGAGCGCGGCGCGAGTGCTCTTGCGGTAGCGAGGGGAGGCCTACCGCCCTCGACGACCGGCGACCACTCCTGCTCGCGGCGAGAAACGCGTGCGAATGTGCTCACCGGCACCACTGACTGCGCAAGACCTGCGTGAAGTCAATACCTCGATCGACAAGGCGACTCCTAGTTGTCGTCGAGGCTCGCGTTACGTACGTTCGATGACGGCGCGACGGGCCAGGCACATAAGTGTGCGGGGTCGGTCGCGTCGGAACCAGGACGAAAGGAGGTGAAGTCGATGACGAACATCCTCGAACTCCAGAACCTGTCTGCCGGTGGCGGGCAGGAGCGTGCGAGCTCGCTCAGCCTGTCGGTCTGCGGTGACAAGTCGAGCGGCGTGAGCATCGTGTTCTGCAACCCGTGACACACCGTGCCGGAGGGGCCGTCGACCGGCCCCTCCGGCACCCGCGGACCGCGCGCCCACCAGCGAGGGGGCCCGACCGGGCGCCCGCCTGACACGAACGGGGATCATGAGGCACCACCACGCGCAGTGCGTCCGACCGGACAGTCCGTTCTACGAGGAACCGTGGTCGGGTCGCGGTCGGACTGACCCGTTCGGGCACCGCGTCCCGCCTGGATGGACCCGCCGGGTCATCAGCCCGTGGACGCACTACTTCCCTGCCGCGGCCACTCTTCCCGACCAGGGGTGGAAAATCCATGTGAGTGCCACACCTGAGACGTCCGACCGCATTCTCGATGCCGTTTTCTCAATATGCGTGGACGCGGGTACTCCGTTCAAGCACCTGGCGACGCCCTCGGACCTGGTGTGGGCGCTGCAGAAGACCGCAGATCGCGGCTCCAGCGGCAAGTTCGTCACGATCTACCCTGTTCACGAGGACCGGTTGCAGGGTCTGGTCGATCAGTTGGAGGAGCAGCTCGGGGGACTTCCCGGGCCGTACATCCTGTCGGACCTGCGGTGGAGGCGCGGCCCTGTCCACCTGCGCTACGGCGGGTTCCGCCCGATGATCGACGTGGAGGGCGCCACTGGACGGCCTCGGTACGTGATCCGCGACCCTGGGGGGAACTGGGTCGAGGACGTGCGCGGTCCGCAGTTCGTCCTGCCCTCCTGGGCACCGGTGCCCGAGATGGTCGGTGCGATGCTGCGTGAGCGCACGCAGGAGGTCACCGTCCCTATCGGCTACGACGTCCGCGGCGTGCTGCACATGTCGAACACCGGTGGCGTGTACCGGTGCGCGCCGGTGCAGGAACCGGATCGTCACCTGGTGATGAAGGAGGCGCGCCCGTGGACCGGAGCAGATGCTTCCGGCGAGGACGCCGTGACCCGCCTGCGGAGCGAGGCCGCCCACCTGAGACAGCTGTCCGGCCTCGGGGTGACACCCGAGCTCGTGGAGGTGTTCGAGGCCTGGGAGCACGTGTACATGGTCACGGAGTACGTCGAGGGGATGACCCTGTCACGGATCCTGCTCGACGAGTTCCCGGGGCTGCGCACGGCCGCGTCCAAGGAGACGCGCCGACGTTACTTCGAGCGCGTCACGATGGTGTGCGATGCGATCGACCGCGCCCTTTCGGTGGTCCACTCGGCGGGCCTGGTGTTCGGGGACCTGCAGCCGGGCAACGTCATCGTGGGGCCGGACGAGCGCGTCACCTTCGTGGATCTGGAATCAGCCCACCACCCGGACGCATCCGGTGCCTCGTTGGGTGTGCCTGGCTTCGCAGCACCCGCGGGGTTGCGAGGGCTAGACCGCGATGCCTGGGCGTCGGCGTGCCTCCGGTTGCACGTGGTGCTGCCTCTCGCGCCGCTCTCGTCGGTCTCGGTGTCCAAGTTCGCCGAGCTGCTCGACGAGCTCGGCGAAGACCCGGCCCTGAAGGACCTGCTCGCGCCGTGCGAGGAGGCCTTTGCCCTGGACCCGCGGTTCCGGGCGGCCCGGCGGCGCCCCGGCCCGCGGCGCCCGGCCGACGCGAGGCGGATCATGCGGGGCATCCTCGCGAGCCGCGCTCCTGGCCGCCCGTTCCCCGGCGACGTCGGCCAGTTCCACGACAACGGCGACCTCTCTCTCGCCCACGGCCTCGGCGGCGTGGCGCATGCCTTGGCCCGTTCGGGGAGTGAGGCCGCGGGACCGCTGTTCGCCGAGCTGTGCGAGGGGCTCTCGACCCGGGACTGGGACGTGTCCGACCTCGGGCTGTGCCGTGGGGTCGCGGGCGTGCGCGCCGTCGCCGTCGCCGGCGGCGTTATGGGGCCCGAGCAAGCGTGGCAGGAGTTCTCGGGGCACCCGCTGACCTCTCGCGGTGCTGGGTGGAGCCTCGCTGAGGGGACTACCGGCACGGCGCTGCATCTGTGTCAGCTCGCCCGCGCCGGCGTCCTTGAGGCGCTCGCGCCCGCGGTCCGGCTCGCGCAGGACGCGTGCGAGAAGTTGCTGGGGCGCGAGCACACCGGTGACGAGACGAGCCGACGACCCGGTGGGTTGTTGCTCGGTGCCTCAGGTGTCGCCTACCTGTGTGTCCACCTGGCACGGCTGACGGGAGACGCCGTCTGGCAGGAGCGGGCCGCCCGTCTGCTGCACCTTGACCTCCTGAAGACGACGACGGTGAACGACGTGCTGCTGCTGTCCGCCGACGGTGGACGTGCCCTGCCGTACCTCGCGGCCGGCGTCGCGGGCGTCGGTCTGGTCGCCCTGGAGTGGCGCCGCACGACCGGTGCCTCGGAGTTCGACGACCTGATCCGGCGCGCCGCCGACGCTTGCCGGGCGCCGTTCACCGCGCAGGCCGGGCTGTTCGGCGGGCGGGCGGGCATGCTGCTCCTGCTGGGTCAGGCGCGGGAACTCGGTGACGGCCCCTGGGAGGAGGCCCTGACCCGCCAGCGCGAGCGCCTGCGCTGGCACGAGTTCGACTACGCCGACGGTGTCCTGCACGCCGGTGATCAGCTGCTGCGGCTGTCGTCAGACCTCGCCACGGGCAGCGCCGGCGTCCTGCTGGCGCTGCGCGCGGTCGGCGAGAATCGCCCCGATCCCCTGGCTGGCGTGCTCGCACTCGACGCGCCCGAGCCCGACCTCGCACCCGACGACCCTGTGGACCGAGGATGAGCGGGCCCCAGGAGCAGCCACCGGTCGCCTGCGCCGGGCTCGTCAAGTCCTACCCCCTGCCCGGCCGGGATCCGGTCACGGTCCTGCGCGACGTCTCCCTCAGCCTGCCCGCCGGCACGATGACCGCGGTCACTGGCCCCTCCGGATCGGGCAAGTCCACGTTGCTGTCCTGCCTGGCAGGGCTGGAGCCGGCGAGTGCGGGACGCGCGTGGCTCCTCGGGCAGCCCTTGTGGCTGCTCCGCCACCGGCAGCTGGCCCGGCTGCGACGAGACCACGTCGGGTTCGTCTTCCAGTCCACGAACCTCGTGCCGACGATGACCGGCGAGCAGAACGTCGCTCTGCCTTTCGTCCTGCGTCGGCGCACGCCCCCGCGCGACCAAGTCGCCCGGACCCTGGACCGCCTCGGTGTCGCGCATTGCCGCACCATCCGGCCGCAGGCGATGTCCGGTGGCGAGCAGGTGAGGGTCGCGCTCGCGCGCGTCCTGCTGACCGACCCGACGGTGGTCTTCGCCGACGAACCGACCGGAGCGCTCGACCAGCGCTCCGCCGGGACCGTGATGGACCTGCTGAGCGAGGTCGCCACCGGCCGCGGGCGGACCGTCGTCGTGGTCACGCACGACCCGCGTGTCGCCGCGCGCTGCGACGCGACAGTGCGGGTGCGCGACGGGCGGCTCGTCCCCGCGGACGCACCGGGATGAGTTCGCGTCGGCCGATCCTGTGGTGGGCGGACCTGCGCGAGGCGCCCGCTCTGTGGTCGGGCACGGCGATCGTCCTGGCCACGGTCCAGTTCTCCGCCGTGCTCGGCGCGCTGATCGTCGCGACCGGACTCGACGCCGTAGGCCCGCAACCTACCGACGACCGCTCAGCGCCGCTGGAGCTGATGTCCGTGGCCGGGGGTTGGGCAGGCATCCCCGCCGGCGTCGCGGTCGCGGTCTGCTGGACCTCGGTCGCGGCGGCGGTCAACCTCCGGCGAGGCCAAGTGGCCCGCTGGCTGCTCGTCGGCGCACTGCCGGGCCAGGTGGAGCGTCTGCTCCTTTGGCAGGTGGTCCTCGTCGCCCTGCTTGCTGCCGTCCCCGCGGCAGTCGTCGCGTGGTCCGTGCTGCCCGCGACGCTGACGGCGATCGCGGACCTGGGGGTCGGGCCGCAGGCCGTGGCGCCCTCACGTTCCCTGCCGGCGACCGGCCTCGGGGTCCTCGTGGGCACCAGTCTCGCCGCGGTGGGCGCATGGACACCCGCGCGGCGGGTTGCAGACCTCGATCCCGGGCAGGCGCTGCGCACCGCGGGGGCCACTCCTCGGCGCACCCGTACTCCAGCACGGGCCTGGTCGGCGGTGATCCTGCTGTCCCTCGCCCTTGCACTCGCGCTCCTGCCCGTCCTCGTGGCACGCGGTATCGCGGACGTGGTCGCCGCCCCGCTGGCTGTCGTCGTGCTCTTCGTGTCCGGGACCGGCGTAGCCGCGCCGTGGATCCTGCCCGTCGTGGTCCGCACGTGGACCCGCGCCGTCCCCGGGCGCGCTCCTGCCTGGGTCCTCGCGCGTGAGATTGCAGCCCGACGTATACAGCGGGCGACCAGCACGGTGGTCTCGGTCGCACTCGTCGTCGGAGTCCCGATCAGCATGCTGGCGATCACGCGCACCGTCACCGCGTCCGTAGCTGCCGCAGGACTGCCCGCAGGCCCCGGTGCGACGGTCGCGGACCTCGTCCTCGGTCTCGGCCCCGCGCTGCTCGTCCCGACAGCCGGCGCGCTAGGCGGGTTGCTCGTCGCCGGACGCCAGCGCCGCCTGGACGCCGCCCTGATCGCGCTCGCCGGCGCCACCCGCGCACAGCAGTGGTGCCAGAGCGTGCTGGAGGGCGTGATCATCGCGGTCAGCGGAGTCCTGGTCGGGCTGGCCTGCGCAACCGCCGGCGTCTTGTGCACGGTCGCCGGGCTGCACCGCCTGCTCGGCCTCGCGCGAGCGGAGGTGCCGCTGCTCGGCACGGTGGTCGTCAGCGCGATCATCGTGCTGGCGTGCGCACTGGCGACGGCGGCCACATCCATCGAGGCGATGCGGACCCCGCCGCACCGCGTGATCGCCCGGTTGGCCGCCTCGTGAACCGGTCCACTCACGCCGCGCTGCGCGAGCTGATCCGCGGTCGAGGCCGCCCGATCCTGCTCGCGGCGACGCTGGCCACGCTCGCAGGGGCCCTGACCCTCGCCCAGCCTGTGCTCGTGAACCGTCTGGTGACCTCGGTCGGCGAGGCCGGAGAGCTGCCCCTGGCGCTCGTCGGGGCGCTGCTGCTCGTCATCGTCGTGTCCGCCGCTCTCGCCGGTACCCAGCAGCTCGTGCTCGGACGTCTCGGCGAGGACATCGTCCACGACCAGCGCCACCGGCTCGTGCGAGCAGCTCTCGACCTGCCGACGGCCGTGAGCGAGGCCCGTCCTCCCGGCGAGATGGTCGCCCGAGTGACCTCCGACGCGAGCCTCACTCGAGCAGTCGTCTCACCCCACGTCGTCGGCTTCGCGGGAAGCCTCCTCACGCTCGTCGGTGCCGTCGTCGCCCTCGTCCTGCTCGACGCGGTCACGTTCCTGATCGCCTTCGCCATCGCAGCCGGCTCCCTCCTGGTCGCTGCCGCAGCCGCCCGCCCGCTCCGACGCGCCAACCGGTCTCTGCAGGCCGCGACCGCGGCGCTCGCGACGAGCGTGAGCCGCAACGCGGTGGCCCTGCGGCTGCTGCGATCGACAGGGTCCGTCCCGCGGGCCCTGCAGGAGACCTCGACCGCGATCCGTGAGGTCCGTGCCGAGGGCCGGCGACTCGCAGCGCTCGCCGCCCTCGTCGGACCCCTCACCTCGACCCTCACCAACATCGCCTTCGTGTGCGCGATCGTCGTCGCCGGCGTCCGTGCGGCCGACGGAGCCTTGGACCTCGCGGACCTCGTCACCTTCCTGATGTTCTTCAACCTGCTCGTCGTCCCCGTCGGACAGCTCGCCGCCGCGGTGGTCGATGTCCAGCAGGCGCTCACCGGGTGCACACGCCTCGCTGAGATCACCGACGAAGCCACCGAGACCGCCGACGACGTGGTCGACCCGCGGGCCCAGGCTCGCGCCGAGACGTGGGTCGGCGGCCCGCCCGCGCTCGACATCGAGTTCCACAACGTCGGGTTCGCCCATCGGCCAGGTTCGGGACCCCCGACGCTGTCCCAGGTCTCGTTCACAGCCCCCGCCGGACAGATCACCGTGATCGCCGGGCCATCAGGAGCCGGGAAATCCACGCTCCTGCACCTTCTCGAACGCTACTTCGACCCCGCAGCGGGCAGCATACGGATCGGGGGGATCCCGGTCACGGACCTGCCACGCGAGACGCTGCGCGCCCTGATCGGCTACGTCGACCAGGGATCCCTCGCCCTCCACGGCTCCCTGCGCGACAACCTGACCCTCGGGGCGCCGCAGGCCGACGAGCAAACGATCCTCCGCGCCCTCGACAACGTGAGCCTGACCGGTCTGGTCCACCGGTTGCCGCACGGGCTGGACACCCTGATCGGTGACGGTGGAGCGGCCCTGTCCGGAGGGGAAAGACAACGGCTGGCCATCGCCCGCGCCCTGCTGCGACGCCCGGCCGTCCTCGTCCTGGACGAACCGACCTCCGGCCTCGACACCCTGTCCGAACGGGCCCTGCACGCGACACTCCGAGGGCTGCCGCCGTGCACGACCGCGATCCTCGTCGCCCACCGCGTCTCGACGATCCACGCCGCCGACCACGTGGTCGTCCTCGACGACGGCCGGGTCGCAGCCACCGGCACGCCCGCGGAGCTGCGGCTGCGGAGCGCACTGTTCCGAGAACTGACCGACTCCGCGTAGGCACCCGCGCTGTTGGAGGAGCAGCTGCACGAGTAGGGGACACCACGCGATGGGTTCCGTTTTCTGGCGTCGCATCGATATCGGTCGGTGTGGCGGTGGCGCGCTGGGGCGGGGGAACGGACGTGGAGTCGTCTACGAGCTCGTGTCCAGGTGGTCGGGCCCCGGTGTCCGGGGCGGAGTGTGCGTGCAGCGCGGCGGGTGTGTGCCGGGCGTGCGTGGTGGTGTGGTTGGCCGCGTCGTGTGCGGCGCAGGGGGTGCCGGTGGTGATCGGTGACCGGGAGTGAACCGCCCCGGGTTCCGTAGAGGCGATCAACCCACGGAGGATGAGGGTCATGGCTGCACCGAGGAAGTACCCGGACGAGCTGCGTGCGCGCGCGGTCCGGCTCGTGCTGGACGCGAAGAAGGACCTGGTGACCCGTCCGGCTGCGTGCCGGCGGATCGGTGAGCAGCTCGGGATCAATCCCGAGACGCTGCGCGGGTGGGTCAACCAGGTCGAGATCGACGCCGGCGACCGGCCCGGGACCACGAGCAGCGACGCCCAGCGGCTCGCCGAGCCGGAGCGGGAGAACCGGGAGCTGCGACGGGCGAACGCGATCCTGCGTAGCGCGTCGGCTTTCTTCGCGGCGGAGCTCGACCGCCCGTCACCCAGGTAGTCGAGTTCATCGACACCCACCGTGAACAGTTCGGGGTCGAGCCGATCTGCCAGGTCCTGCAGGTCGCCCCGAGCACGTACTACGCCGCCAAGGCCCGCCCGCCCTCGGCGCGATCCGTGAGCGACGCGCAGCTGTCGGAGGTCATCGGCGTCGAGCACGCCGCGAACTACGGCGTCTACGGCGCGCGGAAGATGTGGAAGCACCTGCACCGCCTCGGGCACCCGATCGGGCGCTGCACAGTCGAGCGGCTGATGCGCGCGAGCGGCCTGCATGGCGTGGTCCGCGGGCGGGCGAAGCGCACCACGATCCCGGGCAAGGACGGCGCCCGGGCCGGTGACCTGGTCAACCGCGCGTTCACCGCGACTGCGCCGAACGAGTTGTGGGTCGCGGACTTCACCTACGTCCGCACGTGGTCGGGGTTCTGCTACGTCGCGTTCGTGATCGATGTGTTCTCGCGGATGATCGTGGGCTGGAAGGCCGACACGAACATGCGCGCGGCCCTGGTCACCGACGCCCTGGAGATGGCGGCCTGAACCCGCGGCCGCACCGGCGTGACGGACCTGACCGGGCTGATCCATCACAGCGACGCCGGGTCCCGGTACGTCTCGCTGGCGCTGACCGAGCGGCTGGCCGCCCTCGGCATCCGGGCGTCGATCGGGACCGTGGCAGACGCGTACGACAACGCGATGGCCGAGTCGACGATCGGGCTGTTCAAGACCGAGCTGATCCGCCGCCGCGGGCCCTGGCGGACCCTGGACGACGTCGAGATCGCGACCCTGGAGTGGGTCGACTGGTTCAATAACCGCCGCCTGCACACCGAGCTCGGCGACACCCCACCCGCCGAGCACGAGACCAACCACTACCGTCAGAACCCGGCCGTCGTGACGGCCGAAACCTGAGCACCGAGCCTCCACTGAACCCGGGGCGGTTCAGTCTCGGCGTACTTGTCGGCGGCCGAGGCGCGGGGCCTGCTGGACCCGGCGTCGTTGCTCGCCAGCGCCGGCACAGGCGCCCCGGACCCCGATGCCCCGGCCGCGGGCGGTCCGGGTGCGGGCGCGCCGGGCGGGGGCGCGGACAGCGACCCCGCTGGTGCGGGCGACGCCCCGGCCGGCGGGGGTGTGGTGCGTTCGCGTGCGGGGGCGATGCTCTCTAAGGCCGGGGTGCGGGCGGCGGCGGTGGCGGGGCACGTGCAGATGCTGCGCGAGCAGATCGTGGACGCCGACGAGTGGACGAGCGACTCGTTGTTCGCCGCCGACGTGGACACCGCTGTCGGTGACGAGTTGGCGAAGGTGGCTGGGGAGCTGGGCTACGTGCTGGGGCACCTGGATCGTGACGCGGCGCGCGTGCCGGTGCCCGGGGACGCGCATGTGCACGTGCGCCGCGCGTACCGGGTGCGCGAGATCGCCGCCCTGCTGGCTGCGGGGGCCAGTCCCGCGCAGGTCGCCGCGGACCTGGGGATCAAGGCGGGTGCGGTGCTCCATGTCCTCGGCGAGCTCGACGCGCTGCCCGCCGACCGGCGACCGGAGGTCGGCGCGCCCGACCCAGCCCGGTAGCAGGTGCGTGAGGTCCCGCCGAGTCGTGATCGATCACGTGCTGCGCCCCTGGCCGGGTCGGGGTGGGTCAGGTGCGCCAGGTGGTGGTGACCCTGGTCAGGTCGATGGTGCGGGTCCCGGTCCGGGTGGCGCCGGCGATGGTGATGTGGTCGATGACCGCCCGGATGATCGCGGCCTGGCGGGTCAACGGCAACGTGTCCCACTGCTGCGTGAGGGCTGCGCCGTGGCCGATCAGGGGTAGCAGGTCCCCGTGCCCCGCGCCGCGGCGAGCTGGCGGCGAGTGGTCGCCAGGCGGGTGTCGATGCGGGATTTGGCGGCCTTCCACTCCGCGAGGGTCAGGTCCCCCTCGCCCCAGGTCGCCGCCAGCTCCTCCAACCGGGCGAGGTCGGCGGCAATGGTCTCGTGCAGGGCGGTGACGGTCGTGTCGGCCTCGGCGGGCTTGCCCGCGAGGATGGCGGCGAGGTCGGGGGAGTCCAACCGGACCAGCACCGCGGTCGATATGGCGGTTTCGAGCTGGGGTGCGGTGATCGACACCCGCCCGCACCCCGCGAACCCCTGCGTCGCCCGGCACGCGTACCGGCGGCGCCGCGAGTCCGTCCCGGAGTACATCGCCTTGCCGCACACCGCACAGCGGACCAGGCCCGAGAGCAGGTAGCGCCTGGGGGTGCGGGTGGTGCGACGGGCCGGGTCTGTCAACACCGCCCGCACCCGCTCCGCGGTCGCGGCGTCGATGATCGGTTCTCACTGTCCGGGTCCGATGAGTTGCCCGCGGTGGGTGCGTTGCCCCCAGACGCGTCCTGAGAGCAGCAGGTCCCGCAGTGTCGGCAGCCGCCAGGACCCACCCGCCACGGTGGTGATGCCTTGGGTGTCGAGCCAGGTGCACAGCGACGTCAACGACTCACCGGCGATCACCCGCGCCGCGACGGTGCGGATCGCGTCGGCTTCCCGGGGGTCGTGGGTGACCCGGTCCGTGGCGAACCCGAACGGGCGCCACCCACCACTATGCGCCCGCCCGGACTGCGCGAGCTCGAGCATCTTGCGCTGCGAGCGCCGGGACTTGGCGTCGGACTCGTTCGCCGCGACCGCCGCCAGCAACCGCGCCACCAACAACCCGTCCCCGCTGCCGAGGTTGAGGTCTCCGTGCAACGTCACCACGTCACTGACCCCGGCACTCGTGCAGGTCGCGGCGAACTCCTCCAGCTCGATCGGCTGGCGATGCAGGCGGTCGATGTGCCAGCACACCACCGCATCCACGCGCCCAGCCCGGATGTCCGCGAGCACGCGGGCGTACTCCGGACGCGCCTTGCGCCCGTACGTCGAGGCCCTGCTCGCCAAGTTCGGGCTCGGCGGGCACCACGTCGGGCGGTCGGCGGGGTCGCTGTCGCCGGGGGAGCGGACCCGGGCCGCGCTCGCGCTGCTCCAGGCCCGCGGGGTCAACCTCCTCGTGCTGGACGAGCCCACCAACCACCTGGACCTGCCCGCCATCGAGCAGCTGGAGCAGGCGCTGGAGGCGTTCGACGGGACGGTGCTGCTGGTGACGCACGACCGGCGGATGCTCGACTCGGTGCGGCTCACCCGGCGCTGGCACGTCGAGGACGGGCAGGTCGAGGAGGTCACGGCGGACTGAGGGCGTGCCCTGCGGTGCACGGGTGAGTGCTGCTGGCCGCGCCACACTGCCCTCATGACGAGGATCTCGATGGGACAGCGGGTGCGCCGGGGCGTCGGGGAGGTCGTCGCGGCCCGTCTGGGTGCCGTCGGCGAGTTCGCGCCCCCGCCCGAGGTCGTCGAGGACGAGGCCGCCCGGTTCCTGCGCGAGAAGCACGGCGCGGAGTTCGAGGTCACGGTCGTCGAGCGCGCGGGGTTCAGCGGGCCGACCGACGTGCTCAGTGCCCGGCGGTGCGACGGAACCGGGGAGGAGATCGCGGTCCACCGGTTCGCTGCCGACGGCCGCTACGAGTGACCGGGCGCCACCGGCGTGCGGGCCGCGCAGCCGTCGGGTAGCGGTCGCGCGCGCAGCGTCCGCAGGCGGACTCGGGCCGACGGTGCGTCAGACTGGACCGCGTCCTGCGCCCGTCCGACCGAGGAGGCCCGTGCTCGCCACGACCGTCGTCGTCGCGGTGGCGCTCGCCGTGCTCGCGCGACGCGTGCCGTGGGTGCGGCGTCGGCTCCCGGTCGCGGGCAGCACGATCCTCGCGTGGACCGCGGTCGGCGCGACGGGCCTCGCCCTCGCGTCGTCCGTCCCCGCCGGTGCCGTCGGGGTGCTGGTCGGTGGCACCGCGCTGACCGGCGCCGGGGTGCTCGCCGTCGTCGCCGGGGCCGCGGTCGCCGCGGCGCTCCGGGCGCCGCTGGCCCGCCGTCGGGCACGGGCCGAGTCG
>NZ_RFFI01000043.1 GCF_003696205.1 Cellulomonas triticagri
GGCCCCGCCGACGCGCCCGCCGCGACCGTCCCCGCGAGCCCGGGCGAGCCCCCCGCCGGGCGGTACGGCCGCGAGCGTCCGCCGGGCCACCGCCGCGTCGCGCGCGCCCTGGTGGCGGTGCTCGCCCTCGTCGGCCTGGGGATCACGGTCTGGATCGGCCTGGACCGCGGCGACTCCATCACCTGGAAGGACGTCGGGTACCGCGTCGCGGGCAGCGAGTCGGTCGAGATCACGTTCGACGTCACCAAGGACGCGGACGCGACCGTGCGCTGCCGGGTCCAGGCGCTGTCGGAGCGGTACGCCGAGGTCGGCGTGCAGACCGTCACCGTCGGGCCCGCGGGGACCGCGACCCAGCGGGTGACCGTCACGATCCCCACCGCGCAGGAGGCGGTCACCGCGGTGGTGGAGACCTGCGAAGCAGCCTGACCCCGCCTGACGCACGGTGGGGACCACCCCCGCGACGACGCGCCGGTTGGTATGCTTGCCGATTCATACGCCGCCCCGGTCCGACGTCGCCCGACGTCGACCCCAGGTCGACGAGACCGCGAGGGTGACGGCGGGATCCCGCTCACGCACCACGCGCTCGCGCACGCCTGACCGGGCTGACGACCCGCACGCCCCCACGGGCGCGCACCACGCAGGGAAGGAGTGGACGTGACCGACACGACGCAGGCCGCCACCTGGCTGACGCAGGAGGCCTACGACCGCCTCAAGGGCGAGCTCGAGCACCTCGAGGGCCCCGGACGCGCCGAGGTCACCGAGCGCATCGCCGCCGCGCGCGACGAGGGCGACCTCAAGGAGAACGGCGGCTACCACGCCGCCCGCGAGGAGCAGGCCAAGCAGGAGGCCCGCATCCGCGAGCTCAAGGAGAAGCTCCGCAACGTGCAGATCGGCACGCCGCAGGACGACGGCGTCGTCGAGCCCGGCATGGTGGTCACGGCCGTCGTCGCCGGGGACGAGATGACGTTCCTGCTGGGCTCGCGCGAGATCGCCGGCTCCGCGGACATCGAGGTCTTCTCCCCCACCTCCCCGCTGGGCGCGTCGATCAACGGCCGCAAGGTCGGCGACAAGGTCACCTACACGGCGCCGAACGGCCGGGACATCCCGGTCGAGGTCACGGCCGCGAAGCCGTTCACGGGCTGACCCGCACCACGCTCCCCGGGGGCCCCGTCCGCAGCAGCGGCGGGGCCCTCGGCACGTCCGGGGTCAGGCGTAGAAGCCGTCCCGCAGGTTGATGCCGTGCTCCACCCACGCCTTGAGCGCGGCGAGCATGCCGGTCCAGCCCGCGCAGTTCCCGAACGCCTGGCGCGCGCCCTGCGCGGTCGGCAGCCACGCCGACTCGGAGATGGTGACGAGCGTCCGGGTGTCCCCGTCGAGCGGCTCGAGCTCGAACGTGGTCGTCGTGCTCCCGCCGTCGACGGCGGCCTCGCCCTCCCAGCGGATCACGAGCCGCCGGGGCGGGTCTGCCGCGACCACGGTCACCGGGAACGCGCCCGGGAAGTCGTGGAAGTCCCAGGTGACGTCCGCGCCGACCTCCAGCCGGCCGCGGGCGCCGCCGGTGGTGAAGTAGCGGGACAGCTGCTCGGGGTCCGCGATCGCCTCGTAGACCTCGGCGCACGGGCGCCCGACGCGCCCCGACACGGTGAACTCCAGGTGGTCCAGCGCCTCATCGCTCATGTTGTATTTTTACAACGTGTCGACGCAGCAGGACAACCCCTCGGACGACCTCGTGTTCAAGGCGCTCGCCTCGTCGACCCGCCGGCACCTGCTCGACCTGCTCCGGGACGCGCCCCGCACCACCGGCGCGCTGTGCGCCGCCACGCCGGACCTGGACCGCACGACGGTGCTCCAGCACCTGCGCGTCCTGGAGCGCGCGGGCCTGGTCACCGGCCGGCGGGTGGGGCGCGAGCGGCACCTGCAGCTCGCGCCGCTGCCGATCAAGCGCATCCACGACCGGTGGATCAGCGACTACGCGCGCGCCGCCGTGGACCTGCTCGACCGGCTCGACACCGGCGACCCGGGCTGACCCCCGTCAGTGCTCGGCGAGCCGGAAGCCGTCGTCCCGCAGGTGCTGCAGCACCCGGGCGCAGTGGTCGGGGCCCTTCGTCTCGACCTGCACCTCGATCTCGACCTCGTCGATCTCCAGGTCGACGCCGGTCCGCACGTGCGAGACGTGCATGACGTTCGCCCCCACCGACGCGAGCTCGCGCAGCAGCCCCGCCAGCGCGCCGGGCGTGTCGTGCACCCGCACCCGCAGCTGCAGGTACCGGCCCGACACCGCCAGCCCGTGCCGCACGACGCGCAGCAGCACCAGCGGGTCGATGTTCCCGCCGGACAGCAGCACCACCACCGGGCCCTCCAGGTCCCCCGGCGGCGCGGCCATCACCGCGGCGACCCCGGCGGCCCCGGACGGCTCGACCAGCAGCTTCGCCCGCTCGGCGACCAGCAGCAGCGCGCGGGACAGGTCCTCCTCGGACACCGTGCGCACCTCGCAGGCGTGCCGGCGCAGCACCTCGAACGGCACCCGGCCGGGCGTGCCGACCGCGATGCCGTCGGCCATGGTGTGCAGCTCGGCGGCCGGGACCGGCTCCCCCGCCGCCAGCGACGCCGGGTAGGCCGCGGCGCGGGCCGCCTGCACCCCGATGACGCGCACGTGCGGGGCGACCTCCGCGACCAGCGCCTGCACGCCCGCGGCGAGCCCGCCGCCGCCGAGCGGGACGACGATCGTGCGGACGTCCGGGACCTGCTCCAGGACCTCCAGGGCGATGGTGGCCTGCCCCGCAACGATGTCCTCGTGGTCGAACGGGTGGATCAGCACCCGGCCGGTGCGCTCGGCCTCGGCGCGTGCCGCGACCAGGGCCTCGTCCACGCTGCGGCCGTGCAGCCGCACCTCGGCGCCGTACTCCTTGGTGGCCGCGATCTTCGGCAGCGCGGCGTCCACCGGCATGTAGACGACGGCGTCGATGCCGAGCAGCTGCGCCGCCAGCGCCACGCCCTGCGCGTGGTTGCCCGCGCTCGCCGCGACCACCCCGGCGGACTTCTCGACGGCCGACAGCCGGGCCATGCGCACGTACGCGCCGCGGATCTTGAACGAGCCCGCGCGCTGCAGGTTCTCGCACTTGAGCAGCACCGGGACACCGGCCACCTGGCTGAGGGCGCGCGACGACTCGACGGGGGTGAGGGTCGCCACCCCCTCCAGCAGGCGTGCGGCAGCGCGGGCGTCGTCGAGGAAGGTCACCTGCGTATCTTTCACCGCGCGGCGGGCGGGGCGTCACCGACGCGCCCGGCGTCCGCCGACGCGGCGGACCGGCGCCGCCCGAAGCGGCCCGGCGGGCGGATCCGCACGTGGTCCTCCGTGCCGAGGTCCGGGAACTTGTCGTGCCCGTGCAGGTACAGCAGCACGGTGTTCGCGACCGCCGCGATCGGGACCGCGAGCAGCGCGCCGACGATGCCCGCCGCGAGCGAGCCCGCCGACACCACCAGCAGCACCGCCACCGGGTGCAGCGACACCGCGTGGCCCATGAGGAACGGCTGCAGCACGTGGCCCTCGATCTGCTGCACCAGCAGCACGACGCCGAGCATGATCAGCGCGACCACCCAGCCCTGCGACACCAGCGCGACCAGCACCGCGATGGCGCCGGTCGCGATCGCGCCGACGAACGGGATGAACGACCCGACGAACACCAGCGTCGCCAGCGGCACCGCCAGGGGGACGCCGAGGATCGCGGCACCCGTGCCGATGCCGACCGCGTCGACGAACGCGACCAGGATCTGCGTGCGCGTGTAGGCGGACAGCGTGACGATGCCGCGCCGACCCGCCTGGTGCACGCGCTCGCGCACCCGCACCGGCAGCAGTCCGACCAGCCACGTCCAGATGGTCCGGCCGTCGAGCAGGAAGAAGAACGTGCAGAACAGCGCGACCAGCGCGCCCGCCGCCACGTGCCCGACGGTCGTGGTCACCGACAGCGCGCCGGACAGCAGGGTGCTCGCGTTGTCCGTCAGCTGGGTGCGGCCCTGCTCGATCAGGTCGTCGAGCTGGTCCGTGCCGAGGTTCAGCGGGCCGTCCGACAGCCACGCGACCAGCTCGTCGAACCCGCCCGCCGCCTGCTGGTACAGGTCGCCGAACCCGTTGCCGATGGACCGGCTCGCGAGCGTCACCAGTCCCGCGACCACGCCGATCAGCACCAGCACCGCGGTGATCGCCGCCGCCGCCCGGGGGAACCGGGCCACCCGCTGCAACCAGCCGGCCACCGGGGTGAGCAGCACCGTCAGCAGCAGCGCGACCGCCACCGCCACGACCAGCACCTTGAAGAACGCGAGGAACCACACCGCCACCGCCGACGCGGCGACGATCAGCAGGAACCGCCACGACCACGCCGCGGCCGCCCGCACCGCCGGGGACACCGACTGCGCGGCGGACCACCCGGGCGGGGTGGCCCCGCGCACGAGGTCGCCGTCGTCCAGCACCGGGGGCGCCGTGGGCGCTGTGGGCGCGGCGGGCGCCGAGCCCCCCGCCGCCGCGTCCGGAGCGGCATCGGCCGGCACGGCCGCCCCCGGCTCCGCCGGCACATCGCCCCCGGGTGCCGTCACGCCAGGGCCCGTGCCAGGTCGGCGAGCAGGTCGGCCTCGTCCTCGATGCCGACCGAGATCCGCACCAGGTCGTCCGGGACCTCCAGGTCGGTGCCCGCGACCGAGCCGTGCGTCATCCGCGCCGGCAGCTCGATGAGCGACTCGACGCCGCCGAGCGACTCCGCGAGCGTGAACACCTGGGTGCGCGCGCACACCTGCGCGGCGCGCTCCGCCGAGCCGACCCGGAACGACACCATGCCGCCGAACCCGGACATCTGCCGGGCCGCGACCTCGTGCCCCGGGTGGCTCTCCAGCCCCGGGTAGATCACCGCGGTCACGTCGTCGCGGGCGTCGAGGAACGCGGCGACCGCGGCGGCGTTCGCGCAGTGCCGGTCCATCCGCACCGCCAGCGTCTTCAGGCCCCGCAGCGTCAGCCACGCGTCGAACGGCCCGGCCACCGCGCCCGAGGCGTTCTGGTGGAACCCGACGGCGTCCGCGAGCGCCGTGCCGCCCGCCGGGCTCTCCAGACCGACCGGCAGCTGCGCGCCGTCCGCGACGACCAGGGCGCCGCCGACCACGTCGGAGTGCCCGCCGATGTACTTGGTCGTCGAGTGCACGACGACGTCCGCGCCGAGCGCCAGCGGCTGCTGCAGGTACGGCGTCGCGAAGGTGTTGTCCACGACGAGCACGGCACCGGCCGCGCGGGCGTGCGCCGCGAGCGCCGGGATGTCGGAGATCCCCAGCAGCGGGTTGGTGGGCGTCTCGACCCAGATGAGCTTGGTCTGCCCGGGGCGGATCGCGGCGAGCACCGCGTCGGCGTCGGACAGGTCGACCGGCGTGTGCTCGATGCCCCACGGGCCGAACACCCGGGCGATCAGGCGGTAGGTGCCTCCGTAGGCGTCGTCCGGGACGACCACGTGGTCGCCGGGCCGCAGCACGGCACGCAGCAGCGTGTCCTCCGCGGCGAGCCCGGACGCGAACGCGAAGCCCGCGCCGCCGCCCTCGGCCGCGCGCAGCGCCTCCTCCAGCGCCGTGCGGGTCGGGTTGCCCGAGCGGGAGTACTCGTACCCGCCACGCAGGCCGCCGACGCCGTCCTGCTTGTACGTCGAGACCTGGTAGATCGGGGTCACGACCGCACCGGTCGCGCCGTCCGGCTCCTGACCGGCGTGGATGGCCCGGGTCGAGAAGCCCGCCGCCGACCAGTCGCCGTGGTCCTGCTGCTCCAGGTCGCCGTCCACCGTGACCTGCGGCGGCTCGGGCTGGGTCGGGGTGCTGTCGTTCGCGTCGCTCACCCCCTCAGGCTAGGCCCCCGCGCGCGGGAACACCCGGGCACGCCCGCGGGTTGAGTGCAGCGGACCCGAGGAAGGGAGTCACGATGAACTGGCTGTTCGGATCGGCGCTGAAGTCGACCATGGTGGAGCCGGAGCGCGCGCTGAAGGGCCGCGAGGGCTACACCTACGCGGTGCCGACCACCCACACGGTCCTCGGCACGCCGCTGCGCGGCCCGCACCCCGACGGCACGCGGACGCTCGTCGTCGGCATGGGCTGCTTCTGGGGCGCCGAGCGCATCTTCTGGCAGCTGCCCGGCGTGGTCGTCACGTCCGTCGGCTACCAGGGCGGGTACACCCCCTACCCGACCTACGAGGAGGTGTGCACCGGCCTGACCGGGCACGCCGAGGTCGTCGAGGTCGCGTACGACCCCGCGGTCGTCTCGGACGCGGACGTGCTGCGCACGTTCTGGGAGTCGCACGACCCGACGCAGGGCTACCGGCAGGGCAACGACCGGGGCACGCAGTACCGGTCGGTCGTCTACACGACCACGCCGGAGCAGGCCGCGGCCGCCGAGGAGACCCTCGCCGCGTACCAGGACCGGCTCACCGCCGCCGGGTACGGGCAGATCACCACCGAGGTGCGGACCACCGCCGAGGCCGGCCCGTACTACTACGCCGAGGACTACCACCAGCAGTACCTCGACAAGAACCCGAACGGGTACTGCGGCATCGGCGGCACGGGCGTCTCGTGCCCGCGCCCGCTCGACGCCTAGCACCGCGAGGTCGTCGCACGTCGCCGAGGTCGTCACTCGTGAGTGACGACCTCGGCGGGTCGTGACGACCTCGGCGCGCGTCAGGCGCGCTCCACGCGTGCGTCAGGCCGCGGCGAACGCCGCGAGGCCGATCTGGACGGCGCGGTCGAACAGCTGCTCGCGCTCCTCGGCCGACAGCTCGGCCGCCTGGAACGTGAAGTCCGAGATCGACACCAGCGCGAGGGCCTTCGCCCGCTCGCGGTCCGCGACGGCGTACAGGCCCGCGGCCTCCATCTCGACGGCGAGGGTGCCGTGGTCCGTCAGCGCCTGCGTCACGTGCGGGCGGTCCGCGTAGAACACGTCCGAGGTCAGCACCGGCCCGGCGTGCACGCCGGCACCCGGCGTCGCCTGCCCGGCCGCGAACGCCGCGGCCGCCAGCCCGAAGTCCGGGACGTGCGAGTAGTGGATGCCGCCCGGGATCCGGTTCGCGCTCACCGACGAGTCCGTGTGCGCGGCCGTCGCGACGACGACGTCGCCGAGCTCCAGGTGGCGGGCCATGCCTCCGGCGGTGCCGATGCGGATGATCCGCTGCACGCCGTAGAACCGGTACAGCTCCGTCGCGTAGATCGAGATCGACGGGACGCCCATGCCCGAGGCCATGACCGACACCGGACGGCCCTCGAACGTGCCGGTGTAGCCGAGCACGCCGCGCACCTCGGTGACCAGGCGGGCGTCCTCCAGCACCGTCTCGGCGATGCGCGTCGCGCGGCGCGGGTCGCCCGGCATGAGGACGTCGGGCGCGAAGTCGCCGGGCTCGGCGGAGATGTGCGGGGTGGCCATGGTGCTCCTCAGGACGTGCGGGGTGCTCGGGTGGGGCCGGACGCGCGGGACCGGCGGGACGGGCCGGACGCCGCGCCGCCGCCCGACCCGGTGCGGGCGGACGGCGGCGCGGTCACGGTGCGGTGCGGGTCAGCGGGTGCCGACGATGTCGACGACGAACACCAGGGTGTCGCCGCCCTTGATGCCGGCCTGCGGCACGCCGCGGTCGCCGTAGCCCAGGTGCGGCGGGATCGACAGCAGCACGCGGGAGCCGACCGGCTGCCCGACCAGGCCCTCGTCCCAGCCGCCGATGACGGCGCCGACGCCGATCGGGAAGTTGATGGACGAGCCGCGGTCGTACGAGTTGTCGAAGACGCCGCCCTTCCAGGACTGGCCGAGGTAGTGCACCTCGAGGTCGTCGCCGGCCTCGACGAGCGCGCCGTCACCCGGGGACAGCACGACGACCTGCAGGTCGGCCGGGGCGTCGCCCTCGGGGAACGTCAGGATCGGCTTCTCACCGAACGAACCGGTGGCCTGGGGCAGCGTGGCGGACATGACGTCTCCTTGATCGTGGGCGGAACGCCTCCATCCTGCCCGCTGCCCGGCCCCGCTCGCGAATGCACGCGGCAGCGCCCGGGTGGCCAGCGGGACCAGCACCGGCCGCAGCGCCAGCACCGCCGCGAGCACCGTCCCCGTCCCCAGGGCGGCCCCCGCGAGGACGTCGTGCGGCAGGTGCGCACCCTGCGCGACCCGCGCCGCCCCGACCAGGACCGCGAGCACCACCGCGACCGGCGGCAGCACCCGGGTCGCCAGCGGCCCCGGTCCGGCCCCGGGCGGCAGCGCCCGCGCGGCGCGGACCGTCACGACCACGGCCGTCGCGAGCGCGGCCGCCGCGGTGGTGTGCGTGCTGGGGAACGACCAGTCACCCGGCGGCGGGCACAGCGCGACGTCGACCAGCTCCCAGCAGCCCCGCGGCTCGCGGACGACCTCCTTGAGCCCGCGGCTCAGTCCGGAGGCGACGAGCGCGCCGACCACCGCCGCGCACCAGGTCGCCACCACCGTCGCGGTGGCGAGCAGCCCACGCCGGTCCCGGTCCCCGCGCCGCGACCGCCGGGTCGCCCCGCCCGCGCCCGGGCTCGCGGCACCGCCGTCCGGGACGACGACCGCCCGCCGTGGCCGGGCGAGCACCGCGACCAGCAGCACAAGGGCGACCAGCGCCGAGGCCCCGAGGAGCGCCACGGCCGACGCGGCGGCGACGCCCCCGGTCCGGACGGTGAGCGAGACGTACACGGTCTGGCTGAGGTCGTTCGTCGCCCAGGCGACGGCCACCGCGGCCGCCGTCGCGACCAGCACCCCGCCCGCGGCCGCGAGCCCCGGCAGCACGGGGGGCGCGGGCGGCGACGGGGGCGGGCCGGCGGGGGTGCGGTGGTCCATGACGCCGAACGGTACGCAAGCCCGGGCGCCTGCGGGTGCCGTTCGTCGCGGTGCGTGGGTACCGGCCCTGACCTCGGGTTACGGTCGTCCCGGCGGGCGAGGGGCGCCCGCCGGGAACGGGGAGCACCGATGACGCTGACCACCTGGGCCGGGAACCTCACCTACGCGGCCGCGCGCGTGCACGAGCCGCGCACCGTCGAGCAGGTGCAGGAGGTCGTCGCCGCCGCGCGGCACGTGCGGGCGCTCGGCACCCGGCACTGCTTCAACGACCTCGCCGACACCCCGCACGACCTGGTCCGCCTCGACGGGCTGGACCCCGACCTCCGCCTCGACACCGCCGCGCGCACCGTCACCGTCACGGGCGGCACCCGGTACGGCGCCCTCGCCCGGGCCCTGCACGCGCAGGGCTGGGCGCTGGGCAACCTCGCGTCGCTGCCGCACATCTCCGTGGCCGGGGCCGTGGCCACCGCCACCCACGGCTCCGGCGACCGGTCTCGGAACCTCGCCGCCGCCGTCGCCGCCCTCGACGTGGTCGGGGCGGACGGCTCGCTGCGGCGCCTCGCCCGGGGCGACGCGGACTTCCCGGGCGCCGTCGTCGCCCTGGGAGCGCTCGGCGTCGTCGTGCGGGTCACCCTCGACGTGGAGGAGACGTACGACGTCGCCCAGGAGGTGCACACCGACCTGCCGTGGGACGCCGTGCTGGACGACCTCGACGCCGTGACCGGCTCCGCCGACTCGGTCAGCCTGTTCACCGACTGGGTCGGGCCGACCGTGCGGCAGGTGTGGCGCAAGACCCGGCTCGCGCCCGGCGCGACCTACGAGCCCCGTCCGGACCTGTTCGGCGCGCGGCCCGCGACCGGACCGCTGCACCCGCTGCCCGGGATCGACCCCGTGAGCTGCACCCCGCAGCTCGGGGTGCCCGGGCCGTGGCACGAGCGGCTGCCGCACTTCCGGCTCGAGTTCACGCCCAGCAACGGCGACGAGCTGCAGTCGGAGTACCTGGTGCCCCGCGCGCACGCCGTCGGCGCGATCGAGGCGCTGCGCGCCCTCGGCCCGGTGGTGGCGCCGCTGCTGCAGGTCGCCGAGGTACGGACCGTCGCGGCCGACGACCTGTGGCTCAGCAGCGCGCAGGGCGGCGACCGCGTCGGCCTGCACTTCACCTGGCTGCCGCGCCAGGCCGAGGTGCAGGCGGTGCTCCCCCGGATCGAGGAGGCGCTCGCCCCGTTCGGCGCGCGGCCGCACTGGGGCAAGCTGTTCGACCGGGTCGTGCCCGGCGGCGGCGACCCCCGCGACGCCTACCCGCACCTGGACGACTTCCGCGCCCTGGTCGCGCGCACCGACCCGGACGGGACGTTCCGGAACCCGTTCGTGGAGCGGCACGTGCTGGGCGCCTGACCGGCCCCCGTCGACTGCGGCGGACGGGGACCCGGGCCGGGGTCAGTGCGCCAGGTACGCCAGCAGGTCGTGCCGGGTAAGGACCGCGACCGGGTTGCCGTCCGCGACGACCATGAGCGCGTCGTGCTTCTGCAGCTGCTCGCGGGCCCGCTCGACGGTCTCGCCCGCGCCGATCAGCGGCAGCGGCGCGGCCATGTGCCGGTCGACCCGGTCGGACAGCGTCGCCGTGCCCGCGAACACCGCGTCCAGCAGCTCGCGCTCGGACACCGCCCCGGCGACCTCGCCGATCTTCACCGGCGGCTCCGCGCCGACGACGGGCATCTGCGAGACGCCGTACTCCTGCAGGATCTCGATGGCGTCCCGGACCGTCTCGTTCGGGTGCGTGTGCACCAACGCGGGCAGACTGCCGTCCTTGGTGCGCAGCACGTCCGCGACCGTCGCCCCGGCGTCCGCGTCGAGGAACCCGTACGACCGCATCCACCGGTCGTTGAAGATCTTGGACAGGTAGCCGCGGCCGCTGTCCGGCAGCAGCACCACGATGACGGCGCGCGCGGCCGCCTCGGGGTCCTCGTCCTGCAGCCGGCGGGCCAGGCGCAGCGCGCCCTCGACGGCCATGCCGCACGAGCCGCCGACCAGCAGCGCCTCCTCGCGGGCCAGCCGCCGGGTCATCGCGAACGAGTCCGCGTCCGACACGGCGATGATCTCGTCCGGCACCGCCGGGTCGTACGCGGCGGGCCAGAAGTCCTCGCCGACGCCCTCGACCAGGTAGGGACGCCCGTCGCCGCCCGAGTACACCGAGCCCAGCGGGTCGATGCCGACGACCTGGACCCGGCCGCCCTCGGCGGCACCGCGGTCGACGGAGGCGTCGTGCAGGTAACGGCCGGTGCCGGTGATGGTCCCGCCGGTGCCGACGCCCGCGACGAAGTGCGTGACCCGCCCGTCGGTGTCCGCCCAGATCTCCGGCCCGGTCGACGCGTAGTGGCTCGCGGGGCCGTTCACGTTCGCGTACTGGTTGGGCTTCCAGGCGCCCTCGATCTCCGTGACCAGCCGGTCCGACACCGAGTAGTACGAGTCCGGGTGGTCCGGCGGCACGGCCGTGGGCGTCACGACCACCTCGGCGCCGTACGCGCGCAGCACGTCGCGCTTGTCCTCCGAGACCTTGTCCGGGCAGACGAACACGCAGCGGTAGCCCTTGCGCTGGGCGACCAGCGCGAGGCCGACGCCGGTGTTGCCCGAGGTCGGCTCGACGATGGTGCCGCCCGGCCGCAGCTCCCCCGACTCCTCGGCGGCCTCGATCATCCGCAGCGCGATCCGGTCCTTCGCGGACCCGCCGGGGTTCACGTACTCGACCTTCGCGAGGATCGTGGCCGACAGCCCGGCGGTCACGGTGTTGAGCCGGACCAGCGGGGTGTCGCCGACCAGCTCCGAGATGTGCTGCGCGTACTTCACGGGTCTCCCAGGACAGCGGTGGACCGGGGACGTCGGCGCCCCCGAGGTCCCCCCAGCCTAGGTGTCAGGTGACGGTGCCGACGTGCCACGGGATGAACTCCTCCGTGCCGATCTCCAGCTCCTCGCTCACGGTGCGCTCCCCCGACGCGACCGCGAGCATCCGGTCGAACAGCACCTGCCCCACCTCCGCGACCGTCGCGGCCCCGTCGGCGATCGGCCCGGCGTCCAGGTCCATGTCCTCGGCCATGCGCTCGTACATCGGGGTGTTGGTCGCGACCTTGATCGACGGCGTCGGCCGGCAGCCGAACACGGACCCCCGCCCGGTCGTGAACACCACGAGGTTCGCGCCCCCGGCGACCAGCCCGGTCACGGACACCGGGTCGTACCCCGGGGTGTCCATGAACACGAAGCCGCCGTGCGGGGCCATCGGCTCCGCGTACGCGTAGACGGCGGACAGGTCGGCCTGCCCGCCCTTCGCGACCGCGCCCAGCGACTTCTCCAGGATCGTCGTGAGCCCGCCCGCCTTGTTGCCCGGCGACGGGTTGTTGTCCAACGAGCCGCCGCCCGCCGCGGCGTACCCCCGCCACCAGTCGATCCGGTCCAGCAGCCGCGTCGCGACGTCCGCGTCCACCGCGCGGCGCGTGAGCAGGTGCTCGGCGCCGAACACCTCGGGCGTCTCCGCCAGCGCCGACGTGCCGCCGTAGGCCACCAGGCGGTCGGACGCCCAGCCCAGCGCCGGGTTCGCGGTGATCCCGGAGTACCCGTCGGACCCGCCGCAGTTCAGCCCGAGCACGAGCTCGCTGACGTCGACGTCCTCGCGCGCGCACCGGTCGAGCTCCGGCAGCATCTCCCGGATCGCCTCGACGCCCGCGCGCACCGTCGCGCGCACGCCGCCGACGTCCTGGATGGTCAGGCTGCGCACCAGCGTCCCGTCCGGTATCGACGCGAGCAGCGGGTCCGCGACCGGCGGCGGCGCCCCGACCCCGGGCATCCCGAGGAACGACCCCGCGCGCGTGGTCAGCCGGTCGGTGGGGAGCATCTCGCAGCCGAGCCCGAGCACGAGGACGGCCCCGACGTTCGGGTGGGCCGCGTACCCCCGCAGGGTGCGCAGCAGCATCTGCCCGCCCTCGCTGTCCGGGACCATGCCGCACCCCGACTGGTGCGTCAGCGGCACGACCCCGTCGACGTCGCCGTACGCCGCGAGCGCCTCCGCCGGGAACTGCGCGGCGATCATCCGGGCCGTCGACGCCGAGCAGTTCACGCTGGTGAGGATCGCCAGGAAGTTCCGCGTCCCGACCCGGCCGTCCGCACGCCGGTAGCCGCGGAACGTCGGACGCGGCCCCGGCGGGACGGGCAGCACGGTCCGGGTGCCGCCGAGCTCGTGCTCCCGCTCGCCCTCCTCGAAGCCGAGGTTGTGCGCGTGCACGTGCTCCCCCGCGGCGACCGGGACGGTCGCGACGCCGATGACCTGCCCGTACTTGCGCACCGACCCGCCCGCCGCGACGGCGCGGGTCGCGACCTTGTGGCCGCGCGGCACGGCGTCGCGCACGGCGACGCGCAGCCCGTCGGCCCCGAGGGCCACGTCCCCGGGGGCGAGGTCGCGGGTCGCGACGGCGACGTCGTCGCCCTCGCGGAGCAGCAGCAGGTCCGGCCGGACGGTGCTGGCTGCGGGTGCGGCGGCGGTCGCGGGGGTCGGTGCGGGGGCGGTCATGCGGCGGGGTCCTTCCGTCGGGCGACGGCGGTCGCGGGCAGCGGTCCGTGCGCCGCGTCGCCGGGGGTGGTCATGGCGAGGGCGCCGGTGGCGACCGCGCGCTCCAGGGCGTCCGGGAGGCGGTCGCCGCGCAGCAGCCCGGCGACGAGGCCGGCGGCGAACGCGTCGCCGCTGCCGACCCGGTCCAGCACCTCGAGGTCGTCGTGCCCCGGGACGGCGTGCACGCCGTCGGACCGGGACCAGGCGAACGCGCCCCACGCGTTGCGGGACGCCGACCGCACGAGGCGCCGGGTGGTCGCGACGACGCGGACCCCTGGTGCCACGGCGCGGATCCGGGCGACGCCCGCCTCGAACGCGGCGCGGGCCGCCGCCGGGTCGTCGCCGGGCAGCGCACCGGTCCCGGGCAGCAGGTCCCAGGCCGAGCCGATGAGCACGTCGCACGACGTGACCAGGGACCGGGTCGTCGCCCGGGCCGCCTGCTGCCCGCCGCGCGCCGCCCACAGCGAGCGGCGGAAGTTGGTGTCGAACGAGACCGGGACGCCGAGGGCGCGCGCGGTCCGCATCGCGCGGGCGGCGGTCTCGGTCGTCGTCGGGGACAACGCCGCGAACACGCCGCCGGTGTGGAACCACCGGGTGCCGCCGAGGACCTCCTCCCACGGCAGGTCGCCGGGGGCGAGCGCCGCGACCGCGGTGCGGGCCCGGTCCGACACGCCCAGCGCCCCACGCACCCCGTGCCCCCGCTCGGTGAAGTTGAGCCCGTTGCGCCGGGGAACCGGTCCCCCGGGCTGCTCCCACCGCACCCAGCGCGTGTCGACGCCGGAGGCGAGCACCAGGTCCTCGACCAGCCGGCCGACCTCGTCGTCCACCAGCGCGGTGACGACCCCTGCGCGCAGCCCGTGCACCGCGGCGGCCGCGCGCGCGACGTTGTACTCGCCGCCGCCCTCGTGGACGGCGAACCGCCGGGCGGCGCGGATCCGGACCTCGCCGGGGTCGAGGCGGAGCATCACCTCGCCGAGCGCGAGCACGTCGGTGGTCGTCGTCGTCCGGGCGGCCCGGGACGGCGGACGGGGGACGGGGCGCCGCGGCGGCGCGGGTGCAGGGGGCACGGCCTCACCTCGGTGTCGGGATGCCCCCACCCTAGGCCAGGAACCGGTTTCTCGCCAGACCGAGAGGCGACCCGGCCACCCCGTGCCGTCGGTCAGGCGGCCGGGGCCGCCGAGGACGCGCGCGTGATCAGCCCGGTCGGCAGGATCTCGGCCACCCCGTCCACCACGACGCCGGGGTCGGCGGCCGGGGCCTCGTCCGCACCCGAGATCCGCGCGTGCAGCCGCTCCCACGCCCGGGCACCGATCCGGTCGTAGGGCACGGCGACCGTGGTCAGCGACGGCGTCGCGTACCGGGCGAGCTCGATGTCGTCGAACCCGACGACCGACAGCGCCCCGGGGACGTCGACACCGAGCTCGTGCAACCGACCGAGCAGCCCGAACGCCACCTGGTCGTTGTACGCGACCACGGCGGTCGCCGACGTCGCGAGCACCGCGTGCGCGATGCCGTACCCGTCCGCGACGGTCGCCCCGCACTCCAGCGTGAAGTACCGCAGGTCCCCGCGGGCGAGCCGGGCGCGCCCCAGCCCGTCGAGCCGGGCGACGTTCGACGGGCTGGACCCCGGCCCGGTCAGGTAGACGAGGTCCCGGTGACCGAGGTCCGCGAGGTGCTCGACCACCCCGGACATCGCCTGCGAGTAGTCGACGCTGATCGTCGGCACGTCCGTGCCCGGCAGCGAGCGGTTCACGACGACGACCGGCGCGATGTCGTCGAGCAGCGGCACCAGCTCCTCCGCGGGGGTGCGCGGCGCGACCACCACGAGCGCGTCGCACCGCGCGCGGGTGCTGCGCACCACGTCGACCTCGTCGCGGCCCGGGCCGGCGGTCTCCGCCACGACCACGCTGTACCCGCTGCGGTGCGCGCCGTCGGCCGCCGCGCGCAGCACGGCCTGGAACATCGGGTTCGTGAGGTCGGGCACGACGATGCCGACCGCGAGCGTCCGCCCGAGGGACAGCGAGCGCGCCGTCACCGACGGCCGGTACTGCAGCTCCTGGGCCGCGGCGCGGACCCGGCGGGTCAGCTCGGCGTCGACGACCACGCCGTTCATCACGCGTGACACGGTCGCCCGGGACACCCCCGCCGCCGTCGCGACGTCGCTGATGGTCGCGCCCGTGCGCATCGGCCTGCTTCCTCCCGGCCCCGGCCCCGCGGGGGACCCGTGGCCCGCGGACGGGGGTCCCGCCGCGCTCAGGTCGGCAGCCCCAGGCCGAGTTCGCCGATGGTAACAGGACGCCCGGTACGCAGTGAGGCGTTGGCGGCGATGCCGACCGCGGCCGCCCGCAGCCCGTCCTCGTACCCCGCGGCCCGGCGCAGCGGGTCCGGGTCGAGCCGCAGGTCACGGCGGAACACGTCGATGAGCAGCAGCGCGTCGCCGCCGCCGTGACCCCCCTCGCCGCGCGGGATCGGCACCTCCCGCGACCCCTCCCAGTGCCGCTGGACCACCAGCCGCTCGCCCTCGGGGCGGGACGGCGCGACCGGGGCCGCGCCCGGGGTCGCCGACGGGTCCAGCACGACCCGCCCCTCCGCGTCCACCGCGACCGCCCCGCGCTCGACCACCGTGAGCTCCGCGCGCCCCTCGGTGCCGTTCACCGCCACCGTGTACCCCTCCCACGGGCAGTGCGCGTTGAGCGAGTAGGTCATCGTCGCACCGCCGCGGTAGTCGACGACCAGCGCCAGGTTGTCGTCGATGGTGATGCCGGGGGCGAAGACGTCCCGGTCCCGCAGGTAGCCGTCGTGCTGCTCGGCGTCCAGGTAGAGGCCGCGCAGGCGCCGGTCGGCCCGCAGGTCCAGCGCCCACGGGTCGCCGTCGGCCCCGGTGCCGCGCTCCGGCCGCGGGCCGAGGCCCCGCGCGTCGGCGTTCTCCCGCCCGTAGAACCGCAGCCCGCCCGACGCGAACACCCGCTCCGGCACGTCGTCGAGCCACCAGTTGACCAGGTCGACGTGGTGCGAGGACTTGTGCACGCCCAGCCCGCCCGAGCGCTCGCGCTCGCGGTGCCAGCGACGGAAGTAGTCCGCGCCGTGCACGGTGTCCAGCACCCACTCGAAGTGCACGCTGGTCGGGCGGCCGATCTCCCCCGACGCGATCACCTCGCGCAGCGTGGAGTTCCGCGGCGAGTAGCGGTAGTTGAAGGTCATGACCAGGTCGCGACCCGTCCCGGTCACCGACCGCGCGAGGGCGCGGCACCCCTCGGCGTCCGTCGCGGCGGGCTTCTCCAGCACCACGTCCGCGCCGGCGGCCTGGGCGCGCGCCACGTGCTCGGCGTGCAGGTGGTCGGGCGTCGTGACCACGACGACGTCGACGCGCTCCCGCTCCACCATGCGCTCGAGGTCGTCCGGGCCGTACGTCGGCAGCCCCGCCGGGCCGTCCAGCCCGAGCGCCGCGCCGACCTCGGCGTCGTAGAACGCGATGCGCCCCGGGTTGGTGTCGCACCAGGCGACCACCTCGGCGACGTCCCGGTGCGGCCCGGTGATCGCCCCGACGTACATGCCCGCGCGGTGCCCGGTGCCGAGCACCGCGTACCGGCGTCGGGGCCGGTCCGGGGGCACGGGGGCCAGCCGGGGAGCGACGACGGCGTCCGCCCGGGTGGACGCGGAGGCCGCGCGCCGGGGTGCCGTCGGGTTCTGGTCGAGCTGCGTCATCGGTGCCCACCTCTCGGGAACGGGTTTCTCGACGAGCCTAGCCCGACGCGCGGAGCCGGGCCAGGGGCACCTCGGCCGTGGGACCTTGGGCCCCCGCGAGAGCACTCAGCAGGCCGTGATCCTGGGTCCGTCCCCAGGTTGCCGGGATCCCCCTGGACATCGTCCGTCGGACGTGGCTAGGTTCGGGAACCGGTTCCTCGGAGCCCCTTCTCTTGCCAGACCACGAGGAAGTGCGTCCATGACAGCGCTCAACGAGCTCCGCCAGCTGCGCCAGCAGCGTGGCGGGACGACGGTCAAGCCCGTCACCAACCTCCGGAAGTCCGACGGCCGCGCCGCCCTGGTCTTCCTCGCCCCGTGGTTCCTGGGGCTGTTCGGCATCACCCTGATCCCCCTGGTCGCCTCGCTGGTGCTCGCCACCACCGACTACGACCTGCTGACGGCCCCGACGTTCGTCGGGCTCGACAACTTCACGGCGATGCTGAGCGACACGCGCCTGCACCAGTCGCTCAAGGTCACGCTGCTGTACGTGCTGACCGGCGTCCCGCTGCAGCTCGTGGTCGCGCTCGGCCTGGCGGTGCTGCTCAACCGCGGCCTGCGCGGCATGACGTTCTACCGGTCCGTGTTCTACCTGCCCTCGCTGCTCGGCGGCTCCGTCGCCATCGCGATCCTGTGGCGGCAGGTGTTCGGCCAGGACGGCATCTTCAACGCGTTCCTCGGCTGGTTCGGCATCGAGGGCATGGGGTGGATCTCGCACCCCGACACCGCGCTGTGGACCATCGTGCTGCTGCACGTGTGGACGTTCGGCTCGCCGATGATCATCTTCCTCGCCGGCCTGCGCCAGGTCCCGGAGATGTACTACGAGGCCGCCTCGCTCGACGGCGCCTCCCGGTGGCGGCAGTTCCGCTCCGTGACGCTCCCGCTGCTCAGCCCGATCATCTTCTTCAACCTGGTGATGCAGGTGATCATCGCGTTCCAGGCGTTCACGCAGGCGTACGTCGTCTCGAACGGCTCGGGCGGTCCCTCGGACTCGACCCTCTTCTACACGCTCTACCTGTACCAGGAGGGCTTCTCGAACCTGCGGATGGGCTACGCCTCCGCGATGGCGTGGGTGCTCGTGCTCATCGTCCTGCTCCTGACCGCCGTGAACTTCTGGGCCTCGAAGTTCTGGGTCTTCTACGAGGACTGAGAGGAAGTCCCCCACGATGACGACGACGACATCCCCCGAATCGCCGGAACTCGGCGAGCGCGTCCGCACCCTCGCCGAGCAGAGCCCGCAGCGGCCCGGCCCCGCGCGCTGGCGCGGCATCGTCCGCACGTCCCTGCGGCACGCGGTCATGATCGGCGCGGCGATCGCGATGATCTACCCGCTGATCTGGCTGCTGGCCAGCTCGTTCAAGCCGACCGAGCTGATCTTCCGCGACCTGTCCCTGATCCCCACCGAGTGGGACTTCTCCAACTACGCCGTCGGCTGGGACGCGCTCGCGTCCCCGTTCGGCCGGTACCTGCTGAACTCGGCGATCATCGTCGCGGGCTGCCTCATCGGGAACCTCGTGACCTGCTCGATGGCGGGCTACGCGTTCGCCCGGCTGCAGTTCCGCGGCCGGAACCTGTGGTTCGCGATGATGCTCGTGACGATCATGCTGCCGATCCACGTGATCATCGTGCCGCGCTACATCATGTTCCAGCAGATGGACTGGATCAACACGTTCTGGCCGCTCATCGTGCCGAAGCTGCTGGCCACCGACGCGTTCTTCATCTTCCTCATGGTGCAGTTCTTCCGCGGCATCCCGCGCGAGCTCGAGGAGGCCGCGCGCATCGACGGCTGCGGCCACCCGCGCATCTTCTTCTCGGTGATGCTGCCGAACGCCGTGCCCGCGCTCGCGACGACCG
Organism: Cellulomonas triticagri; assembly: GCF_003696205.1. GTDB lineage: Bacteria > Actinomycetota > Actinomycetes > Actinomycetales > Cellulomonadaceae > Cellulomonas > Cellulomonas triticagri. Next base: position 19,035 of record NZ_RFFI01000043.1, read on the forward strand.
CGATCTTCACCTTCATCTGGACGTGGAACGACTTCTTCAGCCAGCTGATCTTCCTCACGCAGGACGACGTGAAGACGGCGCCCCTCGCCCTGCGGCTGTTCCTCGACTCGTCGTCGGGCAGCTCCTGGGGCCCGATGTTCGCCATGTCGATCGTCACGATCATCCCGATCTTCTTCGTCTTCCTGCTCGGCCAGCGGTACCTGGTCCAGGGCATCGCGACGACCGGGATGAAGTGACCCCCGACCGGTCGCGCCCCGCCGGGTCGTGACCGAGGGCGGGGCGGCACGCCCCTGCCGCCTCGCCCGACACCCCCACCCGGCCGCGACGGCGCGGCCGACCACGAAGGGAACGCCCATGCAGGTTCTCGGACGCTCCGCGCCCGCCCGCCGCCTCACCGCGGTCACCGCCGCCGCGGCCCTCGCCCTCGGGCTCGCCGCGTGCGGCGGGGACGACTCGCCCTCGACCAGCCAGTCCGGGTCCGGCGACGACCAGGTCACCATCCGGTTCTCGTGGTGGGGCTCCGACACCCGCCAGCAGGTCACCCAGGAGGTGATCGACGCGTTCGAGGCGAAGTACCCCCACATCTCCGTGCAGCCCGACTACACCAGCTGGGACAACTACTTCGAGAAGCTCAACGTCGGCGCCGCCGGCGGCGACCTGCCCGACGTGATCACCCAGGAGGAGCGGTTCCTCGCCGAGTACGCGAACCGCGGCCTGCTCGCGGACCTGGACGAGCTCGGGCTCGACACCAGCGCGATCGACGACGCGATCCTCGACTCCGGCACCACCGACGACGGGCTGGTCGGCGTCGCCTCGGGCGTCAGCGTGCACGCCCCGGTCGCGGACCCCGCCGCGTTCGAGGCGGCGGGCGTCGACCTGCCGGACGACACCACGTGGACGTGGGACGACTACGAGGAGGTCGCGGCGGCGATCTCGGCCGGCAGCGACGGCGAGTACTACGGCGTGCAGGACTACAGCTTCCTCGAGGTCGTGCTGAAGATCATCGCCCGGCAGAACGGCGAGGAGGTCTTCACCGAGGACGGCGAGGTGGGCGTCTCGCAGGCGACCGTGGCCTCCTGGTTCCAGCGCTCCCTCGACCTGCAGGCGTCCGGCGGCGAGCCGTCCGCCTCGGTCTCGACCGAGGTGCAGGCGCAGGGCGTCGAGGGCTCGCTCCCCGCGACCAACGCCGGCGCGATGGCGTGGTTCTGGTCGAACCAGCTCGAGGCGATCCAGAGCGCCGCGGGTCGCGACCTCGTGCTGCTGCGCCCGCCGGGGGAGGCCGACGCCCAGCGCACCGGCACCTACCTCAAGCCGACGATGTACTACTCGGTCGCGGCGGGCTCGGACCACCCGGAGGAGGCGGCGCTGCTCGTCGACTTCCTCATCAACTCCACCGAGGCCGGTGAGCTGATCCTCGCCGACCGCGGCCTGCCGTCGAACGAGGACGTGCGCGAGGCGATCCTCCCGCTGCTGTCGGACGCCGACCGGGTCGGCGCCGAGTTCGTCACCGACATCTCCGAGACCGTCGTGGACGGCACCCCGGTGCCGCCGGTCGGCTCGGGCGAGACCACGCAGATCACCCAGCGCATCAACTCCGACCTGCTGTTCGGGCGGCTCACGGCCGAGGAGGCCGCGAAGCGCTGGATCGACGAGGTCTCGGCCGCGATCTCCTGACCGCGGGGTCGGGCGGCCCGGGGGTCTCCCCGTCCTCGGGGCCGCCCGGCCGCGCACCTCCCCGACGCACGCCGCGCCGGACCTCGCGCCCGCCCGATCCGGCCCTGCCCCTCCCCCCGGAAGGAGACCCCGTGCGACTCGTCAGCCACCTCGTCCGCGGCGCTGCCCGGCCCGGCGTGCTCGTCCCGGCACCCGACGGCGACCGCGTGCTCGACCTCGGCCCCGCCCTGCCCGGGCGGTCCGTGCTCGACGTCCTCGCCGACCCCGCCGTGCGTGCCGCCGCGCAGGCCGCCCTCGACGCCGCCCGCCCGGCGGACCTGCTCGACCGGGCCGCCGTGCGCCTGCTCCCGCCGGTCCACCCGGGCACCGTGTACGCCGTCGGCCACAACTACGTCGGCCACCTCGGGCGGGACGCCGACCCCGCCCAGCGGCCCGCGCACCCGAACGTCTTCGTGAAGACCCCGAACACGCTCGGCGGCCCCGACGACCCCGTCGTCCTGCCGCCCGCCGCGCACGAGGTCGACTACGAGGGCGAGATCGCCGTGGTCCTCGCCCGGCGGGCGCACCGGGTCCCGCTGGACGAGGCGGAGGCGTGCATCGGCGGCCTGACCCTGTACGACGACGTGTCCGCGCGCGACTGGCAGCGCCGGACCTCGCAGTGGGCGCTCGGCAAGTGCGCCGACGGGTTCGGACCGCTCGGGCCCGCCGTCGTCACCACGGACGAGGCGCTGCCCCTGGCGGGCCGCGAGCTCACCGTGGAGCGCGACGGAGTCGTCACCGCCCGGGCGAGCACCGACGACATGGTGTTCTCCCCCGCGTTCCTCGTGCACCACCTCAGCCAGCTGCTCACCCTCGAGCCCGGCGACGTCATCGCCACCGGCACCCCCGCGAAGCTCCCCGAGGCCGCGGACGCGCACCGTCCCCTGCGGCACGGCGACACCGTCACCGTCCGGGTGACCGGCCTCGGCGCGCTCACCACCACCTTCGTCGACCCGCCCGCGTCCCCCGGCGCACGCACCGCCGACGAGCCCACCCCCACCCGCACCACCACTGGAGGTCTCCCGTGATCCTCGACTCCTTCCGCCTCGACGGGAAGGTCGCCCTCGTCACCGGCGCCGCGCGCGGCCTCGGCCGGGGCGCCGCGCTCGCCCTCGCCGAGGCGGGCGCCGACCTGGCCCTGCTGGACCACGCCGCCGCGGAGCAGACCGCCGACGAGGTCCGGGCGCTGGGCCGCGAGTGCGTCGTGCTGGAGCGCGACCTGATCGCGGCCACCCCGGACGACGTGGACGACGACGTGCAGTCCGTGGTCGACGAGCTCGGCCGCATCGACGTGCTGGTGAACAACGCCGGCATCATCCGCCGCGCCCCGGTGCTGGAGCACAGCGCCGCCGACTGGGACGACGTCCTCGCCATCAACCTGGACGCGGTGTTCCACCTGTCCCGCTCGGCCGCGCGCCGGTACGTCGCGCAGGGCGGCGGCAAGATCATCAACATCGCGTCGATGCTGGCGTTCCAGGGCGGCGTCCTCGTGCCGGGCTACGCCGCCTCCAAGCACGCGGTCGCCGGCGTGACCAAGGCCCTCGCGAACGAGCTCGCCAGCCAGGGCGTCAACGCGAACGCCATCGCCCCCGGGTACATGGCGACCGACAACACCGCCGCGCTGCGCGCCGACGCCGACCGCGACCGGGCGATCCTCGAGCGCATCCCCGCCGCGCGCTGGGGCACCCCCGCCGACCTGCAGGGCGCCTTCGTGTTCCTCGCCTCCGCCGCCTCCGACTACGTCAACGGCGCCGTGCTGCCCGTCGACGGCGGCTGGCTGGTCCGCTGATCGCGACGCCGCGCCCGCACCCCCGACCGCACCACCAGGAAGGCCCCCTCATGGAGCACCGCTACGCCACCGGTCCCGACCACGTCGCCCGCGCCGACACCGCCGCGCTGCGCGACCAGTACCTCGTCCCCGACCTGTTCGTGCCCGGCGAGATCCGCCTCGTGCACACCCACCACGACCGGATGGTCCTCGGCGGCGTCGTCCCCGACGGTCGGACGCTGCGGCTGGAGGCGCCCGCCGACCTGCGGGCCGGCACGTTCCTGGAGCGCCGCGAGGCCGGCGTCGTCAACGTCGGCGGGCCCGCGGTCGTCGTCGCCGACGGCGAGCGGTACGAGCTGCCGACCCACGCCTGCCTCTACCTCGGCCGGGGCGTGCGGGACGTGACGTTCGCCGACGCCGCGGACGGCGACGGCGCGCAGCTCTACCTGGTGTCCGCCCCCGCGCACACCGCGTACCCGACGACGCTGGTCCTGCCCGAGGACGGCACCGTCCGCGAGCTCGGCGACCAGGAGACCTCCAACCGGCGGACGCTGCGGCAGTACATCCACGCCGACGGCATCCGCTCCTGCCAGGTCGTCATGGGCATGACCACGCTGCACCCGGGGTCGATGTGGAACACCATGCCCGCCCACACCCACGACCGGCGCACCGAGTGCTACCTGTACGTGGACGTCCCCCAGGACGCCCGCGTGCTGCACCTCATGGGCCGCCCGGAGGAGACCCGGCACCTCGTCGTCGCCGACCGGCAGGCCGTGATCTCGCCGTCGTGGTCGGTGCACACCGGCGTCGGCACCGCCGCCTACTCCTTCGTCTGGGCGATGGCGGGCGAGAACCAGGCGTTCGACGACATGGACGCGGTCCCCGTGACCGCGATGGCCTGAGAGGGACGCCCGTGACCACGACCGAGACGACCGCCCCCGCGTGGAGCGGCTACGGCTTCGAGGGCACCCGGTGGGCGGTGCTGGGCGCCGACACCATGCTCGCCCGCGAGCCGCTGATGAACCCGCGCGACCGCTGGGAGTACGAGGACGGCCTCATGCTCAACGGGGTGCACGCCGTGCACCGGCTGACCGGCGACCCCCGCTACCTCGCGTACGTCCGGCGCAACATCGACCACTTCGTCGCCGAGGACGGCACGATCCGTGGGTACTCCCGCGAGGAGTACAACCTCGACCACCTGAACAACGGCAAGGCCGTCCTCGACCTGCTGGCCGAGACCGGGGACCCCCGCTACCGGCTCGCGGCGGACCGCCTGTTCGCGCAGGTCGAGCGGCAGCCGCGGCTGCGGGCCGGGACGTTCTGGCACAAGCAGATCTACCCCGACCAGGTCTGGCTCGACGGGCTGTACATGGGCTCGGTGTTCTACGCCCGGTACTGCGTCCTCACCGGGCGCACCGACCTCCTGGACGACGTGGTGCGGCAGTTCACCACCGCCTACGACCTCACCCTCGAGGGGCCGTCGGGCCTGTGCCGGCACGCCTGCGACGAGTCCCGCCGGATGTCCTGGGCCGACCCCGAGACGGGCCGCTCGCCGCACGTGTGGCTGCGGGCGCTCGGCTGGTTCGTCATGGCGATGACCGACGTCCTGGAGCACCTGCCCGCCGCGCACCCCGGTCGGGAGCGGATCGCGACGCAGCTCGTGGACGTGCTCACCGCGCTGCGGGCCGTGCGCGACCCGGGGACCGGCCTGTGGTTCCAGATCCCCGACCAGGCCGGCCGGCCGCTGAACTACCTGGAGTCGTCCGGCTCGTTCATGGTGCTCGCCGCGGTCGCGAAGTCCCTGCGGTGCGGCTACCTCGCCGGCGACGACTGGGAGCAGGCGCTCGAGCAGGGCTGGGAGCACGCCACCCGGGAGTTCCTCAGCATCGACGGCCGCGGCTGGGTCAACGTGCACCGCATGTGCCACGTGGCCGGCCTCGGCGGCGAGCCGTTCCGGGACGGCAGCTACGCGTACTACATGAGCGAGCCGGTGGTCACGAACGACCACAAGGGCGTCGGGCCGTTCCTGCTGCTCGCCGCCGAGATGGAGCACCGGCGCGGTCTCGGGGACCTCGGATGACCGCCGCGCCCTGGACCCTGCACCCCGACCGCGCGCTGCCCGGCGACCCCGGCACCCGCTCGCTCGCCCGCGAGATCTACACGGCCACCCGCGAGCTGCCGGTCGTCGCGATGCACGGGCACGTCCCCGTCGAGTGGTTCGCGGAGGACCGGCCGTTCGCCGACCCGGCCGACCTGCTCGTCGTCCCCGACCACTACCTGGTGCGGATGCTCGCGTCGCAGGGCGCGGGCATCCAGGACCTCGGCGTCCGGCCGCTCGGTCCGGGCGCGGGCGTCGCCGCCGAGGCCGACCCCCGCGAGGTCTGGCGCCGGTTCTGCGCCGGCTGGCCGCTGTTCCGCGGCACCCCGACCCGGTTCTGGCTCGAGACGGAGCTCGTCGAGGTGTTCGGCGTGACCGAACGCCCCTCGGCGGCGACCGCCGACGCGCTCTACGACCAGGTGCAGGCCGTCATCGACGACCCCGCGTTCCGGCCCCGCGCGCTGCTGGACCGGTTCCGCATCGAGGTCATCAGCACCACCGACCCCGCCTGGTCGGACCTCGACGGGCACACCCGGCTCGCCGCGGACGGCCTCGGGCGACGCGTCCTGCCGACGTTCCGGCCCGACGCCCTGCTCGCCGTCGACGCCCCGGGCTGGTCCGACGGGCTGGACCTGCTCGCCGAGGTCACCGGGACCGACGTCGGCGACTACGCCGGCTACCTCAGCGCGCTGCGCACCCAGCGCGGCCGGTTCCGCGCGGCGGGCGCGCGCGCCACCGACCACGGGCTGCGGGGCACCGGCACCACGCCGCTGCCCGACGAGGACGCCGCCCGGATCTACGCCGCCGCCCGCCGGGGCGAGGTCACCGCCGCGCAGGCCGAGGCGTTCGCCGGGCACATGCTGTTCCAGATGGCCGCGATGTCCGCCGAGGACGGCCTGGTCATGCAGATCCACCCCGGGGTGCTGCGCGACCACGACCTCGGGATCGCCGCGGCCTTCGGGCCGGACCGCGGGTACGACATCCCCGTCGCCACCGAGTACACCCGCGCCCTGCAGCCGCTGCTGTCGGCCTTCGGGCGGGACCCGCGGTTCCGCACCATCCTGTTCACGGTCGACGAGACGACGTTCTCCCGCGAGCTCGCGCCGCTGGCCGGGGTGTACCCGGCGGTGCGGCTCGGGGCGCCGTGGTGGTTCCTCGACGCGCCCGACGCGATGCGCCGGTTCCGCGAGGCCGTCACCGAGACCGCCGGGTTCGCGAACACCTCCGGGTTCGTGGACGACACCCGCGCGTTCGTCTCCATCCCCGCCCGGCACGACCTCGCCCGCCGGATCGACGCCGGGTACCTGGCCCGGCTCGTGGCCGAGCACCGGCTCGACCTGGACGAGGCCCTGGAGACCGCCGTGGACCTCGCCTACCGCCTGCCGCTGCGCGCCTACGAGGAGCCCGCATGACGCCGACCCCCGCCGCACCCGCCGCCGGACCGGCGCGCTCGGCCCCGGAGGCGTCCGGGCTGCCGCACGTGGACGCCACCACCGTCGCCCGCGGGCCCCTGCCGGTCTCGGTGCTGCAGGTCGGCGGCGGCAACTTCCTGCGCGCGTTCGTCGACCAGATGGTGCAGCGCGCCGTGGACGCCGGGGTGATGACCTCGGGCATCACCGTCGTGCACGCCACCCCCGGACCGGACCGGGCGGTCGACCTGCTCCGCGAGCAGGACGGCATGTACCACGTGCTGCTCGAGGGTGTCCGCGACGGCGAGCCCGTCCGCGAGGTCACCCGGGTCACCGCGATCCGCGGCGTCGTGCGGGCGCACGAGCAGTTCGACGCCTATCGCGAGGCGTACCTCTCCCCCGACCTGCGCGTCCTGGTGTCCAACACCACCGAGGCCGGCATCGCGTGGGTCCCCGGGGAGGACCTCACCGCCCGGCCGCCCGCGTCGTTCCCCGCCAAGGTCACCGCCCTGCTGCTCGACCGGTTCCGGCACTTCGACGGGGACCCCGCCGCGGGGCTGCACGTCGTGTGCTGCGAGCTGATCGAGGACAACGCCAGCACCCTGCGCCGGTACGTGCTCGCGCACGCCGCCGAGCACGACCTGCCCGCGGAGTTCGTCGCGTGGGTCGACGAGGCGTGCACGTTCCACGACACCCTCGTGGACCGGATCGTGCCGGGGTACCCGCGCGACGAGATCGACGCGGTGCAGGCCGGGATCGGCTACGCGGACCAGCTCGTGGTCAAGGGCGAGCTTTACGGGACCTGGGTGATCGGCGGCGACGCCGGGCTGCGGGACCTGCTGCCGCTGGACCGGGCCGGGCTGCCCGTCGATTTCGTGGACGACGTCCGGCCGGTCCGGGACCGCAAGGTCCGGGTCCTCAACGGCCTGCACACCGCGCTCACCCCGCTGGGGCTGCTGCTCGGCTGCACCACGGTGCGCGAGACGGCCGAGCGGACGGACGTCGCGCGGTACCTCGACCGGCTGCTCGACGCCGAGGTGCTGCCCTCGCTGCCGGGCGACCCGGACGCGCTGCGCGCGTACGCCGCGGGCATCCGGGAGCGGTTCACCAACCCGTACCTGGAGCACCGTCTCGCCGACATCGCTCTGAACGCGCTGTCCAAGTACCGGGCGCGCAACCTGCCCGTGCTGCTGGACGCGTGGGCCGCCGGGCGTGACGCCCCCGCGACGGCGCTGGCGCTCGCGGCGCTGCTGGTTCTGGACTCCGGGCGGCGTGGCCCCGCGGGGTTCGAGCCCGCCGACGACCCCGTCCTGCTGGCCCTCGTCCGGGACACCTGCGACGAGGACGACCTGCCGGGGTGGGTGCGCGGCGTCGTCGTCGGCACCGGGATGCTCCCGGCCGACGACCCGCGCCTGGACCGGCTCGTGGCCGAGGTCGCGGGGCACGCTGCGGTGCTGCTCGCCGACGGGGCCGCGGCGGCGCTCGCCGGGCTCCCGTCGCCGGACCCGACCGCCGGGTAGCCCGACGTCCTCCGCCGGTTCCCCCGCCCGGGTCCCCGGCGAGGACAGGTCCCGGACGCACGACGGCCCGCGCACCCCGAGGGGTGCGCGGGCCGTCGCCGGTCGCGGAGCGGGTCAGTCGCTGCCACGCAGGATCGCGAGGATCCGCAGGATCTCCAGGTACAGCCACACCAGGGTGACGATGAGGCCGAAAGCCGCCGACCAGGCGAACTTCGCCGGGACGCCCTGCTCGACGCCGCGCTTGATGGAGTCGAAGTCCATGATCAGGCTGGCGGCGGCGAGGCCGACCGCGACGAGGCCGACGACGACGCCGAGCCACCCGCTGCGCAGCGGACCGAAGCCGTCGCTCGCCACGAAGAACGACATCACGAGGTTGACGACCGAGAACGCCAGGTACCCGACCATCGAGATGATCAGCCACTTGGTGAACTTCGGGGTGACCCGGACCTTGCCGGACTTGAACAGGAACAGCGCAGCACCGAAGGTCGCCATGGTCGCGACGACCGCCTGGAACACGATCGGCTGGACGTTCTGCCCGTCGAACGTCATGTTCTGGAACGCCAGGCTGATGCCGCCGAGGAACACGCCCTGCGCGGCCGTGTACGCGATGATCAGCGCGGGGCTGGGGTTCTTCTTGAACGCGTTGACCAGGCCGAGCACCAGGCCGACGATCGCGCCGATCGGCCACAGGCCGGGCGCGAAGTTCCACGTCGCCGCCGCGACGACGACGAGCAGCGCGAGCAGCCCGCCGGTCTTGACGATGACGTCGTCGTAGGTGAGGCGGCCGGTGTCGCGGGTGGTCGCGGCGGGGGCGCCGTACATCTGCTCGAGCGTCTGGCCCTCGATCACGGGGCCGTCGGAGCCGGCGGTGCCGTAGGGCGCGGTGCCGTACGGAGCAGCGGTGCCCGTCGCGGCACCACCCTGCGGGCGACGGCCGCGCGCACGCGGGTCGCCGAAGACGGCGCTGTTGTTGAACACCGGGTTGCTCATCGGGTCCTCCAGGAGTCGGTTCGCGGTTCGAGCCGGCGGTCGTGCTAGAGCGTAGAACGCCGGATGCCCTCCAGGAGTTCCCCGGGCCTGGTCGGGGGCCGGAACCATCCCCGTGGGCGAGGTCCGGGGCCGCCGGGTCATCCGTGGGGATGAGGGCCCGGGGCGCGAGGTTCGGTCGAGCGGACGTTCCGCCGCGTGCACGCGATCCGTAGGTTCGAGTCGTACCAACCGCCGCACCCAGTGAGGGAACGATGATCGAGGCACGAGGACTGACGAAGAGGTACGGGAAGAAGACCGCCGTCGGCGGCATCGACTTCACCGTCGAGCCCGGCAGGGTCACCGGCTTCCTCGGCCCGAACGGGGCGGGCAAGTCGACGACGATGCGGATGATCATGGGCCTGGACCGCCCGACGTCCGGGTCCGTGACGGTGAACGGCAAGCCGTACGCCCAGCACCGCTCCCCGCTGACCGAGGTCGGCGCGCTGCTGGACGCGAAGGCCGTGCACACCGGCCGCTCGGCGACGAACCACCTGCGGGCCATCGCCGCGACGCACGGCATCGGCAAGCGCCGCGTGGCGGAGGTCATCGAGATGACCGGCCTGCAGCACGTCGCGGGCAAGCGGGTCGGCGGGTTCTCCCTCGGCATGGGGCAGCGCCTCGGCATCGCCGCCGCGCTGCTCGGCGACCCCCGCACGCTGATCCTGGACGAGCCGGTGAACGGCCTGGACCCGGAGGGCGTGCTGTGGGTGCGCAACCTGGTCAAGGGGCTGGCGGCCGAGGGCCGGACGGTGTTCCTGTCCTCGCACCTGATGAGCGAGATGGCGGTGACCGCGGACCACATCCTCGTGATCGGGCGCGGCCGGATCATCGCCGACGCCCCGGTGGCGGACATCGTCGCGGGCGCCTCGGGCACCCGGGTGCGAGTCCGCACGCCGCAGGCCGGCCGCCTGGCCGAGTCGCTGCAGGGCCCGGACGTCACGGTGACCTCCGTGGAGTCCGGCCTGCTGGAGGTCGTCGGTGCGACCGCCGCGAGCATCGGCGAGCTCGCCGCCCGCGACGGCCTGGTGCTGCACGAGCTCACGCCGGTGTCCGCGTCGCTGGAGGCCGCCTACATGTCGCTCACCGCCGACGACGTCGAGTACCAGTCCGTCACGCCGGCCACCGCCGGCACCACCACGCAGGAGGCCCGGCGATGAGCGCCACCGCCACCGTCCCCACCAACCCGTCCGTCCCGTCCGGCCGGGCCGCCGCCCGCGTCGCCTCGTCCGACGTGCGCGTCACCTTCCCGCGCCTGGTGCGCTCGGAGTGGATCAAGCTGTGGTCCGTGCGCTCGACCTGGTGGGTCGTGCCGATCACGGTGATCGCGCAGGCCGGCATCGCCTGGCTGATCGCGTACTTCGGCATCGACCAGATGGAGCAGGCCGGGGTCGAGGTCGGCCGGTTCACCGCCGGGGAGCTCGTCGGCGGGATCCAGTTCGCGCAGCTCGCGATCTGCGTGCTCGCCGTGCTGACCATCACCGGGGAGTACTCGACCGGCATGATCCGCAGCACCCTCACCGCGGCGCCCACCCGGACGCCCGCGCTGCTCGCCAAGGGCCTCGTGCTGCTGGTCGTCGCGTTCGTGACGGGCGTGGTCGGCACGGTGCTGTCCTGGGCGGTCACCTACCCCGTGCTGGGCGAGACGTACCGGGTGGACCTCGCGGACTCGGTCAACCAGCGGATCTTCATCGGCGCGCCGCTGTACCTGACGGCCATCGCGCTGCTGGCGTTCGCGATCGGCGCGCTGCTGCGGCACTCCGCCGGGGCGCTCGCGACCGTGCTCGGTCTGCTGCTCGTCGTCGAGGGCATCCTGTCGATGATCCCGTGGACGTTCTTCGAGAAGATCTCGCCGTACCTGCCCATGTCGGCCGGTTCGCAGCTGGTGCAGACCGGCAGCCCGGACGCGGTGCTGTCGGCGTGGGAGGGCTACGGCGTCCTGGTCGCCTGGGGCGTGGTCGCTCTGGCGGCGGCCCTGGTGCTCGCCAAGCGCCGCGACGCGTAGCCACCCGTCGCCCACGGATCCTCGTGTCGCCCGCCCCTCCACGGCGGGGGCGTACGAGAATCCGTGGGCGATGCCCCATCCCCAGGAGGACCACCCCGTGAGCCAGGACGCCCCGACGTTCACCGAGCTGGACGCGCGCCGGCTCGGGCGCGTCCGGCGGTACTTCGCGCAGCACCCGCGCGCGTCGGACGTGCTGGTGTGCGTGCTCTTCGCGCTCAGCGCCGTGTCCGACGTGGGGCCGGCCGTCGACGGCGCCGGGCCGAACCTCGGGTTCGACACGGACGACTTCCGGGCCACGGGCACGGCGGCGGCGCTGTCGCTCGCCCTCACCGTGCTCGCCCTGGTGGTGCTGTGGTTCCGGCGGCGGTGGCCGGTGCGGGTCACCGTCACCCTCGTGGTGCTGACCCTGGTGCACGTCGCGGTGTCCGGGCACGTCGGGGCGCTCGACGTCGGGTTCGCGCTCGCGCTGTACGTCGTCGCGGCGACCCGGCCGCAGCGCTGGGGGTGGCTGCTGCTCGGCACGGCCAGCGCGCTGGTGCTCGGGTCGCTGCTGCTGTGGGGCGGCGCGATCCAGCCCGCGGCGTCGGACGTGACGGTCACCGGCCCGGACGACACCGTGTACACGCCCGGCCCGGAGTCGACGGCGGCCAGCGACACCCCGGCGTTCCTGCTCGGCGGGCTGGTGGCCCTGGCGGTCGGGGCGAACGTCCGCGGTCGGCGGCTCCACGTGCGGGCGCTGGTCCAGCGGCACCAGCAGCTGGTGGACGTCGGCGAGCAGGGCGCCCGGCTGGCGGCCGCGGCGGAGCAGACCCGCATCGCGCGGGAGATGCACGACGTCGTCGCGCACGGCCTGACGGTGATGATCGCCCTGTCGGACGGGGCGCGCACGGCGGTGCGCCGCTCCCCCGACCGCGCCGAGGAGGCCCTCGACCTGCTCTCGGAGACCGGGCGCACCGCGCTGGGCGACATGCGGCGGATGCTCGGCGTGCTGCGCGGCGCGGACGTCCCCCTGGAGCCGCAGCCCGGCACCCAGGACCTGGAGTCGCTGGTGCAGCAGTTCCGCGCGGCGGGGCTGACGGTGCACCTCACGACCGCGGGGCCGCCGCTGCCCCCGGACGCCGGGCTCGCGCTGACCGTGTACCGGGTGGTGCAGGAGTCGCTGACCAACGTGCTCCGGCACGCCGGCGCGGGCAGCCGCGTCGACGTCCTGGTGCGGCACGGCGCGGGTCGCGTCGGCATCGAGGTGGTGGACGACGGCGGGTCCGCGGCGCCCCTGGCGGACGGCGCGGACGGCGCGAGCGGCACCGGCGCCGAGGACGGCGGCCGGCTGGCCCGGCTCGGCGAGCGGCT
>NZ_RFFI01000044.1 GCF_003696205.1 Cellulomonas triticagri
CCACCACCGACGCTCCCGCCGGCACCTGCCACGGCGCTGGGCCGGACCTGGGACGACGCTGTGCATCGACCCCGGGGCTCAGGCCCGCGGGATCCGCAGCGTCACGATCTGGAACGGCCGCAGGTCCAGCGTCCTCCCGTCCGCCGCGAGCGCCCGGCGCGGGACGTCGCGCTCGAGCAGGTCGACCTCGCGCGCGACCCCGGCGGGGAACCCGGCGGTGACGGTGGCCCGGGCGCGCCCGCCGTGCGCCTCGTACAGCCGGACGACGACGTCGCCGGACCCGTCGTCGGCGAGCTTCACGGCCTCGACCACGGCGCCCTCGCCCGCGACGGCGACCAGCGGCTCGACGGCCCGTCCCCCGCGGACCTCCCGGACGGGCAAGTTGGTCCGGTACCCGTCGACCACGGCCTCGGGGATCCCGGCGCCGACGTGCAGGACGGTGCGGAACACGTGCCGTCCCTGGTCGGCCTCGGGGTCGGGGAACAGCGGCGCGCGCAGCAGCGACTGCCGGACCACGGTCGTGGTGCCGCCGTCCTCCCGGGCGGTGCGGGTGACGTCGTGCCCGTAGGTGGCGTCGTTGGCGACGGACACCCCGTACCCGGGCTCGCCGACGTGCAGCCAGCGGTGCGCGCAGATCTCGTACCGCGCCTCGTCCCAGGAGGTGTTGGTGTGGGTGGCGCGGTGCACGTGGCCGAACTGCGTCTCGGCGGCGGACCGGTCGGCGTGCACGTCGACGGGGAACGCGAGCTTGAGCAGCCGCTGCCGCTCGTGCCAGTCCACCTCGGTGTCGACCTCGATCGTGCGGACCCCGGGCCGGAACGTGAGGTCCTGCGCGATGCTCGACGCCCCGACGGTGCGGGTGGTGCGGACGACGACGCGGTCGTGCTTCTCGACGACGACCTCGACGGTGTCCGCGTCGAGCAGGTCCTCGACGGTGCGCCGGTACTCGGCGTCGATGTCCCACGCGTCCCACTGCCGGGGCACGTCCCGGTGCACCTGGAGCAGGTTCGCGACGGTCCCGGGGGCGACGACCTCGCGGTCCGCGGCGAGGTCGCGCACGGACGCGAGCTGCCCGCCGGATGTGAGCCGGACGTCGAGCGCGTCGGTCCGGACCCGCAGCGTGCCGTCGTCGGCGCGCAGCACCTGCACGCCGGGCGCCCCGGTGCCCGCCCGGTCGCCGTCGTCCGCGAGCGCGCCGCCGAGCGCGGGCACGCCCTCGCGGGCGTGCGGCGCGGCGTTCAGGCGCACGGTGCGTTCCCCGTCCCCGGCCAGGGCGGCGAGGGCCGCCGCGATCACGCCTTCGGCGCGGTCTTCCACGTCGCGGTACGCCTGCTCCGCCTGCCGGTAGACCCAGCCGATCGAGGAGCCGGGCAGGATGTCGTGGAACTGGTGCAGGAGCACGACCTGCCACAGCGCCCGCAGCTCGTCCGCGGGGTACGGGTGCCCGGTGCGGACGGCGGCGGTGGCGGCCCAGAGCTCGGCCTCGCGCAGCAGGTGCTCGCTGCGCCGGTTGCCGCGCTTGGTGCGGGCCTGCGAGGTGTACGTGCCGCGGTGGTACTCGAGGTACATCTCCCCCGACCAGGACGCGGGGTGCCCGCCGTCGCCGCGCGCGGCCTCGGCTAGCTCGGTCTCCGCGCGGGCGAAGAAGTCGTTCGGCGAGCCGATCTCGACCTCGGGCAGCCCGGCGAGCGACCGGGCGCGGTCGGCGGCGGCCAGCATCTCGCGGGTGGGTCCGCCGCCGCCGTCGCCCCAGCCGAACGGCACCAACGACTCGGTGGCGACGTCCTTGTCCCGGAACTCCCGCTCGGCGTGCGCGAGCTCGCGGGGCGACAGGTCGGAGTTGTACGTGTCGACGGGCGGGAAGTGCGCGAGCACCCGGGAGCCGTCGATGCCCTCCCAGTGGAAGGTGTGGTGCGGCATCCGGTTGGTGTCGTTCCACGAGAGCTTCTGGGACAGGAACCACCGCGACCCGGCGGCGCGCACGATCCCCGGCAGCGCCCCGGTGTACCCGAAGGAGTCGGGCAGCCAGACGTCCTGCGTCTCGACGCCGAACGCGTCGAGGAAGTAGCGCTTGCCCTCGACCATCTGCCGGGCCAGGGCCTCGCCGCCGGGCATGTTGGTGTCGGACTCGACCCACATCCCGCCGACGGGGACGAACTGCCCGGCGGCGACCTTGGCGCGGATCCGCTCGAACAGCTCGGGGTGCCGCTCCGCGACCCACGCGTACTGCTGCGCCGAGGAGCAGGAGAAGACGAAGTCCGGCCGGTCGTCCATCAGCGCGACGGCGGAGGCGAACGTCCGGGAGCACTTGCGCACGGTCTCCCGCGCGGGCCACAGCCAGGCCGAGTCGATGTGCGCGTGCCCGGTGGCGAGCACCCGGTGCCCACCCGCCGTGGCGGGCAGGTCGAGCACGGGCCGCAGCACGGCACGGCCGACGGCGGCGGTGCCCGCGACGTCGAACGGGTCGACGGCGTCCACGACCAGGTCGAGGGCGCGCAGCGCGCGGGCGTAGCGGGTGCTGCCGGGGTCGCCGACCTCGACCAGCCCCTGCACGGCGAGCAGGTCCTGCCAGAGCTCCCACACCTCGACGTCGCGCAGCACGACGTCGGCGGACCGCAGCACGTACAGCGGGACGTCCCCGGCGGTGCGCGGGTCCCCGAGCGGGGTCGGCCCGTACCAGGTGCTGCTGCCGACGTCGGGGTTGCCCGCCGCCTCGACGTAGACGTCCACGGCCGGGTCGGACCAGGCGACCGCCTGGTTGCGGGGCGACAGCCCCTTGAGCGCGACGCCGTCCGGGTCGAGCACCAGCCCCTCGGCCTGGAACCCCGGCTGGGTGGTGGTGAACCCGAGGTCGATGGCGAGCTCGACGGCGTGCCGCCCGGAGCGCACCGCCTCGGAGCCGAACCAGTCGTCCGGCACCGCCCCGGTCATCCGGAACCAGGTGGTGCTCCACGGTGCTCCCCAGGCCGTCCCCGGCGGAGCCGGCTCGAACGTCTGGCGCGCGGCGTGACCGAACGGCACCGGCTCGCCCGGCAGCCCGTCCTCGCGCGGCACCGTCCACGCGGTGACGGTCAGCGGCCGGCGGTCGGCGACCAGGGCGGGGGTGAGGCGCTCGTGCAGGAACCGCTGCAGGCGCTGCACGACGCGGGCGGCGTCGACGTCGACGGGCATGGGTGGACCTCCCGGGTGGGGTCGGGTGCGGGCGGAGCGGGTGGTGGGTGGTGGGTGGTGGGTGGGCGTCAGCCCTTGACGGCGCCGGACATCGCGAAGGAGCCCCCGGAGAACCGCTGCACCAGCAGGTACAGCACCAGGACGGGGACGGAGTAGAGGATCGAGAACGCCGCGAGCCGCCCGTAGGCGACGGTGCCGTAGGTGCCGAAGAAGGAGTAGATGGCGACGGCGGCGGGCTGGTTGTCCGGCGAGAACAGCAGCACGAAGGGGACGAAGAAGTTCCCCCACGCCTGCGTGAACACGAAGATGAACACCACGGCGATGCCGGGCCGCATGAGCGGGACGACGACGCGCATCAGCGCGGTCATCGATCCGGCGCCGTCGACCCACGCCGCCTCCTCCAGGGACACCGGGACGGAGTCCATGAAGTTCTTGGTCATCCAGATCGCCATCGGCAGCGACGTCGCGGCGAGGAAGAAGATCGTCCCCGGCACGGAGTCGAGCATCCCGAGGTACACGAACAGCGCGTAGACCGGGACCATCATCGCGGTGATCGGCAGGCAGGTGCCGAACAGGATCGTGTAGAGGAACGGCTTGCGGAACCGCATCTGGTACCGGGACAGCGGGTACGCCGCGAGCACCGACGCCAGCACCGTGAGCACCGCGGTGCCGCCGGAGATCAGCGTCGAGTTCCACAGCGGCCGGAAGGTCGTCTCCCAGGTGAGGATCTGCGTGAAGTTGTCCAGGGTCAGCGACTCGGGCACCTTCACCGACACGGTCGCGGCGGGGTCGAGCGAGGCGAGCACGATCCACGCGAGCGGGACCAGGAACGTCAGGCCGATCAGCACCAGCGCGGCGGCGACCAGCACCCGGCCCGTGCGGCGGCGGGGCGCGGCGACGGACGGCAGGTGCCGCTCGCGCCGGGGACGCCGGGTGGCCGCGGTCGGGCTGCCCCCGGTGACGTCGGCGGGCGGGACGGACAGCGCGGTCATCAGTCGACCTCCGGCTTCAGCACGCGGATGTACACGAGGGAGAACACCGCCCCGACCAGCAGCGTCACGGTCGCGATGGCCGTGCCGTAGCCGACCTGCGCGAACTTGAACGCCTCCTGGTAGGCCAGCACCGGCAGCGTCGAGGAGTCGGTGCCAGGGCCGCCGCCGGTCATCACCCAGATCAGCGTGAACACCGCCAGGGTCTGCAGCGTCGTGAGCATGAGGTTCGTGGAGATGGACCGGCGGATCATCGGCAGGGTGATCCGGAAGAACCGCTGCGGGCCGGTGGCGCCGTCGATCGCGGCGGCCTCGGTGACGTCGGGCGGCACCTCGGAAAGCGCGGCGCCGTAGACCATCATCGAGAACGCGGTGCCGCGCCAGATGTTCGCGAGCACGACGGCCAGCATCGGGACCGAGATCAGCCAGGTCGGGCCCTCGAGCCCGAACCAGCCGAGCACCTGGTTGAGCGTGCCGTCGGTGGAGAAGAACGCGTACAGCGCGAACGCCGCGACGATCTCCGGCAGCACCCACGCGACGACGACCAGCGTGGACACGGTCGCGCGCAGCGGCTTCGACGTCGCCCGCAGCAGCAGCGCGAGCGCCATGCCGAGGACGTTCTGGCCGATGACGGCGGACGCCCCGACGAAGACCACCGTGAGCACGACGGCCTTCCAGAACCCGTCGTCGGCGAGCAGCGCCGTGTAGTTGTCCAGCCCGACGAACTCCGGGGCGGCGGCGCGGTAGCCGGTGAGCGCCTGGTTCGTCAGCGAGCCGTAGAACGACCACAGCACCGGCCCGGCGAGGAACACGAGCATCAGCGCGACGGCGGGCGCCAGCGGCGCCAGGCGCAGGGCGGTCCGGCCCGGCCGGCGGCGGGGGCGCGTGCCCCGCGCCGCCGACCGGTCGAGCACGGCGGACGTCATCAGCCCGCGGCCTGCGTGGCGTCCTCGCCGACGATGGACAGCAGCCCGTCGTCGTAGGCGGCGGCCGCCTCCTCGGGTGTCGACTGCCCCGTGGCCATGGCCTCGGCGGCGACCTGGATGTTGGACGAGATCTGCGAGTAGTCCGGGGTGGCCGGGCGGAAGTGCGTGTGCTCGACCAGCGAGGAGAAGAACTCGAACGACGGGTTGTAGCCCAGGTACTCCGGGTCCTCGGCGACGTCGGTGCGCACCGCGATCTGGCTGTTCTCGGTGTCGTACTTCAGCGAGTTCTCGCGGTTCAGCGCGGTGGCGATGAAGTCGAAAGCGGCCTGCGGGTCGCCCGCGTGCGCGCCGACGGACAGCGTCCAGCCGCCCGACATGGAGGTGAACCCGGGCTCCTGCCCGTTCTGGGTGGGCATGGCGGCCATGCCCATCGTCTCCTCCCACTCCGGCCAGGCGTTGTCGCCGGTGATCCAGCCGCCGGGCAGCCACGAGCCGTCCACGGCCATGGCGAGCTTCCCCTGCGGCAGCATCTCGGTGGCGACGCGGGCGCCGACGGCGGCGTCGAGCGCGATGTCGAGCGACGGCGCCAGGCCCTCGGAGTAGATGGTGTCGAGGAAGGCCAGCGAGTCCACGAAGCCCTGGGAGCCGGTGACCCACTTCTGGGTGTCGGCGTCGTAGAGGGTGTCCTCGGTGCCGTAGAGCAGCATCTCGAAGCCCTGCATGGTCGTCGCCTCGCCGGCGGCCTTGCCGGAGTACACGTTCAGCGGGGTGACGTCGGGCAGCTCGGTCTTGATCGTGCGGGCGGCGTCGAGGATGTCGTCCCAGGTCTCGGGCTGCCAGTCGGTCGGGAGCCCGGCCTGCGCGAACAGGTCCTTGTTGTAGTAGATGCCGCGGGTGTCGGTGCCCATCGAGACGCCGTACACCTTCCCGTCGTCGCCGAGGCCGGCCTGGCGGGCGTTCTCGGGGAACTGGTCCCAGTCCTCCCACGCCTCGACGTACTCGTCGATGGGCTGCAGGTACCCGGCGGCGGCGTCGGACCGGATCTGGAACGTGTCCTCGTAGATGACGTCCGGCGCGGTGTCCGGGGACCCGTTCATCAGGGCGAGCTTGGTGAAGTACTGGTCCTGCTCGGCCTCGATCGGCACGAGGTCGACGGTCATCCCCTCGTTCGCGGCCTCGTACTCGGTCTTGGCCTTCTGGAGCAGGTCGTCGAGCTGCACGAACTGCGCGGTCTTCTGGTACGCGACGGTGATGGTCGAGGCGTCCTGCTCGCTGCCGCCGCCGCTGCCGCAGGCGGTGAGCCCGAGCGCGAGGACGAGGAGGCCGGACGAGGCGGCGAAGGTCTGGCGACGCATGGATGCTCCCTTGCTCCCACGTGGCACGGTCCGGGCGGCACTGCCCGGACCCGATAACTACAACGTCTGGAGGAATTGCTGTCAAGGGGAGAGCAGCGCCGGTCGGCGGCGACCGGCACGCAGGCTCGGAGCGGTCAGCTGACCAGCAGCAGGTCGGTCGGCCGGGGCGCGAACGCCCGCCCGAGCAGGATGCAGCCCGCGCCCACGGCCCCCACCTGGGGCCCGAACGCCGACGACATCACCGACACGGCGTGCCCGCCCGGCACCGGGTGCGCCGCGACCTCCGCCCGCAGCGCCGGGCCCGCGTGCGCCGCGATCCGGTCCCACAGCGGCCCCCCGACCAGCACCGTCGGGACGTCGAGCAGGTCCGTGAGCACCCCCGCGGCCATGCCGATCCGGCGCCCCGCCACCCGGAGCACCTCGCGCGCGGCCGGGTCGCCCGCGTCGGCGGCGGCGGCCAGGGCGGTCACCGCGTCGTCCACGGCGCGCGGGTCGGAGCCGTCACCCCAGCCCGGCAGGTCGACCCCGGCGGCCCGGCCCTGCTCCGCCAGCGCCTCCGCGCGCAGCACCGCGCCCAGGCACCCCCGGCGCCCGCACCAGCACGGTGCGCCGTCCGGGTCCGCGACCAGGTGCCCCGACTCCCCCGCGTTGCCGGACACGCCGCGCACCACCTCGTCGCGCAGCACCGTCGACACCGCCACGCCCGTGCCGAGGTAGACGAACACGAAGTCCGACGGGTGCTCGACCTCCTCGGCGGCACCACCGCCCGGCGCCCACAGGTGCGCGCACGCCGCCGCGATGACGTCCTTGTCCAGCACGGCCCGCAGCCCGGTGCGCTCGGCGACCGCGTCCCGCAGCGGCACGTCGTGCCAGCCCGGCAGGTGCGGCGGGTCCAGCACCACGCCCGCCTCGACGTCGATCGGCCCGGGCGCGGCGATGCCGACGCCGAGGACGCGGTCCCGGTCGACGCCCGCGCGGCTGATCAGCCCCTCGATCTCCGCCACCAGCCCGTCGACCACCGCGTCCGGGTCCTCCGGCACAGGCGTCGGTGACTGGGCGCGCGCGACCACCGCACCGGACAGGTCCAGCAGCACGAACGTCATCGTCGCCGGGTCCAGGTGCACCCCGACGGCGAACCGGCTCAGCGGGTTCAGCCGCATCAGCGTGCCCGGCCGCCCCGGACCGCGACGCGCCGCCTCGCCCTCCTCGACCACCAGGCCGAGGTCGAGCAGGCGGCGCGCCACGTTGGTCAGGGTCTGCGGCGACAGGCCGGTCCGCCGGGCGACCTCGGCGCGGGCCAGCCCGCCGCCGGCCCGCCGGATCACGTCCAGGACGACGGTCTGGTTGTAGTCGCCCATCCGGGGCAGGTTCGTCCCGCGACGCATCGCGCGCCCCTCCCGTCGACCGGTCGCCCCGGGGCGTCCACGCACCCGGGGATCCGTCGCATTATGTCCCGTCGGCCCCGGTGCGCGGGTGGGCACCGCTCCGCACGCGGTGCGCCCGGTAGCGGATCGCCGCGACGCCCGCGCCGGCCAGGGCGACCACGAGCAGCAGCGCGCGGAGCAGGTCCGCACCCGTGACCGCGAGCACGCCGGACCCGGACGCGGCGGCACCACCGGCCTCGACGACCGGATCGGCAGGGGCGACCGGATCGGCAGGGGCGACCGGGTCGGCAGGGGCGACGGGGGCGACGGGCTCACCCGGCTCCCCCGGCTCCACCGGCTCCACCGGCCCGGGCGTGGTCGGCGCCGTGGGCTCCACCAGCACCGCGACCGTGCGGGCGGGCACGGTGAGCGTCCCGGCGGCGGCGTCCCACGTCGTGGTGCGGACGACGTCGTCGGCGCCGTCGGCCTGCACCGGGGACAGCGTCAGGGCGCGGCCCGCGAGCGCCGGGAGCGTCGTCGTGATCGGGTCCGGCGAGGCGTTGAACACGGTGACCACGCCGTCCAGGTCGGGGTCGACGTCCGCGCCGACGGTGTCGTCCACGTGCATGACGACCAGCCCGGCCGGGGCGTCCGCCCCGGCGTCGGGGAACGTGATCTTCTGCCGGATCGCGTCGGCGTCGCCGAGGCGCAGCAGCGGGGTGGAGAACCGCAGCCGCAGCAGGTCCTCGGCGGCGGCGCGGGACGTGGCGATGTGGTCGGGCGTCGGCACGAGGTCCGGGTCGGCCAGGTAGGGCCGCATCAGGTCCCACTTGTCGGCGTTGTCCCACGCGGGCGGCAGGCCGCGCGCGGAGCCGTTGTCCTGCCCGCTCCAGTCGAGCAGGTTGAACCAGTCGCCGGAGTCGTAGCTGTTCCGGTCCAGGGACTTGGAGCGCAGCTGGTCGGTGCCCGCGTGCCACAGCACGGGCGTCTGGGAGAGCGCGGCGGTGGCGAGCGACAGGGTGTTCATCCGGACCCGGTCGTCCATGGTGGTGGCCTGCGGCAGCTTGAGGGTCAGCAGGTCGAACAGCGTCTCGTTGTCGTGCGCGTCGACGTAGCTGATCACCTCCTCCGGGGAGTCCGCGTACCCGGCAGGTGCGCCCCGGTAGTCGATCTGGTCGCCGCGCAGCACCTCGCCGGTGTGGGTCGGGAACGTGTAGTCCCGGAGGTTGCCGACGAGGCCGAGCCGCACGAGGTCGGTGGCGTGACCGAGCGCGGCGAGCTCGGCGGCCGAGCCGGTGCTGACGGTCCCGGGGTCGCCGGTGAGCGCCGGCTGCCCGTTGGGGTCGGTGCCGAGCCCGGTGCCGAAGCCCTGCTCGAAGACCGTGGCGCCGTCCACCGGAGAGCCGCCGTGCACGGCGTCCCGCAGCCGGTCGGAGAACGTGCCGATGCCGGTGCCGCCGAGCTGGCCCTGGGTGGCCTGCTCGAACAGGGCGTTCCCGGCGACCTCGCCGAAGTCCCAGCCCTCGCCGTACAGGTAGACCGCGGAGCCGTCGACGCCGTCCTCCGCGACGGTCAGCGCGTCGAGCGCGGCGCGGATCGCGAGCATGTTGTCCCGGGAGTGGTGGCCCATGAGGTCGAACCGGAAGCCGTCGACCTTGTAGTCGCGCGCCCAGGTGACGACGGAGTCGACCATGAGCTTCTCGGCCATGGCGTGCTCCGTGGCGACGTTCTGGCAGCAGGTGCTGGTCTCGACCGCGCCGCCCGCGTCGAGCCGGTGGTAGTAGCCCGGGACGACGCGGTCCAGCACCGACTTCGCGTCCTGGCCGCTGGCGGCGGTGTGGTTGAACACCTGGTCCAGCACGACGCCGAGGCCCATGCCGTGCAGCGCGCCGACCATGGTGCGGAACTCCGCGACCCGGGCACCGCCCTCGGCGTCCACGGCGTACGAGCCCTCCGGCGTGCTGAAGTGCCAGGGGTCGTAGCCCCAGTTGAACCCGTCACCGGCGCGCACCGCGCCGACGGCGGCCTGCTGCTGGTCGGAGTCGGGGCCGAACGCCGCGAGGTCCCCGGCGGGCTCGAGCTGGGCATCGCGGTCCTCCTCGATGGAGGCGATGTCGAAGGTCGGCAGCAGGTGCACTGTCGTCAGCCCGGCCTCGGACAGCGCCCGCAGCCGCCGGGTGCCGTCGGAGTCGCGGGCGAACGCCAGGTAGGTGCCGCGCTCGGCCTCGGGCACGGTGGTGTCGGAGATCGAGAAGTCCCGGACGTGCAGCTCGTAGATGGTGTGGTCCACGGCGCGCTCGGGGGTCTGCCCGGTGGTCGCCTCCCACTGCGCGGGGCGGTGCGCCGGGTCGGCGAGGTCGACGGCCACCGCGTGCGTGGAGTTCAGGGTCAGCCCGACGGCGTACGGGTCGGTGACGACGTTCGTCTCGACCTGCCCGGTCTCCGGGACGAACACGTCGACCTCGTACCGGTAGCGGTCCCCCGCCCACGTCGTCGGACCGGTGACCGACCACGTGCCGTCGGCGGCGCGGTCGGCGGCCTCGCGGGCGGGCGCGGCGGCGAGGTCGGTGCCCGCGGGCCAGCGCAGCAGCGTCACCGCGCGGGCAGTGGGCGCCCAGAGCCGGAACGTCGGCTCGCCGTCCGCCCAGACCACGCCGAGGTCGGCGTCCGCGGCGGCGGCGTAGAGGTCGTCGAGCACCCCGGGGACCTGGACGCCGGTCCAGGCGGTGAGGACGTCGTCGGTGCCTGCGGCGACCCGGACCTGCCCGGTGAGCAGGTCGGCGGCCCGGGCGGCGTCGGCGGGGTCGAGCCGCAGCGCGACGGCGTCCGCGAGGGCCGGGAACTGGTCCCGCACGTCGGCGGGCAGCCCGGCCGGGTCGAGGGTCAGGGGCAGCGCGTCCGCGTCGGCGGGGCCGGTGACGCCCGCCTCGGTGGCGTCGAGCCCGCCGTCGGGCGCGTGGTGCAGGGCGAAGTCGAGGTCGGCGGGGTCGGCGCCGTCGGTGTCATCGGTGCCGACGAGCAGGTCGCGCGGCCAGGCCAGCAGGTCGGCGCGCACCCAGTGCGCCCGGTCCTGGCCCGCGCCCGCGAGCGCCGAGCCGTGCGCGTCGATGTCGAGCAGGTGCGTCGTGGGGTCGTAGCGGAAGGTCACGTCCTGCGTCCCGTCCGTCGAGAAGGTGTAGTTCGCCCCGCCGGGCTCCCCACCCTGCCCGTAGTTCTCGTCCCAGGACAGCCCGTGGGCGACCTTCAGCGCGTAGGACCCCGGCGGGACCGCGTCGCTGGTCCAGGTGTAGACCCCGGTGCCGTCGTCGGTGCCCTGGGTCAGGGTGCAGTCGGGCTGCCAGTCCCCGGGGCAGCCCACGGCCTGCTGGTAGGAGCCGGGGAACGTCACGACCAGGCCGTCGGCGGCGGGCTCGATCATGGCGGCGGTGGTGGTCGTCGCCCCGGCGAGCAGGAGCGCCCCGCCCGTGAGCAGGGCGAGCAGGGTCGTGCGGGCGTGCGGCATCAAGGACTCCGTCGTCGGTGGTGCGGTGGGTGCGCGCGGCTCCCTCGACCGTATCGGCTTGCTGAAACTTGCTGCAAGCCCTGTCAGGTCTTCCGCACCACCGACGACGGCGGTGCACCTCGGTGCGGGTCAGCCCTCAGTGCGCGAAGTGCCGCGTCCCCGTCAGGTAGAGCGTCACCCCGGCGGCCTGCGCCGCGGCGACGACCTCCTCGTCGCGGACCGAGCCGCCGGGCTGCACGACCGCGCGCACGCCCGCGTCCAGCAGCACCTGCAGCCCGTCGGCGAACGGGAAGAACGCGTCCGAGGCCGCCACGGCGCCGCGCGCCCGCTCGACGTCGCCGGTGTTCGCCCGCTCGACGGCCAGGCGGCAGGAGTCGACCCGGTTGACCTGGCCCATGCCCACGCCGACCGACGCACCGGCGTCGGCGAGCAGGATCGCGTTGGACTTCACGGCGCGCACGGCCCGCCAGGCGAACGCCAGGTCCGCGAGGGTCGCCTCGTCGGCGGCGGCGCCGGCCGCGAGCGTCCAGGTCGCCGGGTCGTCGCCGGCGGCGTCGACGCGGTCGACCTCCTGCACCAGCAGGCCGCCGCTGATCGGGCGGGTCTCGACGGCCGCCGACGGCGCACCCTCGACGACCAGCAGCCGGATGTTCTTCTTGCGCTGCAGCACCTCCAGCGCGGCGGGCTCGTACGCGGGAGCGACGACGACCTCGGTGAACACCTCCGCGATCTGCTCGGCCGCGGCCAGCGTGACGGTGCCGTTCGCCGCGATGACGCCGCCGAACGCGGACACCGGGTCGCAGGCGTGCGCCTTCGCGTGGGCGTCGGCGATGTCCGCGCCGACGGCGATGCCGCAGGGGTTGGCGTGCTTGATGATCGCGACCGCCGCGCCCTCGTGGTCGTGCGCGGCGCGCCAGGCCGCGTCGGCGTCGACGTAGTTGTTGTAGCTCATCGCCTTGCCGTGCAGCTGCGTGGCCTGCGCCAGCCCGGGCGCGCCGGCGCCCGCGGTGTAGACGGCGGCCCGCTGGTGCGGGTTCTCGCCGTAGCGCAGCACGTCCGCGCGCTCCCACGTCGCCCCGACCCAGGCCGGGAACCCGGTGCTCACGCCGTCGACCTCGTCGGTCGTCGTGGCGACGCTGCCCATCCAGGACGCCACCGCGACGTCGTAGGACGCCGTGTGCACGAACGCCTGCGCCGCGAGCCGGGTGCGCTCGGCGAGCGTGAACCCGCCGGCGGCGACCGCGGCGACGACCTCGTCGTACCGGGCCGGGTCCACGACGACGGCCACGCTGGGGTGGTTCTTCGCCGCCGCGCGCACCATCGACGGCCCGCCGATGTCGATCTGCTCCACGCACTCGTCGGGCGTCGCGCCGGACGCGACGGTCTGCGTGAACGGGTAGAGGTTCACGACCACGAGCTCGAACGGCGCCACGCCCAGGTCCTCGAGCTGGGCCAGGTGCTCGGGGCGGCGGGTGTCCGCGAGGATCCCGGCGTGCACGCGGGGGTGCAGCGTCTTCACGCGGCCGTCCAGGCACTCCGGGAACCCGGTGAGGTCCTCGACCCGGGTCACGGGCACGCCCGCGGCGGCGACCGTCGCGGCCGTCGAGCCGGTCGACACGAGCTCGACACCCGCGGCGTGCAGCGCGGTCGCGAGCTCGACCAGGCCGGACTTGTCGTAGACCGACAGCAGCGCGCGACGCAGCGGGCGGCGGGTGGCGTCGGCGGTCGGGTCGGCGACGGGCGCGGTCGGCGGCAGGGCGTGGGACATGGCGGTCCTCCGGGGTCGGTCGGGCACCACGCGGTGCCTCGGTCACGGGACCCTGCACCCAGGCGATCGGTGCGTCGGCGGGACTGCTGCGGGCCGCTCCCCGGTGGTCAGTTCCACCTCTCGCCAGTCACGGCCCGACCCGAGCCTAGCCGACGGTCACGGCGCGCCCCTCGACGCGCATCCCGCCTCCGACGACCCGGCCGACCCACTCGACCAGCATCGCCCGCTCGGCGACCTTGATCCGCTCGTGGAGGGACGCCTCGTCGTCGCCCGGCTCCACGACCACCGCGACCTGCGCGATCACCGGCCCGGTGTCCACGCCCGCGTCGACCACGTGCAGCGTGCTGCCGGTGACCTTCGCCCCGAACGCCAGCGCGTCCCGCACCGCGTGGGCGCCGGGGAACGACGGCAGCAGCGCCGGGTGCGTGTTCACCACCCGGTCCGGCCACCGCTCGAGCACCGGGGCGCCGAGGATCCGCATGAACCCCGCCGACACCACCAGGTCCGGCCGGAACACCGCGACCGCCTCCGCCAGCGCCGCGTCCCAGCCCGCGCGGTCCGCGAAGTCCCCGGGCGCGACGACGGCCGTCGGCACGCCGGCCGCCCGGGCGATCTCCAGCCCGCCCGCCGACGCCCGGTCGGCCACCACGCCGACCACCCGCGCCGGGTAGTCCGGGCCGTCGTGCGCCGCGAGCAGCGCCGCGAGGTTGCTGCCGCCACCGGAGACCAGCACGACGAGGCGACCGGTGCTGCGGGTCGCGGGACGGGGCGGGGCGGCGGGGGCGCTCATGCGCGGAACCCTAACCGGATGCGGGAGGATGGGGCGGTGAGCAACCCGTACGCCCCGCCGTCGCCGGACCGAGCACCGGACGACGACGCGGGCGCGCGCCCGCCGGTGCCCCCGCACCCGCACCCGCCGCAGCACCCGCACCCCTACCCGCCGCGCCCCCAGCCGCAGCAGCCGGGACCCGAGCCGACGCCGCCCGACCCCGAGGCGCTGGCCCGCGTCGGTCGGCTGACCCGGCACTTCAGCGTGTGGCTGGTCGCGGGCGTCGTCATCAGCCTGCTGCCCACCCCGTGGCGCCTCGCGACCGTGCCGTTCCTCGTCGGCGCGGGGATCGCGGGCGTGCGCGCCCTGCACGCCGCCGGCACCGCCCGGCTGCGCGGCGGCCTGCTGCCGCTGCTGACCGCGGGCCTGGTCATGACCGGCATCCTGCTGGTCGGGTCGTTCGGGTCGATCGCGACGCTGCGGCTCGACCTCGACCGGCAGGCGTGCCTGAGCAGCGCCCTGACCCGGTCCGCGTCGGCGGAGTGCGAGCGGGCCTGGACCGAGGGGCTGGAGAACCTCTCCGGCGGCCTGCTGGGCGGGGGCGACGCCACGCCCTGAGGCGTCACGCCCCGGTGGTCTCCCGGCGGGTCACGCGGCGCACGACCCGCACCGCCCAGGCCCGCACGTGCGCGTCGGCGGGCAGCAGCACCAGCAGCACCCCCAGCGCGACCCCGCCCGCGACGCACAGCGCGACCGCCCACGGCACCGGTCCGAGCTCGGTCATCCGGCCGGGCCCGATCCCACCACGCGCCAGCGCGGACAGCACGAGCGCCCCGAGCCCGGCGACGGCGCCGCCGACCAGGCCCGCGACCAGCGGGTCGGTCGCCCGTGCGGACGGCAGCCGCCGGTGCAGCGGCAGCGCCACGGCGGCTCCCGCGAGGACCGTGACGACGGGGACGACGAGCAGCACCCCGCCGACGACGTCCGGGGCGGGCAGCGCGCCCAGCAGCGGCACCGCGGGCAGCGCGCCCGCCTGCACGCCGCCGACGGCGAACGACGTGTCCGCGCCGACCGCGAACCCGGGGCCGGTCAGCCAGGCCAGCGACCAGAGCACCAGCGTGGGCACGTACGCGAGCTCCCCGACGGCGAGGACGATGCCGCCGACGGCGTCCAGGCGCAGCCCGGTGACGACCTCCCCGATCGCGGTGCGGCCGGACAGCACCCACACCGTCGTGACCAGCGCGGCGAGCAGCACCAGCAGCGCGAGGGCGGCCGTCCCGGCCGCGACCCCGTGCGCCACGGACTCGGGCAGGCGGGCGCGCACGGGCTCGACCACGTCGCGGAACCGCGGCGCCTCGGGGCGGAGCATCAGCCCGGCGCCGAGACCCAGGGCCGCGATCACGGCCGCCCCGAGCAGCCCCGCCCCGAGGTGCAGCAGCGGGACGCCGGTTGCGAGCCCGACGACCAGCGCCACCGCGACGTACGCGGCGACCCCGGCCCCGTAGGCGGAGCGGGTGGCGTAGCCGGACCGGCGGGCGGAGGCGTAGCAGCCGAACAGCGCCAGCACGGTGAGCCCGAGCGGCACCAGCGTCACCGTGGGCGCGAGCGTCATCGGCACCCCGTGGGCGAGCAGCCACAGCCCGGAGGCGATCTGCACGGCCTTCGTCCACGGGACGCCCGTGGTCGCGGGCGCCGACGACGTCGCGACGTAGGCCGCGATCGCGGGCAGCACCACGACCAGCAGCGACAGCAGCGCGGCCTGCAGCCCGGCGAGCGTCCCGCCGACCCAGCGCGGCGCGCCGTCGAGGTCGCTGACGAAGAACCGCGGCGGGGCGGTGTCGTCGAGCACCCGCTTGCGGGACCGTCCCGCCGTCGGGGACCGCCCGTCGGACCGGGTTCCGGGTGTGCTGCTCACCCCTCCATGGTCGCCGCCGCACGGCCCGGGGACGACGAACCGCCCCGGCGCGCCGCGGGTGTCCTCCCCCACGGTGCGCCGGGGCGGTCCCGGCGGTGCGCGCTCAGACGAGCAGCGCCCGCGCGATCTCGGCCGTCTCGGTCGGCGTGGTGCCGACCTTGACGCCCGCGGCCTCCAGGGCCTCCTTCTTGGCCTGGGCGGTGCCCGCGGAGCCGGAGACGATGGCGCCGGCGTGGCCCATCGTCTTGCCCTCGGGCGCCGTGAACCCGGCGACGTAGCCCACGACCGGCTTGGTGACGTGCTCGGCGATGTACGCCGCCGCGCGCTCCTCGGCGTCGCCGCCGATCTCGCCGATCATGACGATCAGGTCGGTCTCCGGGTCCGCCTCGAACGCGGCGAGCGCGTCGATGTGGGTGGTGCCGATGATCGGGTCGCCGCCGATGCCGACGGCCGTGGAGAACCCGAGGTCCCGCAGCTCGTACATCATCTGGTAGGTCAGCGTCCCGGACTTCGAGACCAGGCCGATGCGGCCAGGACCGGTGATGTCCGCCGGGATGATGCCGACGTTCGACTTCCCGGGGCTGATGAGCCCGGGGCAGTTCGGGCCGAGCAGGCGCACGCCCTTGGCCTGGGCGTACGCGAAGAACTCGGCGGTGTCCGCGACGGGCACGCCCTCGGTGATGATGACCACCAGCGGGACGCCGGCGTCGACGGCTTCGATCACCGCGGCCTTGGTGAAGGCCGGCGGCACGAAGATCACCGACACGTCGGCCCGGGTCGCCTCGACGGCCTGCGCCACCGAGCCGAACACGGGGATCGCCACGGTGAGGCCGGAGCCGTCACCGCGGGGGAACTCGACGCTGGTGCCGGCCTTGCGGGGGTTCACGCCGCCGACGACGGTGGTGCCCGACGCCAGCATGCGGGTGGTGTGCTTGCTGCCTTCGGAGCCGGTCATGCCCTGCACGATGACCCGCGAGTCCGCGGTCAGGAAGATCGCCATGGTGTTGTCGTCTCTCGTCTCTCGCGTCGCTGCGGTCGGTCAGGCGGTGGCGGCCAGGCGGGCGGCCTCGGCGGCGCCCCCGTCCATGGTCTCGGCCAGCGTCACGAGCGGGTGGGCGGCGTCCCTGATGATCCGGCGGCCCTCGAGCACGTTGTTGCCGTCCAGGCGCACGACCAGCGGCTTGGTGGCCTCGTCGCCCAGGATGCCGAGCGCCGCGACGATGCCGTTGGCGACGGCGTCGCACGCCGTGATGCCGCCGAACACGTTGACGAACACCGACTTCACCTGCGGGTCGGACAGGATGATGTCCAGGCCCGCGGCCATCACCTCGGCGGACGCGCCGCCGCCGATGTCGAGGAAGTTCGCGGGCTTCACGCCGCCGTGCTGCTGCCCGGCGTACGCGACGACGTCGAGGGTGCTCATGACGAGCCCCGCGCCGTTGCCGATGACGCCGACCTCGCCGTCGAGCTTGACGTAGTTGAGGTCCTTCTCCTTGGCGCGGGCCTCGAGCGGGTCGGCCGCGGCGGCGTCCTCCAGGGACGCGTGGTCCTCGTGCCGGAAGTCGGCGTTGCCGTCCAGCGTCACCTTGCCGTCGAGCGCGACGACGCGGCCGTCCTCGGTCAGCACCAGCGGGTTGACCTCGACCAGGGTCGCGTCCTCCTCGCGGTAGACGTCCCACAGCTTCGTCAGCACCGCGGCGACCTTCGGGGCGACCTCGGCGTCGAAGCCGGCGGCGGCGACGATCTCGTCGGCCTTCGCGGCGTCGATGCCGACCCGGGGGTCGACGGCGACCTTGGCGAGCGCGTCCGGGCGCTCGACGGCCAGCTGCTCGAT
Source organism: Cellulomonas triticagri (assembly GCF_003696205.1). Classification (GTDB taxonomy): domain Bacteria; phylum Actinomycetota; class Actinomycetes; order Actinomycetales; family Cellulomonadaceae; genus Cellulomonas; species Cellulomonas triticagri. The sequence goes on from NZ_RFFI01000044.1 coordinate 17,594, forward strand.
CTCCATGCCGCCCTCGACGCTCGCCATCGCGAGGTACCGGCGCTCGGCCCGGTCGAGGAGCAGCGAGAAGTAGTACTCCGTGGCGATGCTGGCCCCGGCCGCGATCATCACGCGGTGCACGGTGTGGCCCTTGATGTCCATGCCGAGGATCTCGGCCGCGCGCTGCTCGGCCTCCTCGGCGGAGCGGGCGAGCTTCACGCCCCCGGCCTTGCCGCGCCCTCCGACCTTCACCTGCGCCTTGACGACCACGACGCCGGTCGCGTCGTCCGCGCCCAGCAGGGTCTCGGCCGCGGCGCGCGCCTCGGCGGGTGTCGTGGCGACGATCCCCCCGAGGACGGGCACCCCGTGGCGCTCGAAGATGTCACGTGCCTGGTACTCGAACAGGTCCACCTGCTGCGGTCCTTCCGTCGCCCTGCGGTCCCGTGGCGGGATCTGGCTGCTCTGCCGCGGTCGATCGTAGCCCGGCGCCCCGGGAATCTCTTCACGTCGAGAGATGTGACCCAGGTCTCCTGAAAGGCGTCAACTTCTCTTGACGTCGCGGGCGGGTGTCAACCAGGATTGACACATGACGACCCCGGCACCCCAGGACGACCCGGCCCCCACCCCGGAGGGCGCCCTGGCGGGCGCCGTCGCCGACGACCCCGCCGTGGGACTGCGCGCCGTCCGGTCCCTGCGGGTGCTCGCCGACCGGCTGGAGGCGCTCCAGGTCGGCCGGGCCCGCGAGCTCGGCTGGTCCTGGCAGGACGTCGCCGACGCGCTCGGCGTCTCCCGGCAGGCCGTCCACCAGAAGCACCACCGCCGCACCACCTGAGCCCCGCACCGCACCCGAGGAGGAGCACCATGTTCGAGAGATTCGCGTCCGGCGCCCGGCAGGCCGTGGTCGACGCCCAGCAGACCGCCCGCGACCTCGGCGACCCCCGCATCACCGTCGCCCACCTCGTCGTCGCCGTCGCGTCCGGCAGCGACCCCGCCGCCGACGCCCTGCGCCGCGCCGGCGCCGACCGGGCGACCCTGCTGGACCACCTGGACGACGACGGCCTCGACGCCGCCGCGCTGGGCGCGCTCGGCATCGACCTCGACGCCGTCCGCCGCCGCGCCGACACCGTCTTCGGTGCCGGCGCGCTCGACAGGGCGGCAGGGGGCAGGGCCGCCCGCAGTCGCCGCTCCCTCGCGCACCTGCCGTTCGGCAAGGACGCCAAGAAGACCCTCGAGGTCGCGCTGCGCGAGGCCGTCCGGCTCGGGCACCGCCGCATCGAGGCCGGGCACGTCCTGCTCGCCGTCGTCCGGCTGGACGACACCGACGGGCACGCGCTGCTGCGGCGCGTGGGCGTCGACCCGGCCGCTCTCGCCGCCGAGGTCAGCGCCGGGCTGGGGACCGCGGCGGCCTGACCCGCCGCGCGCCGCCCGCCGTCAGGAGGTCGGGACCGGGTAGCCCTCCGAGGGCTGCACGACCACGAACCCCGGGCCGTGGAAGGAGTACTGGAACGCCTCGCCGGTGCCGCCGCGCAGCAGCGACGTCACGTTCATGCTCGACACCACGCCCGGGGTGAGGTTCGCCGACCAGCAGACCGCCGCGTTCGGGTCCACGAACGTCGGCTGCTGCGAGCAGTCCAGGATCATCGGCTGGCCGTGCGACGTCAGCGCGACCATCCCGTGGCCCTGGATCAGGGTGTTGAACAGGCCGCCGGTCATCATCCCCGCGCCCTTGGTGCGGTGGATGTCCCACTGCAGGTCCGCGTCGAACGCCAGCAGCGACGACCCGCCGACGCTGATCGCGTCGCCCTCCAGCTGCAGCAGGAACACGTGCTCCGCCGCCCGGGCGAAGAACACCTCGCCCGGGCCGGAGACCCGCATCAGCGGCTGGTCGTCGGAGCTGATCGCCCGCTTCACGAACCGGGCCAGCGAGCCCGACGACTCGTGGTGGAACTGCACCTGCCCCTGGTGGGCGACCATCGCGCCCTTCGCCGCGAGCACGTCGGGTCCCAGCGTCACCTTGAGCATCTTGTCGCTCTGCAACGCGAAGCGGTCGGCGGTCTGGACCTCGGAGTTCACCTGGTCGAACAGGGGGCTGCGCATGGGTCGATCATGCCCGGTCCGCGCGCATCCCGCCGCTGGTCAGAGCGGGTGGAAACGCGACGTTCAGAGCTTCGTCACCGGGGAGTACCGCAGCAGCAGCCGCTTGGTGCCCTCGGTGCCGAAGTCCACCTTCGCGACGGCGTTCGGCCCACCGCCCTCGACAGCGACGACGGTGCCCAGACCGTAGGCGTCGTGCGTCACGCGGTCGCCGACGCCCAGGGTCGGGATCGCGGCGTCCGGACGCGGCGTCGCCGAGCCGAACGTCGCCCCGCCCGAGCCGGGAGCCTTGCGGGGCGGCTCCCCGGCGCGCGACGCCGCCGAGCTCTTCTTCCAGCTCTGCCCGCCGCCGGAACCGCCCGACCCGCCGCCGTACGACGAGCCGCCACCAGAGGCGTACCCGGACCGGCCACCCAGGAACCCGCCCGGGCCCCGCAGCCGGTCGTTGCTCGACTCCCGGCGCCGCCAGTCGAGCAGCTCCTCCGGGACGTCGTCCAGGAACCGGCTCGGCGGGAACTCGTTCGGCACGCCCCACGCCGTCCGCACCGCCGCACGCGAGATGTACAGGCGCTGCCGGGCGCGGGTCAGGCCCACGTAGGCCAGGCGACGCTCCTCCGCGAGCTGGTCGGTGTCGGCGAGCGACCGCATGTGCGGGAACGTGCCGTCCTCCATGCCGGTGAGGAACACCACCGGGAACTCCAGGCCCTTCGCGGTGTGCAGCGTCATCAGCGTGATGACGCCCTGGTCCACCTTCGGAGCGCCCTCGTCCCCGCCGTCGTCCGACGGGATCTGGTCGGAGTCCGCGACCAGCGACACGCGCTCCAGGAAGTCCGCGAGGTCGCCCTCGGGCTCCGACTGCTCGAACTCGCTCGCCACCGCGTGCAGCTCCGCGAGGTTCTCGACGCGCGTCTGGTCCTGCGGGTCCTCGCTCGCCCGCAGCTCCGCGAGGTAGCCGCTGCGGTCCAGCACGGAGCCCAGCACCTCGGACGGGCCCGCGCCGCCGTCCACCAGCGCGCGGACGTCCGCCATCATCGTCGCGAACGCCCGCAGGCCCGTGATCGCCCGCGTCCCGAGGCCGGGGACCTCGTCCACCCGGTCCAGCGCGGCGCCGAACGAGATCCGCTCCCGGTCCGCGAACACCGCGACCATCTGCTCGGAGCGGTCCCCCAGCCCGCGCTTCGGCACGTTGAGGATGCGGCGCAGGTTCACGTCGTCGTCCGGGTTCGCCAGCGCGCGCAGGTACGCGACGGCGTCCTTGATCTCCTTGCGCTCGTAGAAGCGCGTCCCGCCGACCACCTTGTACGGCAGGCCGACGCGGATCAGCACCTCCTCCAGCGCACGCGACTGCGCGTTCGCCCGGTAGAAGATCGCCACGTCACCCGGACGCACCCCGTCGGAGTCGCCCAGGCGGTCGATCTCCTCCGCGACGAACCGGGCCTCCTCGTGCTCGTTGTCCGCCACGTACGCGACGATCTTCGGGCCCGCGCCGGAGTCCGACCACAGCCGCTTGGGCTTGCGGCCCGGGTTCTTGCTGATGACCGAGTTCGCGGCCGACAGGATCGTCTGCGTCGAGCGGTAGTTCTGCTCCAGCAGGATCGTCGTCGCGTCCGGGTAGTCCGCCTCGAACTCCATGATGTTGCGGATGCTCGCGCCGCGGAACGCGTAGATCGACTGGTCGGCGTCGCCCACCACCGTGAGCTCGCCGCGCGGGACGTCGGTGCCCTCGCCGCCGTCCGCGTCCGTGCCCACGCCGGCGAGCTCGCGCACCAGCACGTACTGCGCGTGGTTCGTGTCCTGGTACTCGTCCACCAGCACGTGCCGGAACCGGCGCCGGTAGTGCTCGGCGACCGCCGGGAACGCCTGCAGCAGGTTCACCGTCGTCATGATCAGGTCGTCGAAGTCCAGCGCGTTCGCCTGCCGCAGCCGCTGCTGGTAGCGGGTGTAGACCTGCGCGAGGTTCTGGTCGAAGTCGCTGCCGCCCGAGCCGCCCTGCGTCGCCGCGAACGTCTCGGGGTCGACCAGCTCGTCCTTGAGGTTCGAGATCTTGGAGGAGAGCGCCTTCGCCGGGTACTTCTTCGGGTCGAGGTCGAGCTCGCGCGCCACCAGCGTGAGCAGGCGCTGCGAGTCCGCCGCGTCGTAGATCGAGAAGGAGGAGCGCAGGCCCAGCGTCGTCGCCTCGCGCCGCAGGATGCGCACGCACGCCGAGTGGAACGTCGACACCCACATCGCCCGAGCCGACGACCCGACCAGCCCGGCCACGCGCTCGCGCATCTCCGCCGCGGCCTTGTTGGTGAACGTGATCGCGAGGATCTCCCCCGCGCGCGCCCGGCGAGTCGCGAGCAGGTACGCGATGCGGTGCGTCAGCACCCGCGTCTTGCCGGACCCCGCCCCGGCGACGATGAGCAGCGGGCCGCCGTGGTGCAGCACGGCCGCGCGCTGCTGCGGGTTCAGGCCGTCGAGCAGCGCCTCGGCCTCCTGCGCGGACGCGGCACGCCGGGCCTCGGAGCGCGGGTCGGCGTCCTCCGGGCGCGCGTCGGGACCGGGGTCGGCGGTGTCGCCGCGCGGCGGGACGGCGGCCGCCGGGCGGCCGAGGTCGGACAGCGCGAGGCCGGGCAGCGGGAGGTTCTCGAAGAGCGACGTCATGGCGGAACCAGCCTAGGCGCCCCCACCGACACCCGTGCGCGCCCGGCACGCTCGCGGCGGGGACAGGGGTGGGTGGTCAGAACGGTGGCGGTAACTCCGGCGGCGCCGGCCGGGCCCGGTGCGCGGCGCGGGACCCGGCGAGTGGTCCGGTCTCCGGTCCGGCGGGCGGTCCGGCGGGTGGTCCACCGGCTGGTCGGAGGTCCGGTCCAGCGGCTGGTCCGGTGTCCCGTCCGGCGGGTGGACCGACGACCGGTCCGGCGACGGCTCCGGCGGGTGGTCCGGCGATCGAGCCAGCACAGTGCACGACGAGGTGCTCGACGCCCGGACCGGTCCGGAAGCGGTGGCCCGTCGGGGTCGTCCACTCGAACTCCCCGGCCCGTCGCTGGCGCAGACCGAAGCCACCCTCGTGCTTGAGCCGGTGGTGATGCCGGCACAGCGGGGCGAGGTTGGTGTCCGCCGTCGGCCCCTCGGGGAACCGCACGGTGTGGTCGAGGTCGGCCGCCGCCGCGGGCACCAGGCAGCCCGGGGCCACGCAGTACCGGTCGCGCGCCCGGACGTGCTCGTCCAGGGCGGCTGGCGGTCGGTACCGGGTGCGTCCCACGTCGAGGACCGCACCGCTGAGCGGGTCCGTCACGAGGCGCCGCCAGGTGCCGCCGAGCGCGAGCGCCCGTGCCTGCACGGCGTCCACCGGCCCGTACCCCGCGACCTCGCCCGGGGAGTAGTCGATCCCGAGCAGGGTGGTCAGCGGCACCGTCACCAGCACGTGCGCTCGCCCCGACCGGTCCGGTGAGGGCGACCCGATCGGCCCGTCCGGACCGGGCGCCGCGCCGTGCTCGTGCGTCGCGCTGCGCTCGTGCGTCGTCGTGCGGTCGTGCGTCGCGCTGCAGTCGCGCGCCGCGCCGCGGTCGTGATCCGCGCTGCGCTCGTGCGTCGTGGTGCGGTCGTGCGTCGCGTCGCCGTCATGAGTCGTGCTGCGATCGTGCGTCGCCTCGCGACCGTCCGACGGGTCCGGGCCCGGCACCGCGACAGGCGCGGCGACGGGGACCACCGGGACGTCCGCACCGAGGACCCGGCCGACCAGCTCGTCGGCACGGAGCTGGTCCAGGGTGCGGCCGTCCCCGGCGGCGCGGGCTCGGCGGGCGGCGGCGTCGAGGGCGGCGTCCACCTGCACGGCCCGCGCGGCGGGCAGCACGACCCACGACCCCGCCATGCCGTCCTGGAGCACGCGGGGCCGGGAGACGCACCGCTGGCGGGCAGCCCGCCGGTGGCGGTCGGCGGCGTCCTCGGGGTCGGCGAGAAGCAGCGCCCGCTCGACGTCGCGCGCGACCTGCGCGGCGGTGCGTCCGGGGGCGTGCGGCAGCACCGCCTCCTGGACGGCCCAGGCGACCTCCCCGGCCTGGTCGCCGAGCCGCCGGACGAGCACGCGGGCCCGGGCGGGGCAGATCTCCCCCCGGGCGAGGGCGTCCCCGGTGGGGGCGAGCACGCCACGGTAGGCACGGCCCTCGCGGACGAGGGTGTGCGCCTCGCGCCGGGAGGTGCGCAGTCGCATCGCGAGGGTCGCGGACGCGAGGTCGACCGGGGTCAGCGCGGCCCCTGCCGGGACGGCGGCGGTCACCTCGCGCGGCGGGAGCAGGTCGGGGTGCCGTGCGGTGGACGCGGCCGCGAGCGCCTTCGCGTGGTGCGCCCAGGCGGCGACGCGGTCGGCCATCGCCACGACCTCGGTGCGCTCGGCGGCGGTGAGCCGGTCGAGGCGCGGCAGGGCGTCCGCGAGGGTGGCGGCGAGCCCTGGACCCGCCGGGAGCAGCGCCATCTCGTCGACGGCGTGCGCCTCGCGCCGTGCCTCGGCGAGCCGTGCGGAGACCTGCTCCGGCGTCGGCTGCGGGCGGGCCGGGACCCACCGGCGCACCCCGGCCCCCGAGCCGCGCGCGGGCGGCTCGGGGGTGAGGTCACGCTGCTCGGGGGCCATGGCCCGACGCTACGGACCACGGCGGTCCCACCGGACACCACGACGGCGGTCCCTGGGGACCGTGCACACCTCCGTCGCCTGGGGACGGCTCGGTGCCCGCCCCTGGAGCCGATCCGCCAGATGACATCCCCACCAGACATCTCTCCAGCCAGGCGTCTCCTCGACCAGGCACCTGCCGGCCAGGCATCTCCCCGACAAGACACCTGCCCGCCAGACACCTGCCCGCCACGGGGCTTCCCCGTCCGACACCTGCCTGCCCGGCACCTCCCCGTCAGGCTCTGTCTCCCGCCGGACATCGCCCCGACGACTCACCCCCGGGCGAGCAGCACCTCCCGCAGCGCCGACATGAGGGAGTCGGGCATCCCGAGCGCCTCGAGGTGCGCGAGCCGGACGTGCAGCGGCCGGTCCGCCGTGGCGAGCCGCAAGGCCTGCGTGCTGCGGTCGTGGTCGGTCCACGCGGCGGTGAGGACCCGCAGCACCTCGTCGGCGACGTCGGGTCCGGTGAGCGCGACCGGGCTGCCCGCGACCCGCAGCCGCGACCCCGACGGGACGTCCGCGACGGTGAGCCGGACCCGCCCGTCGTCGCCCGCCCGGACCTCGACCGGCACCGGCGCCCCGTCGACGGTGGCGCGGAACCGACCCCCGTCGGCCGCGTCGAGCGCCCGGGTGACGAGGGTCAGCGTCCAGTCGCGCACGGCGGGCACGCAGGTCGCGGCCCCGGCGACGGGCTCGACCGCGAGAGCGCCGGAGGCGTCGTCCCAGCCGATCCGGGTCCGGGCGACGGTGGCGGGGTCGGTGCCGTCGCCGGTGCCGTCGTCCTCGACCAGGGTGAAGGCGCCGTCCGCGCCGGGCACGACGAGCACCTCCAGGTGCCGGGGGTTCACGGGGTCGTTGCCGGGGACCGCGGCACCGTCGAGGGGCACGACCGCACCGGGCTGCGCGAGCACGGGCAGGGTGTCCAGGCCGCGGTGCAGGTCGAGCAGCCGGTCGCCGTCGTAGACCGCGCCGGACAGCACGTCGACCCAGGTGCCCGGCGGCAGCCACGCCCGGACGGCGGACGCGCGGGTGACGGCGTCGACCGGCGTGGTGAGCGCCGCGACCAGCAGCTCGGAGCCGAACAGGAACTGGCGCGGGGCGTCGTACGCCTCGTCGTGCCCGGACCACCGGTGGTACAGCGGCCGGACGAGCGCGGTGGCCTCGGCGGCGGCCCGGTGGTTCATGGTGTGCAGGTACGGCACGAGCCGGTGCCGCAGCCGCAGGAACTCGGTCTGCACGGCGCGGGCGTGCGGGCCGAACGCCCACGGCTCCTTGCTGGTGAACGGGTTGTCGGAGGAGTGCAGGCGCAGCACGGGCGAGAACACCCCGAGCTGCACCCACCGGGTGGCGAGCTCCTCGTCGCGGTAGCCGTGCATGTGGCCGCCGATGTCGTGCGACCACCAGCCGTAGCCGATGTTCGCGGCTGTCGCGGTGAAGTGCGGCTGGAAGTCCAGGGAGTCCCAGGAGATGACGGTGTCGCCGGAGAACCCGACGGGGTACCGGTGGCTGCCCGGCCCGGCGTAGCGGGAGAACGTGAGCGCCCGCCGTCCGTCGCGGCCGTTGTCGAGGTGGTGGAAGTGGTTGAGCATCCACAGCGGGTCGATGCCGGGGACGCGGGAGTGCGGCCCGGACTGCCAGTCGACCCACCAGAAGTCGACTCCGTCGGCCTCCAGCCCGCGGTGCAGCACCGAGAAGTACGCGGCCAGGAACTCCCGGTCGGTGACGTCGAAGGCCACGGGGTCGCCGTCGGGCTCGCGCCCGAGCGCGGCGCACACGGCGGCGTAGGCGTCCTCGTGGGCGCGGACCCCGTCGGCGGGGTGCACGTTGAGCGTGACCCGCAGTCCCCGGTCGTGCAGCCAGGACAGCAGGGCGGGCGGGTCGGGGAACAGGTCGCGGTTCCAGCTGTACCCGGTCCACCCGGAGCCGAGGGCGGGGTCGACGTCGGTGACGTGCCAGTCCATGTCGAGCACCGACACGGACACGGGCACCTGCTCGGCGGCGAACCGCTCGACGACCGCCTGGTACCCCTCGGCGGTGTACCGGTGGAACCGGCTCCACCAGTTGCCGAGCGCCCACCGCGGCAGCAGCGGCGTCGGCCCGGACACGGCGTGGAACGCCCGCAGCGCGTCGGCGTGGTCGTGCCCGTACCCGAAGACGTAGAGGTCCTGGCGGCTGCCGTCGCGGGGCGCGACCCAGCCGTCCGGCCCGAAGACCATCGACCGCGAGTCGTCCAGCACGGCGTACCCCTGCCGGGACACGACGCCGCCCTCCAGCGGCACGGCCCCGTCGGCCTTGTCCAGGGTGCGGGCGGTGCCGCCGAGCCCGTCGGCGGGCTCTCCGTACCGCCACACCGAGTGGTAGGCGCTGACCCCGCCGCCGACCGCGACGGACAGCCCGGCGGTGCTGAACGGGCGGCGGTCGTACGTCAGGCGCAGCCGCGCGGTCACGACCTCGACGACGTCCTCGCGCTCGATCACGCGGAACTCCGGCACCGGCAGCGCGCGGTGGCGGGCGAAGGTGCTGGGCCGGTCCTCGAACCGGCCGTCGGCGGCGTGCTCCAGGCGCAGCAGGCCGTCGGTGAGCACCGTGATCCGCCAGCCGTCGCCCTGGACGACGGCCCGGGGGTCGGGGGTGCCGTCGGGGACGACGCCGGTGGTGAGGTGCAGGGACTCGGTGGTGCGGGTCATGTCAGCCCTTCAGGTGGCCGGTGCGCCGGTGCGGACGGGGGCGTCGTCGGTCTTGTTTAGCGTTATACCTCGGCTAGTGTCAACGATCGCCGGTCCCGCCGCCCAGGTCGCGACCGCACCGTCGAGCCGGAGGTCCGCCCTGCACCACGTCACGCTGAAGGACATCGCGCGCGAGGTCGGCGTGAGCGTGATGACCGTGTCCAACGTCGTGAACGGCAACCTCGGCCGGGTCTCCCCCGCCACCGCCGCGCGCGTCGAGGCCGCCGTCACCGCCCTCGGGTACGTGCCGAACGCCGCCGCGCAGTCCCTCGCCGCCCGGCGCACCCGCCTCGTCGGCCTGCTGCTGCCGTCCCGCCCCGACGACACCAGCCTGCTCGCGAGCCCGCACGACGTCGCCGTCACCGGCGCCGTCGAGGCCGCGCTGCGCAGCCGCGACCACCACCTGATGCTGCGTGGCGTCGCGACCGCGCGCGACGTCTCCGACTCCGTGCGCCGCTGGAGCCTGGACGGCGTCGTCGTCATGGGCTTCACCGACGACGAGGTCCGCGCCCTCGACCTGCCCGCCACGCTCCCGACCGTGGTGGTGGACGCCGCCGCGGGCTCGGGCCTCGCGCAGGTGCGCTCCGACGACCGCACCGGGGGCCGCCTCGCGGGCGAGCACCTGACCGCGCTCGGGCACCGGCACCTGCTGATCTGCGGCCCCGCGGGCACCGCCAGCGGCGTCGTCGCCCAGCGCGTCGCCGGGTTCCGGGAGGCAGCCCGCCGCGCCGGGCTGCCCGACGACGCCGTCACGGTCGCCGACACCCCCACCACCTACGAGGGCGGCGTCGCCCTGGGCGCCCGGATCGCTCCTCAGGTGCGTGCCGGGACCCTGACCGCCGTGTTCGCGACCGCCGACATCCTCGCCGCGGGCGTCGCGCGCGGCCTCGGCGACGCCGGGCTGCGGGTGCCAGAGGACGCCTCGGTGCTCGGGTACGACGACGCCGACCTCGCCCGGCACGTCACGCCGCGGCTGTCCACGATCGCGCAGGACACCACCCGCAAGGGGCACGTCGCCGCCGACCTGCTGCTCGGCCTCGTCACCGGGCAGCACGCCGAGCCCCGCTCCGAGACCATCCCCGTCGCGCTCACCGCCCGCGAGTCCACCGGGCCCGCGCCCGCCTGAGGTCGCCGACGACGGCTCAGCGCCAGAGGACCGCCACCACCACGTTCACGAGGGTCAGGCCCAGCACCGCGCCGACCAGGCCCCGGGTCACCTTCTCCGGCCGGCGCGCGCCGTACCAGACCAGACCCGTCACGACGAGGGCCACCAGCAGCTTCACCCCGACCTTGGCGTTGTCCGGCGGTGTCAGGTCGCCGACCTCGGCGGACCGCAGGCCCACCATCACCACGCCCGTGACCAGCGCGGTGAGCGCGCCGTGCAGCGCGCCCTTCGGCAGCTCGGAGCGGCGCAGCGTCACCAGGCAGCCGCCCAGCACGATCGCCCAGCCGACCAGGTGCAGGACGACCAGCAGGCCGTACAGGGTGCTCATGCTCGGGTCCCTCGTTCCGTCTCGTGGTGCTGACGTGGGACGATGCCCGGCGCCCGCGTCCGCGAGGCACCGCACCGTCCCGCAGAACGAGGATCCCATGTCGACGCCGTACCCCCCGCAGCCCGAGCCCCAGCCGGACCCCGCGCAGCCGGACCCGCAGCAGCCGTACCCGGCCGCCCCCGCGTACGGTGCGCCCGCCCCTGGTGCCCCCGCGTACGGTGCCCCGGGCCAGCAGCCCTACCCAGGCGGCTACGCGCCGTACGGCGGTGCGCCCGCAGCACCCGGCAAGGGCCTCGCGATCGCCGGCCTCATCACCGCGATCGTGCCCTGCACCACGCTGATCGGCCTCGTGATCAGCATCATCGTGCTGGTCAAGGCCTCGCGCGGCACCGCGGCGGGCAAGGGCATGGCGATCGGCGGCATCGTGGCGTTCGTGCTGTGGACCGTCGCCGGCGTCCTGGTGTTCGCGCTCGGCATGGGCACGCTGATCGAGACGTGCTCGGAGCTCGGCAACGGCACGCACTACGTCGACGGCGTCACCTACACCTGCAACTTCTGACGCCGCACGGGCGCGGCGCGCCGGCGGGCCTCAGAGCAGCCGGCGCGCCGCCGCCCAGCGGGTCAGCTCGTGCCGCGACGACAGCTGCAGCTTGCGCAGCACCGCGGACACGTGCGTCTCGACGGTCTTGATCGAGATGAACAGCTCGCCCGCGACCTCCCGGTAGGAGTACCCGCGCGCGATCAGCCGCATGACCTCCCGCTCGCGCGCCGAGAGCCGGTCGAGCTCGTCGTCACCCGTGGCGACGTCGCCCGCCGCCGCGCCGAACGCGTCCAGCACGAAGCCCGCGAGGCGCGGCGAGAACACCGCGTCGTCCCCGGCCACCCGCAGCACGGCGTCGCACAGGTCCGGTCCGGAGATCGCCTTGGTGACGTAGCCCCGGGCTCCCGCGCGGATCACCGCGACGACGTCCTCGGCGGCGTCCGACACCGACAGGGCCAGGAACCGGGTGCCGCCCAGCAGGTCGGTGCAGGTGCGGATGACCTCGGCACCGCCGCCGCCGTCTCCGCCGGGCAGGTGCACGTCGAGCAGCACCACGGGCGGGCGGGTGGCGCGGACCACCTGCACGGCCTCGTCGACGCTCGACGCCTCCCCCACGACGCGCACGCGGTCGTCCAGGGACGCGCGCACCCCGGCGCGGAACATCAGGTGGTCGTCGACCAGCACCACGTCGACCGGGTCGTCACTCATGCCTGCATCGTCCTCTCCTGCGGCTCCGCGGGGTGCTCACGACGCACCGGCATCCGCAGCCGCACCTCCGTGCCCCCGCCGTCCTTGCACACGACCGTCGCGCGGCCGCCCCGGCGGCGCACGCGCCCCAGGATCGACTCGCGGACGCCGAACCGGTCCGCGGGCACGTCGTCGGGGTCGAACCCGTCGCCGCGGTCGCGGACGAACACCTCGATCTCCTCCGGCCCGGCCTCCAGGTACAGGGTCACCGGCGGGCGACCGTGCCGGACGGCGTTGAGCAGCGCCTCGCGGGTGGCCTGCAGCAGCGCGTCGGTGTCCGCGTCGGGCTCGGCGTCGCCGACCACGACCGTCTCCACGGTCACGGCCTCGCCGTCCGGGCCGGTGCGGGTGTCCTCGATCTCCGCGACGATCGCGGCGAGCGCTGCGGCGACCGAGGTCCCGGGCTCGGGCCGGTCGTCGTACAGCCACGCACGCAGCTCGCGCTCCTGGGCGCGGGCCATCCGGGCGACCTCGGTCGGGTCGTCCGCGCGCGCCCGGATCAGCGCGAGGGTCTGCAGCACGGAGTCGTGCAGGTGCGCGGCGATGTCGGCGCGCTCGGACTCCCGGGCGCGCGCCGCGCGCTCGTCGCCGAGCTCGCGCACCAGCCGCAGCCACCACGGCGCCAGCACCAGGGCCACGCCCGCGAGCACCGCGACGGCGGCGATCGTGGACTGCACCAGCGCGCCGGGCGCGGCCTCCTGGCCGACCAGCAGCAGGACGCCGACGCCCGCGATCACCAGGCCGCCGACGAGCCGCAGCACGCTCACCGGCCCGCGCGACCCCCCGCGGCGCTCGCGCTGGACCGCGTCCAGCTGGCTCCACGCGAGCGCGACGCCCGCGACCAGCAGCAGCACCGGCACCACCCAGGAGCCGACGACGTCCGTCCCCGCGCGGGCGAGCAGCAGCGCCACCGCTCCGGCGAGCAGGGCCACGCCCACGGCGATCTCGGTCCACGGCAGGTGGCGCAGCCGTCCGACCACGTCGCTCTGCTGCGGGCGGGACAACCGGCTCAGCGCGGCCGGGCGGCCCGCCTCGGCGACCGCGACGGCGTCGCCGACCGGCACCGTCACCCACCAGAACACGTAGAGCAGCAGCCCGACGCCCGCGAACGGCGTGAGCAGCACGAACAGCAGCCGCACCAGCCGCACCGGCGCACCCAGGTGCAGCGCGAGCCCCGCGGCGACGCCGCCGATCCAGCGGCCGCGCTCGGGGCGGCGCAGGGGCAGCCGGGGCGTGGGTTCCATGCCCTGATCGTCACACGTCCCTGACCCCCGGTGGGCGGTCCGGGGTCAGGACCCGGGGCACCCCGGGGGACATTCAGGGGCGGCTCAGGGGAGTACCCGATGCCGCCAGGGGTGCCTCGGGGGTCAGGATCGAGCCATGACGAACGACAGCGCCGACCACGGGGCCCCCCCGGCGGCACCCCGGACCGACGGCACCGGGAGCAACGGCTTCTTCGACGGGTTGCGCCGCGCCGGCGTGCAGCGGTCCTCCGACCGCTGGGTCGGCGGCGTCGCGGGCGGGCTGGCCGCCCGGTTCGGAGTGGACCCCCTGCTGGCACGCGGCGTGATCGGCGTGACCATGCTCATGGGCTTCGGCCTCGTCCTGTACGGCATCGCCTGGGCGCTGCTGCCCGAGGAGTCCGACGGCCGCATCCACCTCGAGGAGACGATCCGCGGGCGGTTCGACCCGGCCCTGCTCGGCGCGGCCGGCATGGTCGTGCTGGGCACCACCACCGGCGACTGGTGGTTCAGCTGGGGCCCGTTCAGCGTCGAGTGGATCCGGGTGCTCGCCTGGGTCGGCGTCGTCGCCGCCGGCGTCGTGCTCCTCGTGAACGCGCTGCGCCGCGACAAGGGCCAGCGCCGCGACCGGCCCGCGTGGCAGCCGCCCGCCCCGGCGTGGCAGGCGCCCCCGGCAGGCCCGGCGGCACCCGCCGCT
>NZ_RFFI01000045.1 GCF_003696205.1 Cellulomonas triticagri
GACCGCGCAGATCGCCGCCGACCCCGCCCTGACCGGCGGCGTCCGCGAGGCCCTGGCCGCGGGCACCCCGCCCGTCGCCGCCGTGCGCGCGGTGGTCGGCCGGTTCGCCGAGATGTTCGCCGCCGCGGGCGGGCTGCTCGCCGAGCGGGTCACCGACCTGCACTCGGTGCGCGACCGCGTCGTCGCCGCGCTGCTGGAGGCGCCCGCGCCCGGCGTCCCGGCCCTCACCGCGCCCAGCGTGGTCGTCGCCCGGGACCTCGCGCCCGCGGACACCGCCGCCCTGGACCTCGACCTGGTGCTCGCCATCGTCACCGAGGTCGGCGGACCCACCGGGCACACCGCGATCATCGCCGGGCAGCTCGGCCTCGCCTGCCTCGTGCAGGTCCCGGGGGTCACCGAGGTGCCCGACGGCACGACCGTCCTGGTCGACGGCCGGGCCGGGACGCTCGTGGTCGACCCCGGCCCGGACGCGGTCGCCCTGGTCGCCGAGCGCGCCGCCGCCGAGGAGGCGCTGGAGGGCGACACCGAGCCCGCCGCCACCGCCGACGGGCACCGCGTCGACCTGCTCGCCAACATCGGCACCGCCGCGGACGCCGAGCGCGCCGCCGCGGCCACCGACGCCCGGACCGTCGCGGGCAGCGGCCTGTTCCGCACCGAGGTGCTGTTCCTCGACGCGACCACCGCGCCGACCGTCGCCGACCAGCAGCGGGAGTACGCCGCCGCGCTCGCCGCCTTCGGGGACCGCAAGGTCGTCGTCCGCACGCTCGACGCCGGGGCCGACAAGCCGCTGGCGTTCGCGACGCTGCCCGACGAGGAGAACCCGGCGCTCGGCGTCCGGGGCTACCGCATCGGCCGGGCGCACCCGCACCTGCTGACCGACCAGCTCACCGCCCTCGCCGCGGCCGCCGCGCAGACCGGCACCGAGCCGTGGGTGATGGCCCCGATGATCTCCACCCCCGCCGAGGCGCGGGCGTTCGCGGCCGCCGCGCGGGCGGCCGGGCTGACCCGGGTCGGCGTCATGGTCGAGGTCCCCGCCGCCGCGCTGCGGGCCGGGGAGGTGCTCGCGGAGGTCGACTTCGTGTCGATCGGCACCAACGACCTCGCGCAGTACACGATGGCGTCCGACCGGCTGCGCGGCGAGCTCGCCGACCTGCTCGACCGGTGGCAGCCCGCCGTCCTCGACCTCGTCGCGTCCACCGCGAGCGCCGGGGCCGACCTCGGCAAGCCCGTCGGGGTGTGCGGGGAGTCGGCGGCGGACCCGCTGATGGCCCTCGTCCTGGTGGGCCTCGGGATCACCAGCCTCTCGATGGCCCCCGGCGCGGTCCCCGCGGTGCGGTCCGCGCTGCGGGCGCACACCCACGAGCAGTGCCGGGCGATGGCCCGCGCGGCCCGGACGGCCGCGGACCCGGAGTCGGCCCGGGCCGCCGTCGCGGCTCTCCTGGCCCCCGAGGTCGCGGCCCTCCTGGCCTGATCCTGCGGCCTGCGGTCGGCGTCCTCGAGGGCGGGGACCGCAGGCCGCCCCTCAGGGGGCGGGGGCGTACGTGATCGCGCGGACGCTGGCGAGCGTCGGGCTGCGGGTCGTGGCGCTGGCGTAGGGGCCGAGCCAGAGGCCGAGGAAGCCGCCCGCCGCGACGCTGTCCAGGTCGCCCGTGCGGACGGTGCCGACCCGGACCGGGGTCTCGTCGCCGTCGGCGGCCGTGAGGTGCAGGACGGCACCCCGGACCTCGACGCCCAGCGCCGTCGGGGCGTCGACCGGTCCGGGCAGCGTCGCCGCGCCGACCTCGTGGTCCTCCCCCGCCCGCCGGTGCACGGCGACCACGCGCCGACCGGGCGCGGTGCCGGGTCCCGGGCCGGGCACCGCCGTCACCGCGAGCCGCACGTGGTCCCGCTCCGACTGCCGGACCGCCAGCCCCACCTCGTCCCCGGCCCGCAGCGGCGCGGCGACGACGGCCCGCAGGTCCGCGTGGTGGTGCTGCAGCCGGATCCCGACGAAGGTGGGCGCGGCCACCGGGTCCGCGAGGGTCACGGGCCGCAGCGGCAGGTCCCAGCCGTCGGCGGCGGGGGTCGCCACCTGCGCCGGCAGGGCGCGCACGGCCGTCCACCGCAGGTCGTCCGGCAGCACCGGGCCCGACGCCCCGCCCTGCACCGCCGTCCGCGGACCGGTGGGCACCGCGAACGGCACCTCGACCTCCTGCGGCACCCGCCCGACGCCGGGCGCGAAGACCGGCCACCCGTCCTCCCAGGTCACGGGGACGAGGAACGCCTCCCGCCCCAGCGGGTAGTGGTACCCGCCGCACAGCCGCATCCCGAGCAGCACCGCCCACCAGGTCCCGTCGGCGGCCTCGACCAGGTCGGCGTGCCCGGTGCCGACGACGTCGACCGACCGCCCGAGGTGCCGGTGGGTGAGCACGGGGTTCGCGGGGTTCCCGCGGTACGGGCCGGTGACCTCGTCCGCGACGGCCACCGCGACGGCGTGGTGGAACTCGGTCCCGCCCTCGGCGGCGAGCAGGAGGTACCGGTCGCCGACGCGGTACAGGTGCGGCCCCTCGGCCCAGACGGCGCCCCGGACGGCGCCGGTCCACACCACGTGCTCCGGACCGACGAGCGTCCGGGTCGCCGGGTCGAGCTCGCGCACCCACACCTCGGTCTGCTGGTCCCACTCCGGGTCGGCGGCGAGGCGGGTGCCGTGCGCCCAGACCCGGCCGTCGGCGTCGAACAGCAGCGACGGGTCGATCCCGTCGACGTCCAGCCACGCCGGGTCCGACCACGGACCGGCCGGGTCGGTCGCCGTCATGACGAACGTGCCGTCCCGCACCCCCGCCGGGCGACGATCGCCGTCCCGGGCGACCAGCGTGCCGATCAGCCAGAACACCCCGTCGTGGTGCCGGAGCGTCGGCGCGTACAGGCCGCCGGAGGACGCGATCCCGGTGAGGTCGAGCTGCCCGGGCCGGTCCACGACGTGCCCGATCTGCTCCCACGTCGCGAGGTCGCGGCTGCGCAGCACCGGCAGGCCCGGCAGGTACTCGAACGTCGACGTGACGAGGAAGTAGTCGTCCCCGACGCGGCAGACCGACGGGTCCGGGTAGCAGCCGGGCAGCAGCGGGTTGGTGACGATCACCCGATCTTCACCTCGACGAGCCGGGGGTCGGCCCCGGTGACCTCGTGCACGGTGCCGGTCACCCGGAGCACCTGCCGGGGGGTCGCCGTGCCCGGGACGGGGTGCCGCTCGTGGGTGCGGGCGCTGGCGATGGCGCCGTCCGTGGACGACGTGACCTCGACGGCCGCCGCCGACGCCGCCGCGTGCGACGCGACCCAGACCTGCACGTCGCCGGGCTCCACGACGCGGACCCCGCGCCGGTCGGCGAACGCGAGGCGCGTCGTCGGCACCCGGAACGTCACCTGGCGGCGCTCCCCCGCCGCCAGCGCGACCCGGGCGTAGCCGAGCAGCTGCGCCACCGGGCGGGCCACGGTCGCGAGCACGTCGCGGCCGTACACCTGCACGACGTCCGTCCCGGCGCGGTCGCCCGTGTTGGCGACGGTCACCGTGACCTCGAACGTCCCCGCCGCGTCGACCTCGGGGTCCACCCGCAGGTCGGCGTAGCCGAACGTGGTGTAGCCGAGCCCGAAGCCGAACGGCCGCACGGGCGTGGGGTCGGTGGCGGTGACGTCGGACGGCCCGCCGAGCACCGGGTGCAGGTAGCGGTACGGCTGCGCGCCCGCCGAGCGCGGTAGCGACACCGGCAGCCGGCCCGAGGGGTTCACCGCGCCGGTCAGCACGTCCGCGAGCGCGTCGCCGCCGCCCTCGCCGGGGAAGAACGCCTGGAGCACCGCCGCCGGGCGCGGGCCCGCCCCGTCCAGCGCCCAGCCGATCGCGTACGGGCGGCCGGTCACCAGCACCAGCACCACCGGCGTCCCGGTCGCGACCACGGCGTCCACGAGCGCGCGCTGCACGCCGGGCAGGTCGAGGGACTCGGCGTCGTTGCCCTCGCCGACCGTGCCGCGGCCGAACAGCCCCGCCTGGTCGCCGACGACGACCACCGCGACGTCCGCGCCGCGCGCCGCGTCGACCGCGGCCGCGAACCCCTCGGTGCCGGTGCCCTCGACGGTGCAGCCCTCGGCGTGCACCACCTCGACGCCGTCGCCCGCCTGCGCGCGGACGGCGTCCAGGACGCTGCGGATCTCGAAGCCGAGCGGGACGCCCGGGTGGTGCGCGAGCACGTGGTTCGCGAACGAGTAGCAGCCCATCAGCGCCTCGGTGCGGGCGGCGTTCGGGCCGAGCACGGCGACGCGGCGCGGGCCCGCCTGGTCGGCGGCGCCCCCGAGCCGCAGCGGCAGGACGCCGTCGTTCGCGAGCAGCACCACGGACTCCTGGGCGAGCCGCCGAGCGAGGTCCCGGTGGTGCGGCGCGTCCAGGTCGACGTGCGTCGGCGGCTCGCCCGCGAAGGCGTCCGGCTCCAGCAGGCCCAGGTCCTCCTTCTGCGCGAGCACCCGCAGCACCGCGCGGTCCACCAGGCGCTCGTCCACCAGCCCGGCGCGCACCCGCTCCACCAGGGGCGCGAGGTACGCGTCGCCGGTGGGCAGCTCGACGTCGATCCCGGCCGCGAGCGCGAGCGCCGCCGCCTCGCCCCGGTCGGCGGCCACCCCGTGCATCACCTCGAGGAACGCGACGGCGAAGTAGTCGGCGACCACCACCCCGTCGAACCCCCACCCGTCGCGCAGCAGGTCGGTGAGGTAGGTCGGGTCCGCGGCGGTCGGCACCCCGTCCACCGCGACGTACGCGTTCATCACCGACCGGGCGCCGCCGTCCCGCACCGCCATCTCGAACGGCGGCAGGTACACGTCCGCGATCTCGCGCGGACCGGCGGACAGCGGCGCGTGGTTCCGGCCGCCGACGGAGCCCGAGTACCCGACGAAGTGCTTGAGGGTGGCGTGCACCCCGCCGTCCTGCAGCCCGCGCACGTAGGCGGTGCCGACCGTGCCGACCAGGTACGGGTCCTCGCCGATGCACTCGTCCACCCGCCCCCAGCGGGGGTCGCCGACGACGTCGAGCACCGGTGCGAGGCCCTGGTGGATGCCGAGCTCGCGCATCGAGGCGCCGATCGCCCGGCCCGCCTCCTGCACCAGGTCCGGGTCGAACGACGCGCCCCACGCCAGCGGCGTCGGGTAGGTCGCGGCCTGCCACGCGGCGAGCCCGGTCAGGCACTCCTCGTGCACCAGCGCGGGGATGCCGAGCCGGGTCTCGCGCCGCAGCCGGCGCTGCTCCGCCCACAGCCACGCCGCGCGCTCGACCGGGTCGACCGGACGCGTGCCGTACACGCGGGTGTAGTGGCCCAGGCCGTGCCGGGTGATCTCCGGCAGCGCGCCGGCGTCGGCCTGCCCGGCGGTCATCTCGGACTGCATCGGCGCGACGGTGCCGTTCTGGTCCAGCCAGTAGCCGACCAGCTGGGCGACCTTCTCCTCCAGCGTCATCCGGGCGTGCAGGTCGCGCACGCGGTCGGACGTGACGGGCAGAGCAGGCAGGTCGGGACGGTGGTGCTCGGACACGCGGGTGCTCCTCGGGAGGCGGGTGGGCGCGTCAGCCCTTGACGGCGCCGGTGAGCCCGCCGACGATCCGCCGCTCGAAGAGCGAGAAGAAGATCAGCGCGGGGATCATCGACAGGGACGTGAACGCCAGCACCCGGGCGGTGTCGACGGAGTACTGCGAGGCGAACGACTGCACGCCGAGCGGCAGCGTGTACGCCGACTCGTCGTTGAGGACGAACAGCGGCAGCAGGTAGGAGTTCCAGCTCGCCACGAACGCGAGGATGCCGACCGTCACGACGCCGGGCACCGACAGCGGGACGACCATCCGCCAGAAGAACCCGAGGCGGCTGGCGCCGTCGATGGCGGCGGCCTCCTCGAGCTCCTTCGGGATGGCCCGCAGGAACGGCACCAGGATGATCACGGTGGTCGGCAGCGCGAACGCGACCTGCGGCAGGATGATCCCGCCGAGGCTGTTCATCAGCCCGAGCTCGCGGATCATGATGTACAGCGGCGTGATCGCCACGGTCATGGGGAACATCAGCCCCGCCGCGAACAGCGAGTACAGCGCCCCGCGGCCCGCGAACTCGTAGCGGGCGAGCACGAAGCTCACCATCACGCCGAGGATCACGACGCCGATCGTGGTGGCGACGCCGCAGATCGCGGAGTTGCCGAACTGCTGCCAGAACAGCGGGCTGGTGAGCACGTCGACGTAGTTGCCGAACTCCCACGTCGTCGGGAAGCCCGACGGGTCCAGCGTGATCTGCGAGTTGGTCCGCAGCCCGCCCAGCACGATGTACGCGACCGGCGCGATGCACACGCCGACCAGCAGCCAGGCGACCACGTAGACCAGCGGGTTCACCCGCTCCAGGGCCCTGCCCCGCCGGCGGGGTGCCGGCGGGCGGGAGGCGGGCAGCGGGGGTGCCTGCACGGCGGTGGCCGCCATCACTTCGTCCTCTCCGTGAGCGCGCCCTCGGTGTCCCGGCGGAGCACGAAGCGCTGGTAGGTCAGCGCGATGACCAGCGAGATCACGAACAGCACCACGGCGACGGCGTTGCCGAACCCGTAGTTCCCGGCGCCGCGTCCGTTGACGACCATGTACGTCGCCATCGTCGAGGTGCCCGCCGTCGCGGCCACGAACTGGCCCCAGATGATGTAGACGAGGTCGAACAGCTGCAGCGAGCCGATGATCGACAGGAACGCCCAGATCCGGATGGTCGGGCCGAGCAGCGGCAGCGTGATCGCACGCTGCGACTGCCAGTAGGACGCGCCGTCGATGGCGGCGGCCTCGTGCAGCTCCTCGGGGATCGACTGCAGGCCCGCGAGGAACAGGATCACCGCGAAGCCCAGGTACTTCCACGTGATGATCAGCATGAGCGACCAGATCGCGACGTCCGGGTCGGCGAGCCAGTCCACCGCCCAGCCGGACAGCCCGAGCTTGTCGAGCAGGTCGTTGACCGCACCGGTGGTCTGGAGCATCAGCGACCAGCCGGTGCCGACGATGACCTCGGAGATCACGTACGGCACGAAGATCAGCACCCGGATGAGCGAGCGCCCGCGGATCCGGCGGTTGAGCAGCAGCGCCAGCACCACCGCGGCGGGGCCCTGCAGCAGCAGCGACAGCACGACGATGACGGCGTTGTGCCGCAGGGCGTCGTGGAACGTCGGGTCCTGCAGGATCGTGACGTAGTTGCGCAGGCCCACGAAGTCGGTGGGGACGCCGAAGCCCTTCCAGCTGAAGAACCCGTAGTACGCCGCCATCACGACCGGGAAGATCACGAAGGCGAGGAAGACCAGCACCGCCGGGCCGGACAGCAGCGTGATCTCGGCCCGCTGCCGCCACGACCCGCCGCGCCGTCCCCGTGCCCGGGTCCGGCCCCGGGAGGCCGGGGCCGGCGCCGTGGTGGCACCGTCCCCGGCCGCCGGTGTCCCGGCGGGCGTCGTCAGGGCCGGAGCGCCGGCCCGCGATCCGCTCATGGTGTGCTCACTCCTTGGCGGCCGCGCCCGCCACGGCGGAGACGATGTCGTCCGGCGTGCCCGACCCGGCGAGCATGTTCACCACGCCGGTGTTGAGGGCGTTGCCGACGTTGGCGCCGTACAGGGTGTCCAGCCAGAGCTGCACGTAGGGCGCCTCGTTGTACGCCGCGAGCACGTCGAGCAGGGCCGGGTCGGTGACCACGCTCTGCGCGTCCTTGCTGGCGGGCAGCGTCTGGAACGCCGTCGCGTACTTCTCCTGGTACTCCTGCTGCACCGCGAAGTTGAGGAAGTCCGCGCACTCCGGCGGGGCCTCGGCCGAGCAGCTGAACCCGTCGACGCCGCCCATCATGGCGCCGTCGCCGCCCTCACCGCCGTCCACGGCCGGGAACGGGAACCAGCCCAGGTCGGCCAGCGGCTGCTGGTCCGGGGTGAGCGACGCGATGACGCCCGGGTCCCAGGCGCCCATGAGCTCCATCGCCGCCTGGTGGTTGGCGAGCAGGCCCGCCGACGAGCCCGCGCCCTGCTGGGCGCTGGTGGTGAGGTAGCCCTCGTTGAACGGCTCGGTGCCCGCGAACGCCTCCAGGTCCTCCCCGGCCTTCAGCCAGCAGTCGGCGCTGAAGTCCTTCGACGCCGCGGCCTCGTCCATCGTGTCCTGCGAGCACTCCCGCAGGGCGAAGAAGTAGTACCAGTGCGCGGCGGGCCAGGCGTCCTTCGCGCCGAGCGCGATGGGCTGGATGCTCGCGTCCTTGAGCTTCTGGACGGCGTCCTCGAGCTCGTCGACGGTCGTCGGCGTCTCGGTGATCCCGGCCTGCGCGAACAGGTCCTTCGAGTAGTAGATGCCGCCCGGGAGGACCGACATCGGCATGCCGTAGACCGACCCGTCGATGGTGAACGCGCTGAACGGCGCGTCACCCAGGGCCGCCTTCGTGTCGTCCGTGATGAGGTCGGTGAGGTCCATGGCCTGCCCGGCCTCGACCACGTCGGCGAGCTTGCCGCCGCCGCGCGCCAGGAAGATGTCCGGGGCGTCGCCCGAGTTCAGGGCGGTCTGCAGCTTGCCGTCCATGTCCTCGTTCTGGATGGCCTGGATCGAGATGGTCACGCCCGGGTTGGCCTCCTCGAACGCGGCGACCGTGTCCTCCCAGAACGCCTTGCCGTCGCCGGTCGTCGAGTTGTGCCAGAACGTCATCGCGGTGGAGCCGTCGCCGCCCCCGGAGCCGGAGTCGTCGCTCCCGCCGCAGGCGGTCAGGCCCACGGCTCCCACGAGCACGGCGGCCGAGACCGCCAGCGCCTTCTTCGCCTTCATGAGATCTGCCCTCTTCGTCGAGTGGACGGGCGTCGCGGCGGTGCGGCGCCCGGAGATCACGTGCGGTCGTCGTCGACCGGGTCTGTCGTAGGAGGGACTCTGGCAGGTGCCGAACTGTGACGTCAACCGTTGTCGATAACGTTTTAGTACCGCGTACGATGGCGAGCATGGCACGCCGGGTGACGATCACGGACGTCGCCCGCGAGGCGGGCGTCTCCGTCGCGACCGTCTCGAAGGTCATCAACGGACGCGACGGCATCGCCCGGACCACCGCCGCGCACGTGCAGGAGGTCGTCGGGCGGCTCGGCTACGAGCAGAGCATCGTCGCGCGCTCCATGCGCTCGCACCGCACCCACGTCATCGGGGTGCTCGTCGCCGAGTTCGAGCCGTTCAGCACCCAGATCCTCACCGGCGCCGGCGCCGCGCTGGAGGGCACCGGCTACGCGCTGCTCGCGTACACCGGCGGCGGGCCCGCCGCCGTCGGCTGGGAGCGGCGGTACCTCGCCCGGCTCAGCGGCACCCTGGTCGACGGGGCCGTCCTCGTCACCCCCACCATCGAGGGCGTGGACGACGAGGTCCCCGTCGTGGCCGTCGACCCGCACGCCGGACCCGGCGCCATGCCCACGGTCGACTCCGAGAACCACGAGGGCGCCGTCCTCGCGACCCGGCACCTGCTCGACCTCGGGCACACCCGCATCGGCTTCCTCGGCGGCCGCCCCGACCTCGAGTCGTCCCGCGCCCGCGAGGCCGGGTACCGCGCGGCGCTCGCCGCCGCCGGGCTGCACCCCGACCCCGCGCACGTCCGCTCCGGCGAGTACCGCCGCGCCGACGCCGTCGAGCCCGCGCGCGCCATGCTCAGCACCCCGCACCCCCCGACCGCCGTGTTCGCCGCCAACGACCAGTCCGCGCTCGGCATCCTCGACGCCGCCGCCGCGCTCGGGGTCCGGGTGCCGCACGACCTGTCCGTCGTCGGGTTCGACGACATTCCCGAGGCCGCCGCCGCGACCCCGCCGCTCACCACCGTCCGGCAGGAGCTGCAGGAGATGGGCGCGCGGGCGGTGCGGCTGCTGCTCGGGGTCCTCGCCGATCCCGAGGCCACCGCGGAGCCCGAGCACGTGCGGCTGCCGACGACGCTCGTGGTCCGCGCGTCGACCGCGCCGCCGCCTGCCTGACCTCGTCCGACCGCGTCGGACCCGTCAGGCCGCGCGGACGAGGGCGACCGCGACGTCGCGGGCGACGCCCGGGGCCGCCGCGCCCCGCAGCCGCATCGCCAGGTCGCCGCTGACGACGAGGAGCAGCCGCTCCGCGAGCGCCGCCGCCCCGTCCCCCGCGACCGGGCGGGCGAGGTCGGTCAGCCGGGTGCGCAGCGCGTCGGTGTCCGCGCGCACCGCCGCGGCGACCTCGGGCGGCGCCTCCGCGTACTCGGCAGCCGCCCCGAGGAACGCGCACCAGCGCGCCCCGTCCGGGCGGGCCCGGAACTCGGCGGACGCGTCGAGCACGGCCAGCAGCCGGTCCTCGTCGGTGGTCGCGCGCTCGACCGCCGCGTCCCACGTCGCCAGCCACGCGCGGTGCCGCCGGGCCAGCGCGGCGGCGACCAGCGCCTCCTTGCTCGCGTAGCCGCGATACAGCGTCGCCGCCGACACCCCGGCGCGCTCCAGGACGGCGTCCACCGGCGTCGCTGCGATGCCGCGGGTGAAGAACAGCTCCTCCGCGGCGTCGAGCAGGCGGGTCTCGGTGCCCGTGCGGATCGCCATGCCCCCACCCTATGCTCGAAACATGAAACGCTCGTTTTCGTTCCGCCCCGGACCGGGGGCGCTGGTGGTCGCCTCGACCGGGTTGATCGCCGCGACGTACGGGCTGGTCCGCCTCGCGTACGGCCTGGTGCTTCCGGACGTCCAGCGGGACCTCGGCCTGGACGCCGGCGCCGCCGGGCTGGTCGGCACGGCGTCCTCCCTGGTCTACGTCGCCGCGGCGCTCGTCGGTCTCGTGCTCGCCCACCGGCGCCCCCGGTCGCTGGTCACCGCGGCGGGCGCGACCGCCGGGCTCGGCGCCGCGGTGATGTCCCTCGCAGCCGACCCCGGGGTGTTCGGGGTGGCGGCCGCCGTGAGCTCGGCGGGCGCGGGGCTCGCCTCCCCCGCCCTGGTGCGGGTGGTCGCCCGGAACGTGCGCCCCGGGGGCGTCGACCGGGCGCAGACCACCGTGAACGCGGGCACCGGCCCCGGCCTCGTCCTCGCGGGCCTGCTCGCCCTCGCGCTGCTGCCGGACTGGCGCCGCGCGTGGCTCGTCGTCGCGGTCGCGACGGCGCTCGTCACGGTCGCCGTCCTGCTGCTGGACCGCGGCGACGGCACCACCCCGGCGCGGGCCCGGACCACGCTGCCGCCACCGTCCTGGTTCGCCGCGCACGCGCGGGTCGTCGTCGCCGCGCTGCTGCTCGGCACCGGCTCGGCGGCCGTCTGGACCTACGGGCGCGCGGCCCTCGTCGAGGCCGGGGCGAGCACCACCGTCTCCGTCGTCGCGTGGGTGGCGCTCGGCGCCGGGGGCCTCGCCGTCATCGGCACCTCGGGCTGGCTCACCGCGCTCGGGCCGGGACGCGCCTGGGGCGTGAGCGCGCTCGCCGTCGCCGCCGCGTCGGCCGCCCTGGCGGCGGTGCCCGGGTCCACGCCTGGGGCGCTGGCGGCGTGCGCGGTGTTCGGGTGGGGGTACACCGCCGCCACCGGCGCACTCATCGCCTGGACCGGGCGGCTCGACCCGGACCGGGCACCCGCCGGGACGTCGCTGCTGTTCGTGCTGCTCGTGCTCGGGCAGGCCGCGGGGGCGGCGCTCGCCGGGGCGCTCGTCGCCGGACCCGGGTACGCGGCGGCGCTGCTGGTCGCGGGTGCCGTCGCGCTCGCGGCGGCGGCCGTCGCGGGACGTGGACCCGGTCCGGCGGCGCGCACCGGGCGCCCGCGCACCGTCGGGGCCGAGCACCGCACGGTCTGAGCGCTGGTCTCCGCAACCCCGAGCCGAGCCGACAGTCGAGCACTTGTGCAACAGGTTGCTGCACAAACGCCCGATCTTCGGAGCGGCAGCGGCTGATGGCCGCTCGACCCGTCGGTGCCGAGCACCGCACCGCCTGAGCGTCGGTCCGCGCACACGCGCCTCGCGCGGGGCGATCGTCCAACAAGCCGTTGGACGATCGCCCCGGTGTCCCGTCACGGGGTGCGCCGCCTGCGCGGCCGCCGCCTCTCCCGCCACCTCCGCCGCGTTGTTCGCCGTCGGTCCACCCCCGCCTCACCCCCTGGACACCCGGCAGGAGTCGGATGCCACCATGACGACCATGACCCCGCGTCCCGCCCTGCCCGCCCGTCCCGTCGAGCAGGTCGGGGTCTCCGGCCACCGCGGCGCGTCGTTCGAGCTGCCGGAGAACACCCTGGCGGCGTTCCGGCGCGCGCTGGAGCACGGCGCGGACGGCATCGAGCTCGACGTCGCGCTGACGTCCGACGGCGTGGCGGTGGTGCTGCACGACGAGTCGGTGGACCGCACGACGGACGGCACGGGGTCGGTCGCCGACCTGACGCTCGCGCAGGTGCGCGCGCTGGACGCCGGCGGTGGGGAGCGGGTGCCGACGCTGGACGAGGTGCTGGCGCTGGCGGCGGGCCGCGCCGAGGTGAACATCGAGATCAAGGCCGCCGACGCCGCACCGGCGGTGGCGGAGGTCGTGGCCCGGCACCCGGGGCTGACGTGGTTCGCGTCCTCGGGCCAGTGGGACGCGCTGGAGGAGCTGCTGGCGCTGGTGCCCGGCGCGCGGGTGTATCCGCTGACGCTGGGGGTCGCCGGGCCGGAGCACCTGCGCGCCATCGGGATCGCGGCGGGGTACACGGACGAGCAGATCGACGTCGAGATCGAGCGGTTCTCGCACCTGGGCCGCCCGCTGCACGAGGCGCTGGACTTCGCCGCGCGGGTCGGCGCGGCGGGGGTGTCGACGTGGGCCGAGGGCCTGGGCGCGCAGGACGTGGCGACGATCCACGCGGCCGGGCTCGCGGCGTGGGTGTGGACGATCAACGACGCCGACCGCGCCGAGGAGCTGATGCGGATGGGCGTCGACGCGATCTGCACCGACGACCCGGCGACGCTGCTCGCCCGGCGGGCGGCCGTCGCAGGCTGACCCGACCGGGGCTGTGGCCGGCCGGCCCCGACGGTCAGCCCGCGAGCGCGACCTCGTCGTGCGGCGCGATCCCGAAGGTCTGCCCCGGGTACCGCAGCCCGGCGAAGTACATGTTCGCGTGCGCCACCACCTGCTCCGCCGACACGGCGACCCCGCCCCACACGGCGTCGGTGGTCGTGTGCGCGTCCGACACCAGCGTGACGTCGAACCCCCGCACGGCGGCGGACTGCGTAGTCGTGCGCACGCAGTAGTCGCTCTGCGCCCCCGCGACGACCAGCCGCGTCGCGCCCAGCCCCGCCAGCACCTCCGCGAGGTCGGTGCCCGCGAACGCGTCGCGGTACGCCTTGCCGACGACCGGCTCCGACGCCAGCCGGTGCAGCGGCGCGGCCAGCGCCCAGTCCGGCTCGCCCGGCTCCCACACCGCGTGGTCCTGCACCCACACCACCGGCACACCCTCGGCCCGCGCGCGGCGGACCAGGGCGTCGGTCCGGGCGAGCACGCCGTCCGCGTCGAGGCAGCCGGGCAACACGCCCACCTGCAGGTCGATGACGAGCAGGACGGTGCGCGGGTCGCTCATCCCCGCATCGTGGCAGACCCCAGCGCCCACGCGAGCAGGACCTCCGGGTCCGCCGCCGCCATCCCACCGCGCACCACGAGGTCGGCCCGCTCGAACCGCTCGTCCAGCGGGTCCACGACGCTCGGGATCGCGAGGCAGCGCATCCCGGCGGCCTTCGCGGCGAGCACCCCGGGGACGGCGTCCTCGACCACCAGGCAGTCCACGGGCTCGACGCCCACGCGGCGCGCGGCCTCGAGGAACACGTCGGGCGCGGGCTTGCCCGCCGCGACCTCCGCCGCCGAGACGTGCGCCGTGAGGACGTCGTCCAGCCCGACGACGTGCAGGCCAGCCGCGATGGCCTCCCGGGGCGACCCGGAGGCGACGACCTGCGGGACCCCCGCCGCGGCGAACGCGCGCACGAGCGCCGCCGTCGGCGCGAACCCGCGCAGGAACGGCAGCCCGGCGGCGTACGCGGCCATCTTGCGGCGGCCGAGGTCGGCGAGGTCGACGTCGACGCCCAGAGCGTCCGCCATCGCGGCCATGACCTCGTCGCCGCCCAGGCCGACGAACGCCCGCTTGAACTCCGGGGTGATCGTCACGCCGTGGCTCGCGAACGCCTCGCGCTCGGCCTCGAACAGCACGGTCTCGGTGTCGACCAGCACGCCGTCCAGGTCCCAGAGCACCGCCCCCGGCGGCCGTCCCGCGGTCACGACGCGTCCCCGTCGGTCGGCACGTCGAGCGTGCGCGGGGCGCGGTAGGCGAACTCCCGGTCCGCCTCGGTGATGACCCGCAGCACCCGGGCGGGCACGCCGCCGACCACGACGCCGGGCGGGACGTTCGCCGCCACCACCGCACCGGCCGCGACCACGGACCCGCGCCCGATGGTCACCCCGGGCAGCACCGTGACGTGGGCACCGATCCACACGTCGTCCTCGATCACCACCGGCGCGGAGAACTGCGCCCCCGTCGCGCGGACCTCCGGGTGCAGCGGGTGCCCCGCGGTCGCGATGGTCACGTGCGGGCCGAACATCACGCGGTCGCCGAGGTGCACCGGGGAGTCGTCGACGATCGTCGCTCCGGTGTTCAGGTAGACCCCGGAGCCGACGTGGGTGTGCACCCCGTAGGCGACGTAGAGCGGCGGCTCGACCCACACGTGCTCGCCGACCGACCCGAACGTCTCCCGCAGCAGCCGCTCGCGGTTCGCGAGGTCGCGCGGCTCGAGGGCGTTGTACTCCCGCGCCCGCTCCTTGCCGCGCACGCGTGCTTCTTCGAGGGCCTCCAGGCCCGGCCCGACGTCCGTGTACAGCTCCTGCGCGGCCATCCGCCGCCGGACGTCCTGCTCCCGCTCGTCCACCTGAACACCCCTTCGCGTCCGGACCACACCACGTCGTGTGTACGTGCGTACGCGAAAAACCTACCACCTGGTAGTGCTCGTGGCGTCAGGCGGGCCGGATCGTGACCCGCTCCGCGAGCCCGGAGACCTCCAGCACGAACACCGCCAGGTCGGGCGCCTGGTCGACGACGAGCAGGCCCGCACCGGTCCGCACCTGCAGGACCCGGGCCAGCAGGGCGATCGCCGAGGAGTCGACGAACGTCACCCCGGCCATGTCGACGACGTCCACCCCGACCAGGTCGCCGTCGTCGACGGTCTCCGTGAAGTCCCGGACCACCGGGTGGTCGACGTCGCCCGCCAGGCGCAGCACCTCGGGGCTCCCGGGGTCGACCCAGGCGCGGCCGTGCGCCGTCGGCTCGGGCAGGGTCGGGTCGTCCACCGTCATGTCCCCAGTCTGACGAATCTCGGGCGGTCCGGCGCGCTGACCTGCGGTGGCCGATCCGCGCGAGCCGGGAGAGCCTGGACGCCGACCACCCCGACAGCACCCGGAGGCAGTGTGAGCGACGACCCGCGGCAGACGGACGACGAGGGCCTGGAGCCGTCCCGCCCACCGGCCCGCTTCCAGCCCGTGCGCCGGTGGGTCCTCGTCGACACCGACGCCCTGGCCGAGGTCCGCCGCGAGCTGCTGGACGAGATCACCGCGGGCGACGCGGAGCACCAGGACACCCTGGAGGGCATCCCGAAGCGGATGATCCTGGTCGCCTCCGAGCTCGCCACCAACGCCCTCACCCACGGGCTGCCGCCGACCATCGTGTCACTCGGGTCGGACGGGCACGACTACCTGCTCGACGTCGCCGACCACGACCTGTCGAGCCAGCCGCGGTTCGCCGGGCAGCGCGCGCCGGGGCTCGGCGGGTTCGGCCTCCAGATCGCGCGGCGGCTGTCCCAGGAGGTCGGGTGGTACGCCACCGGGACGACCAAGCACGTGTGGGCGGTGTTCGCGGCGCAGGGCTGACGTCAGCGGCCACCGGTGGTCGCGGCCGCGAGCCGGACGGCCAGCGCCGCGCCCGCCTCGGCCAGGGCCGGCGGGCCGACCACCGTGAACGGCGCGTCGAACCGGAGCACCCAGGCCAGCACGCCCGTCCACGACCACGAGCCGATCCGCACCCGGCACGTCCCCTCGTCGACCGCGATCAGCTCGCCGTCCCCCAGCCACGGCACGACCTCGGCGGCGGGCCGGTGCAGCACGACCTCGCCCACGCACGGCCACGCGTCCTCGGTGGCCCCCTTGGCCCGCGCCGCCACGAACGTCCGCGCGTCCCCGGTCGGGACCGGACGCGGGGCGAACCGCGCCCCGGTCGGGGTGCGTGGCACCAGCCGGTCCAGGCGGAACGTCCGCCAGTCGTCCCGGTCCAGGTCCCACGCCACCAGGTACCAGCGGCCGCCGCGCGCGACGACCGCGTGCGGCTCGGTCCGCCGGGGGTCCTCGGCGTCGCCGTACCCGAACCGCAGCACCCGCTGCTCCCGGGTCGCCGCACTGACCGCCGCGAGCGTCGCGGGATCGACCCGCACCGGCGTCCCCGCATCCGCGAACCGGATGCCGTCCACGCGGTGCCGCAGCCGCGACGGCAGCACCTGCCGCACCGTCGCCAGCGCGCGGGCCGCCGCCTCCTCGACGTCGACGCCCGTGGACGGCACGGATCCCAGCGCGACCGCGAGCGCGACCGCCTGCTCGTCGTCGAACAGCATCGGCGGCAGGTCCGTGCCCGCCGCCAGCCGGTACCCGCCGTCCGGGCCCATCACCGCCGTGACCGTGTACCCGAGCTCGCGCAGCCGGTCGACGTCGCGCCGCACGGTGCGCACCGTGACGCCGAGCCGGTCCGCGAGGTCCTGCCCGGACCAGTCCCGACGCACCTGCAGCAGCGACAGCAGCGCGAGCACACGCGTCGAGGTCCCAAGCACGTCCCCAGTGTGGCGCAGGTCGAGGACCGTACCTGTCCTCGACCCCGTCCAGGGTGGTCGCACGGCACCGGATCCCCCGGCGCCGCACCGCACCCCGGAGGACGCGACCATGAGCCTGACCACGACCACGCACCTGAACTTCCGCGGCACCGCCCGCCCCGCGCTGGAGTTCTACCGCTCGGTGCTCGGCGGCGACGTCGCCGTCACCACCTACGCCGACCTGGGGATGCCCGCGGACGCGCCCGGGGCGGACGGCGTCGTCTTCGGGCTGCTGACCACCGGCGACGGGCTGCGCCTCATGGCCTACGACATCCCGGGCGGCGCCGGGGGCGAGGCCGCCCTGGCCCCCGGGAGCACCCGCCGGGAGAACGGCATGACGTTCACCGACCAGCCGTTCTTCCAGTCCCTGCAGGCGTCCTCCCTCGACGAGGCGACCGCGGTGTGGGACCGGCTCGTCGAGGGCGGGACCGTCGTCGAGCCGCTGGCCGCCTCCGCGTGGAGCGCCGGGTTCGGGATGCTCACCGACCGGTTCGGCGTCACCTGGGTCGTGGACGTCCGTCCCGCCGAGCAGCCCTGAGCGAGGTCGAGCCTGGCCACGGGGCCCCGCCCACCCGGCGGGACCCCGTGGAGGAGGAACCGTGGGACGCCCGGAGCCGAAGTGCCCGATCCGGCCGGGTGACGCGTGCACCCTGTGCTTCCCGGGGGCCGACGGACCGCAGAACTGCGGGCTGGTGTGGCTCGTCATGGACGACCAGGAGCAGCGCGACGAGCTGCACGAGAAGGCGGTCGAGCACCGGCGGCGCCAGGCGGGCTGAGCGCGCCGGCTCCGGCGTCAGCGCACGGGACGGTCGAACCTCACCGACGCGGTGTGCGGCCCGACCGGCGACGTCACGCACCCCAGGAGCGCCGGGACGAGCGCGCCGACGACGTCGACGGACCAGCGGTCGCTCGCGACGTGGACCGCCACCTCGTCCCGCTCCCGGACCAGGTCACCGACCTGACGGAACGCCGCGACGCCCCGGACGAGGTCGAGGAGCCGCGCACCCGTCTCGTCCCGACCGTCCTCGTCGACCGCGAGCGCCAGGCGGCCGACCACGACCTCGGCCGCAGGCCCGACATCGGCGGCCAGCCAGGAGTCGAGCACCCGCACCGCCGGGTCGGTCACCGGCCGTGCGGCCGCCGGGGCGCTGACCGTCACGCCGTCGACCGCGCGGACACCGACCCGCCGGAGGGTCGCCTCCACCGTGCGCACGGCGGTCGCGAGCACGCGCGCGCTCGCGCCGTCGGCGGTCGTCGGGCGGAACGCGAAGACCGCCCTCCCGGCGTCGCGCGCGCCCGGGGACCATTCCCCCTCCTCGACCTCCCAGAGGAAGGCGGCGGACGGGCTCACCCACGCGCTCGTCCACCCGAGCGCCGCGCCGTACTCCATGGCGAGCCCACCGAGGTCGACCTCGTCGAGCGGGACGGCGCCCGCGGCGACCCCCGCGCAGGTGACGGCGATGGTGACCACGTCCGGGTCGGCGGTCACGGGGTGCGGCCGGTCGTCCGATCGGCGGTGACCACGGGCGACCGGTGCAGATCCACGGCCACGACGCTACGCCACGGGGCGCACCGCTCGACGGGCGCTGCCGCAGACCGGACCGCGCTGCACCCCGAGGGCGGCGCCGACTGTTCGGCCGGCTCCCGCATGCACCCGCCCGCCTACCGCGCCGGGTGCCGTGGAGACACGGCTGTGCAACCCCCTCTGAAAACAGGGGGTTGCTCGGCGATCGCTTCATCCCCGCTGCGTCGACTCCTACGTTCGCGCCCACGGACGAGACGATCGGAGGGCTTCCCCGCCGGGCCGGGAGCCCACGTGGCGAGGGCTCGTGAGATGACATGAGGGAATCGATCCACCGTGAGCACTTTCCAGTCCTGTGCACGACGGTCCGGCTTCGCCGGGTCGGCGAGTGTCGTCGTCCTGACGCTCTGCGCTCTGCAGGGACACGCCGACCCGGGGCCGGGCGAGGCCGAGCGTGCCGCGCGGGCGATCGCC
Organism: Cellulomonas triticagri; assembly: GCF_003696205.1. GTDB lineage: Bacteria > Actinomycetota > Actinomycetes > Actinomycetales > Cellulomonadaceae > Cellulomonas > Cellulomonas triticagri. The sequence continues at coordinate 18,831 of NZ_RFFI01000045.1, forward strand.
CGCGTCGCACCCACCGAGGTGCTGGCGCCCGAGGTCTCGGACGAGGGCGAGCTGATCGCGCAGGGAGCGCACGCGGCACTGCTCCCGGAGACAGGCGCTGGCGACGTGCGCGTCGGCGCGATGTCGATCACGTTGCCAGCGCCCGGTACCAGCGGTGAGGTGACGGACGACGGCACCGTCGTCTACCCGGGGGACGGCGTCGCGCCGACGACCGCCGTCCAGGACGAGGGCGACTCCCTCCGCATCCAGACGGTCGTCCCGCTCGACGGCACGACCGAGTTCGCCTACGGGATCCGCGGCGCGGCCCCGGTCGTGCGCGAGGACGGCGGAGTGGACCTGATCGACACCGAGACCGGCGGTTCGCTGCGCCAGGTGCTCGCCGCAATCGATGCCCCGTGGGCTCTCGACGCGCTCGGGTCGCCGGTCGCGACGAGCTACCGCGTCGACGACGGCCAGGTCGTGCAGGTGATCGAACCTGACGAGGGCACCGTGTTCCCCGTCGTCGCCGACCCACGCATCACCTTCGGGATCGGGGCGTACGTCTCGCTGAACCGCACCGAGATCCGCGCGGCCGCTTCTGCCCTGGGCGCGCTCTCGGCGGTGAGCGGCGCCGCGGGCTGCGTGGCGCTCGGTGAGGCGATCAAGGGCGCGAAGCTGGTGCCCTGGATCAAGTACGCCTGCGGGGCGCTGGGGTTCAATCCGCTGATGGGCATCCTCAAGAGCCTGCTGTCGACGGTGGAGTCGCACTACACCGCCTCGTGCTACCAGGCGCGCGTCCCCGCCCAGCAGCCCGCGTGGAAGGCGGTACCCGCGAAGAACTGCGTACCGTTCGACAAGTCCTTCACCTTCTGAGAGGACAGACCGTGAACGCGATCCGACCCGCTCGACCGCTGGAACCGGACTCCCACCGCGAGCAGGCGACCACCAGGACCTGGACGTCGCGCCTCCGGTCGTGGTCACCCGCGGTGCTCGGCGCGGTCGTGGCCGTCATCGCCTCGACCTGGTTCCCGCACCACCGGCTGCTGGCGACGGGCGTCGTCACCCTGGCGCTCGTCGCGGCCGCGTGGGCGACCCGTGCAGTGATCCACCACCGCCGACGGAAGCCGGTGGCGCTCGACACGCACGGCCGCCCCTGACACCTGGAGCGCGTGACGGAGCACGTGGGACCGGCCCGCCCGTAGCCGGGCCGGTCCCGGACGGTCAGCCGACCAGCGCGACATCCACCTCGGCGCGCCCCGCACCCCGCACGCCCGGGACACGGACCTCACGCGTCGCGCACCGAGCGGGCGTCCTGGAGCAGCCGAGCCACGTGCAGGGTCACGAACGCGCGTTCGTCCTGCTCGACCTCCGCGTCGAACGCCATCCCGAGCAGGAAGCAGATGCGGCCTGCGCAGGCGTACGCCTCGGGGTAGACCTGCGCGATGGACGCGACCAGGTCGCCCGGGGTGGCCTCGATCTGCTTGCCGCTGTCGAGTCGCGCGAACACGTACCGCAGGTGCGTGACGAACCGGGTCGCGCTCATCGAGGCGCGGTCGACCTCGACGTCGAACGTCCGGTCGACGATGTCGAGGATCTGCGCGACCGTCTCGGTCATCCGCACGCCGCGGTGCAGCCCGGTCTCGGTGAACTGGGCGTTGACGAGGTGCAGCGCGATGCTCGCCGCCTCGTCGTCGGGCAGGTCGATACCGTGCTGCTGCCGGATGAGCTCGACACCGCGCCGCCCGATCGCGAGCTCCTGCGGGTAGAGCTGCTGGATCTCCCACTTCAACGGGTTCTCGAGGGGGATGCCGTCGCGCGCCCGCTGGCACGCGAACGTGATGTGGTCCGCGATCGCGACGATCATCGCCTGCGGTGGCTTCTGGGTCAGCGCCGTGTCGCCGGACTCGCAGATCTGGGTCGCGATGCGGATGTTCTCCAACGGGATGTCCGTGAGGAACGCGCCCAGCTTCTCGATCGGCTGGGAGGTGCTCGCGACGAAGACGCGCTCAGCGGCCTCGCGCGGCAGGTCCGCGCCCTTCGGGTACTGGTAGGCGATCCCCAGTCCCATCGCGACGATGTCGCGGTCGCCCTCGCTGGCGACGACCGCGTTGTTGTTCAGGATCTTCATGACCCGCATGTGGCTGCTCCTGGGGGGGGTCTGCGGGGCCGGTGCCGGGGCACCGGCCCCGCAGGGTGTCGAGGTGGTCGCGCGGTCCGCGTCGTTGCGTGCTCGTCGACCGCCGGAGCGTGCGACGTGCCCCCGCGCGTCAGAGGTCGGACAGGTCGCCGCCGTTCGTGGCGATGACCCGCCGGTACCAGTCGAAGGACTTCTTGCGGAAGCGGTCGAACGTGCCGTTGCCCTCGTCGTCGGCGTCGACGTAGACGAACCCGTACCGCTTGGACATCTGGCAGGTCGACATGGACACGATGTCGACGCAGCCCCACGGGGTGTACCCGAGGACCTGGGCCCCGTCGGCGATCGCGAGGCCGATCTGCTCGATGTGCTGCCGGAAGTACTCGATGCGGTAGTCGTCCTGCACGGTGCCGTCCTCGAGCACGTCGCGGGCACCCACGCCGTTCTCCACGATGAACAGCGGCAGCTGGTACCGGTCGTACAGCTCGGTGAGGCTGTACCGCAGACCCTTCGGGTCGATCTGCCAGTTCCACTCGGTGACGTCGAGGTACGGGTTCTTCGCGCCCGAGGTGAGGTTGCCGCTGACCTTCTGCATGCCGGTGTCGTCGCGGGTGGACACCATCGACATGTAGTAGCTGAACGACACGTAGTCCACGGTGCCGTCCTTCATCGCCTCGAGGTCGCCGTCGGCGATGTCGACGTGGAAGCCCTTGCGGGCCCACTCCTCGTGGAGCCACGTCGGGTACTCCCCGCGGACCTGCACGTCGGAGTACAGGAAGTTCTCGCGGTTGGTGCGCAGCGCGACCAGGGCGTCGTCCGGGTGGCAGGTCATCGCGTAGTGCAGCGTGCGGGTGAGCATCACGCCCATCTGCGCGCCCGGGACGAGCTCGCGCATCAGGGTCGCGGTCTTCGCCGCGGCGACGAACTGGTGGTGCAGGGCCTGGTAGACGGCCTCCTCGGTGTCCATGCCCGCGAACTGGTCGAGCACGATCCCGGCGGTGGTGAACGAGTGCCGGAAGATCGAGTCGATCTCGTTGAACGTCAGCCAGTACGTCACGTACTGCCCGTACTCCTCGAAGCACACCCGCGCGAACCGCAGGAAGTGGTCGACGAGCGCACGTTCGTGCCAGCCCTTCCGGTCGATGCTGAACGTCAGCGGCTGCTCGTAGTGGTGCAGCGTCACCACCGGCTCGATGTCGCGCTCGCGCATCGCCGCGAACAGCCGGTGGTAGAACGCCACGCCCTCGGCGTTGGGCTCGAGCTCCTCGCCGGTCGGGAACAGGCGGGTCCACTGGATCGACACGCGCAGGGAGCGGAAGCCCATCTCCTGCATCAGGTCGAGGTCCTCGGCGTACCGGTGGTAGAAGTCGTTGCCGCGCCGCTTGGGGTACATCCCGGTGCCCTCGTGGGCGAGGGCGGCCTGCACGTCGGCCGTGGTGACGGTGTGCGCCCCCTGGTAGTCCGTCGGGTCGAGCCGCGGCTTGTACGTCGTGGCGTCGGCGACCGAGAGGCCCTTGCCGCCGACGTCCCACGCGCCCTCGCACTGGTTGCCCGCGAGCGCCCCGCCCCACAGGAACCCGGGCGGGAAGGACGGCGCCGTGGGCCCGAGGTCCAGGACGGGTGCGCTCGTGGTCTGCGTGTCAGTCATGTGCTGGTACGTCCTTCTCGTGCTCAGTGCTGGATGGCGAGGGCAGGGGCTCCGGCCTCCACCGGACCCGCGGCCAGGAGGTCGACGCCGGTCGCCGTGCCCGTGTTCACGACGATCACGGCGGTGGTGGGGTCGCAGCCGGCGCGGCGGATCTCGTCGAGGTCGGCGGTGACGAGGTGGTCGCCGGCGCGCACGACCGTGCCCGTGGTGACGGCGTCCCGGAACGGGGCGCCGGCGAGCTTCACGGTGTCGATGCCGATGTGCACGAGGATCTCGAGACCGTCGCGGGAGCGGATGCCGAACGCGTGGCCGGTGTCCTGGACGACGACGACGGTCCCGGAGATCGGCGAGACGAACTCGCCGGAGTCGGGCACGACGGCGAAGCCCGGGCCCATCGCCCCGGAGCTGAACACGGGGTCGGCGACCTGCGCGAGGTCGACGACCCGGCCGCTGGCCGGCGCGACCAGGGAGTTGGCGTGCATGACCTCGGCGGCCGGCTGCGCCCCCGGCTCTCCGGCGACGGCGTCCGCCCGGGACGCCTCGTACTCGGCCCGGTCGGCCGCCAGGGTCTCCCGCGAGAAGCCGAAGAAGTAGGTGCCGACCGCGGCCAGCACGAGCGAGACCGCGGTGCCGATGACGAACGGCACGAACGTCGAGCCCAGGCCGAGCGGGTCCCCGAACCCGAGCGGGAGGGTCAGGACGCTCGACAGGGCGTAGCCGTAGACCTTGGCGCCGAAGGCGCCGGTGATCGCGCCGCCGACGGCGGCGGCGGTGATGCCGATGAAGAAGGGCCGCTTGCGGGGCAGGTTCACGCCGTAGATCGCGGGCTCGGTGATCCCGAACACCGCGGACAGCGTCGCCGAGCCGGCGAGACCCTTCGTCTTGCGGGACTTCAGACGCAGGAACACGCCCAGCGCCGCACCGGCCTGCCCCATGACGGCGGGCCAGATCGCGGCCTTGAGGGTGTCGTAGCCGAGCGTGGCGATGTTGTTGATGAAGATCGGGACCAGGCCCCAGTGGATGCCGAAGATGACCATGACCTGCCACAGGGCGGCCAGGAGCGCACCGGTCGCGAGCGGCGACAGGTCGTACACCCACATCAGGCCGTCGGCGATGCCCTCGGCGAGCCAGGTGGCGGCTGGGCCGATGGTCAGCAGCACGAGCGGGACCATCACGGCGAGCGAGATCAGCGGCGTCATGAAGTTGCGGACGGCCTCGTGCATCACCTTGTTCAGCCCGCGCTCGAGCCACGACAGGCCCCAGACCGCGATGATGACCGGGATGACCGTGCCGGTGTAGCTGGGCAGCTGCAGCGGGATGCCGAAGAAGTCGACGGGGTTGCCGGCGTTGAGGTACGCCTGCAGCGGCATCTTGCCGGGCTCGCCGTCGATGATGAGGTTCACGCCGATCAGCTGGGTGTACAGCATCGACCCGGCGAGGGCCATCGCGGCGAACATGTTCGAGCCGAACTTCCGCGCGGCGGTCGCGGCGATCATGATCGGCAGGAACGCGAAGAAGGCGTCCGCCGCGGCGAACAGCACCGCGTAGGTCGTGGACGTCGCCGACAGCCAGTCCAGCTCGGTGGCGATCATCAGGATGCCCTTAAGCATCGCGACCGCAGCCATCACGCCGAGCAGCGGACCGAAGATGCCGGACATGACGTCGATGAGGCGGCTGATCGGGTTCTTCGTGCCTGCCCCGCCGCCCGTCGGCGACGTCCGGTCCGACGCCTCACTGGTCAGGTCGCCGGGCAGGCCGTCGTAGACCTTGGCGACGGCGTTGCCGATCACCACCTGGAACTGCCCGGAGCTCTCGACGACGGTGATGACGCCGGGGACGGCCTGGGCGGCGGCCTTGTCCGCCTTGGCGCGGTCAGCCAGCACGAAGCGCAGCCGGGTCGCGCAGTGGGTGACTTCCTTGACGTTCGAGGGTCCGCCGACGGCGGCGAGGATCTCGTCCGCCGTCTGGGAGGGGCTGAGCTTGACCACGTTGTCTCTCCGAGTCGAGTGCATCGATCCCGGGGTGCAAAAAAAGACCCCACGCGTCAGCGATCGCCAGTTGATCGCGGAGCTAGGGTCTTGCCTCGCTCGGGGCGAGTTACATGCCTAGGTGTCTTCATTGAACCCTGGTGGGCTTGTGGCCGGTGACGCTAGCAACGCGTCCCCCGACGAGTCAACCACCCGTCTCGTGCCATGCACGCGCCTTGCATGCATAGCGCGAGCGCGCGTACGGTCGCCCGCCATGAGCCTGCCCGCCGCCGACCGCGCCTACCGGCACACCAAGAGCCTGATCCTGTCCGGCGCCGCCGTCGGCGGTGCGGTGCTCAGCGAGGTCGCGGTCGCCGACGAGCTCGGGATCAGCCGCACCCCGGTGCACGAGGCGTTCCTGCGGCTGGAGAGCGAGAACCTCCTCGCCCTGGCCCCCCGCCGTGGTGCCAGCGTCGTGCCGATGGCCCCCGACGAGTCCCGCGACGTCCTCGAGATGCGCGAGGCCATCGAGTGCTCGACGGCGCGCAGGGCCCTGTCCGCCGGACCGGTGAGCCCCGAGGTGCTCGACGAGATGCACCGCAACCTGGCCGAACAGCGGGAGACCGCCGGCGACGGCGCCGACGGCCGGTTCCCCGACCTCGACACCGAGTTCCACCTGATTCTCGTCCGCGCGTCGCGCAACGCCACCGCCGTGCAGTTCAGCGAGCTGCTGCGGGACCGCCAGCACCGGCTGCGCCGCCAGCTCCTGCAGGTGGGCGCGGAGGAGATCACCAGCGCGCTCGCCGAGCACGAGCTGATGGCCGCGGCGGCCGGGGCCGGTGACGCCGACGAGCTGTGCCGCCTGATCACCGCGCACATCCGCCGCCACCGCGGGGTGCTGTGATGCGCGGCTGGAAGGGCGCGTTCGCCGCGCTGTTCGTCTGCTCCTGGGCGGGCAACCAGTTCAGCCCGCTGCTGCTGATGTACAAGCAGGTCGAGGGGTACAGCACCGTCACCGTCAACGCGTTCCTCGGCGTGTACGTGCTGGGGCTGGTGCCGTCGCTGCTGCTGGCCGGCCCGCTGTCGGACCGCTTCGGTCGCCGCCGGCTGATGGTGGTCGCGGCGGGCACCGCCATCGCGACGAGCGCGGTCCTCGCCCTCGGCGTCACCGGCGCCGCACCGATCTACCTGGGGCGGCTCCTGGCCGGGCTGACGGTCGGCACGGCGATGGCCGTCGGGACCACGTGGCTCAAGGAGCTGTCGACCGGGTCCTACGACCCCGGTGCCGACGCCGGCTCCGGCGCACGCCGCGCGTCGATCGCGTTCTCGCTGGGCTCCGGGCTCGGCGCCCTCGCCGCCGGTGCGCTCGCCCAGTGGGGCCCCTGGCCCGAGGTCACGCCGTACCTGGTGCACCTGCTGTTCGCGGTCCCGCTGCTGGTCGTCGTCCCGCGCGTGCAGGAGACCCGCGCGGCACGCCCGGTGCACGAGTCCGTCCGGCAGGCGCTGCGGCTGCCCGCCGCACGCCACCGCCGGTTCCGGTGGGTCGTCGCCGTCGGCGCACCCTGGATCTTCGGGCTGGCGGCCCTGTCGTACGGGTACGTCCCCGTGCTGCTGAGCGACCAGGTCGGCGACCTCGGCGTCGCGTACGCGACGCTGCTGACCGTGGTGGCGCTGTCGATCTCGGCGCTGGTCCAACCGGTCGCCAAGCGCCTCGACCGCATCGACAGCGCCCGCGGGATCATCGTCGCGCTGAGCGTCCTCACCGCGGCGGTGGCAGCCGTCGCCGCCACGGACCTGCTCGCGTCGCCGGTCCTCGGGGTCGTCGCCGCCGCGATCGCGGGCACCGGGATCGGCATCGCGCTGTCCTCGGGCCTGCTCGAGGTGCAGCGCATCGCCGGGCCGGCGCACCTCGCCGGCCTGACCGGCCTGTTCTACGCGATCGCCTACGTCGGGTTCCTGCTCCCGACGGTGATGGCGGCGGTCACCCCGCCGTTCACCACCACCGAGCTGTTCGGGATCCTGCTCGTCCTCGCGGCGGCGTCGGTCGTGACCGCCACCGTCAACTCCCGGCGGCACCTGCCGCGGCCCGTGACCGCGGCGGAGCCCGCCCCCGGTCGGCCCGTCGCGGCGCTCGTCGACGAGAGCACCGGGACTCCGGCGCACTGACCGGGACGACCCGGACCCGCGCGAGCCGCGGCTCGCGCGGGGGGTGCCGGGCGACGTGATCCGTCGATGACCGACTCCGTGGACGGACGAAACCCCCGCCAGATCCGGATCGCGGTCGACCTTCGGCGTGAGCCGGCCACGCGCACGGCCCGGCCGAGCGTCGGTCGCGAGCCTCCGCAGACCCCGGCACGAGACACAGCGCTCACCCGTGCGGCGGTCAAGGGCTGCCCTGCGCGCGCGAGAGCCGCGGCAGCCCCAGCGATGCGGAACCGTCGGCGAGAGCGTGACACCGTGGCCGCGACCTCGCCCGACGCATCGGGCCCCCGGGACTGGGCGGAGGCCCGATGCGTCACGCGGGCGCGTTCAGCTCACGACGCTCCACGGCCCGCCGAGGGTCGGGGCCTGCGCCCGGGTCCACCACGCGGCGCGGTACCGCGTCCCTTCGTGCACGACCTCGTCACCGGCGTCGAAGATCCGCGTCGGCGTCCAGAGCGGGTCCCCTGCCGCGTCCCGCGCGATCTCCTGCCACGGGCCGTTCGGGTCGCCAGGCTCCTGGGCCCGGGTCCACCACGACGCGACCCAGAGCGAGCCGTCGTGCTGCACGGAGTCGTCCGCGACGTAGGTCGCGTCCGCGGACCACGCGGGTTCCGGCTGCCGGACCAGCGAGAGCCCGTCGACCGTCACCGAGGTCCCGGCCGGGCCGGCGGCCTCGATGCTGACCGTGGCGGTCCCGCCGGTCAGGCGCAGGTCGGCGAGCTCGGCGGTCGCCCAGCCGTCGGTCGCCGCGTTCAGGTCGAGGACGTGGTCCTGCCCTGCGGCGCCGGTGATCCGTACCCGTGCGTGGTCCAGGCCACCCGCGGTCGAGACCCGGGTCGCGAACCGGTATGTGCCGTCGGGTACCGCGTTCTCCTGGCGGACCGCCCCGGAGAACGCCGCGTCCGCGCCGAGCCGCAGCGCGAACCGGCTGCCGTCGGCTCCGGGCGTCGGGTTGGACACGAACGGCGCGGATCCCGGGTCGGCGGCGGTGGTCCACCCCGTCACGGCGGTGACGGGGATCCGGTCGGCGGCGAAGTCCGGGTTGAGGACGTAGTTGTTGCCCTCGCCGACCTCCCACTCCCCCGTGACGGCGTTGAGCCGCCACTGGCTGACCGAGTGGAACAGCGGGCGGTCGTCGGTCGCGGTGATCGGCAGCCACTGGTTGTAGCCGAGTCCGTTCCACGCGAAGTCCGCCCACCGGTCGCCCGCGTAGATCACCGTCTCGGTCTGCGTACCCGGGACGGTCACGAAGAACCCGCTCTGGGTGACGTGGCTGTAGTCCTTCTCGGTGCCCTCGAGCACGTACATGTCGGAGTAGTCGCCCTGGATGTCGTCCGTCTCCGACTCGACGATGTACGTCTGGGAGGTGTTCCAGCCGTGCAGGGCGGAGGACGCGACGTAGTACCGGCCGCCCATCTTGAACATGGCGTTGCCCTCGCGCCCGGCGCCACGGAACACCTCCACGGCGGTCTCCACGCTCAGGGAGTCGGTGTCGGAGATCCGCGCGACGTACGTGCGGCTGCGGCCGTCCCGGTAGGAGAACACCAGGTAGTCGGAGCCGTCGTCGTCGGTAAAGACGGTCTGGTCGCCGGAGCCCTGGTTCCAACCGGGCTTGTTCGGGTTCTCGTAGACCCCGGGCACGTGGGTCTGCAGATTCGCGTACTCGAAGTCCCCCGTCGGGGAGTCGCCCTGCAGGAAAAGCACGCCGGCGTTGGTGACGCGGGCGGGGTCGGCGTTCTCGAACTGGGTCAGCAGCACGTACTTGCCGGTGCTCTCGTTGTAGACGACGCCGAGCCGGCCGATCCACACCGCGTCGCCCAGGGTCTGCATCCGGGAGAAGTAGTCGCCGTTCACGTCCTTGCTCGCCGGGATGTCGACGGGCGTCTCCGTGGTCGCGATGTCGTTCTCGAACGTCCAGCTGACGAGGTCCTTCGACGAGTACGCGGTGACGGACTCGAAGTTGACGTTGTTGTTGTAGAGCCGCGTCGGGTTCGCGTAGTACAGCTCGGCGCCGTCGTAGCGGACGCCGTACCAGTAGTACGTGTCGCCGAAGCGGAAGATGCCGCCGCCCTGGGAGTAGATCGGGTTGCCGTCGGTGTCGTGCCAGAAATCGTTGTTCTGGATCGTGCCGAGGGTCCCCGCGCCGAGGGTGACGAGCCCGGCCGCGGCGTCCTGGAGCCCGGTCTTCGCGGCGACGACGTCCGGCGCGGTGGCGTCGGCGTCTGCCAGGACGTCGCCGGCGCGCGCGAGCGCCGCGGCGAACGGCGCCCACGACACGGGCGTGTGGTCGCCCGGCACGCGGGTGGCGTACGACTCGACGGCCTCGCGCAGCCCGCGGACCATCACCAGCGCGGCCCGGGCGTCGTCGAGCGCGGTGGCCGCCTCGGCGCGCTGCTCCGCGGTCGCCGCCGCGTCGGCGAGCACCGTCCGCGCGTCCGTCAGCCGGGCCGCGAGCGCCGCCCACGATCCGGCGGTGTAGTCGGCCTCGGCGAGGGACGCCGCGGCGTCGACCGCGCCGGGCAGGCCGTCGGTGACCGGTTCGGTCGCGGTGCTGTCGAACTCCGCACGGGCGTGGTTGACCCACCCCACGGCGACGACGCGCAGCGTGTGCGCGCCCGGCTCCAGGCCGGTGTGGCTGAACAGCTCGATCACGGCGTTCGAGTTCGCGCCGTGATAGTCGACGGTGCCGACGAGGGCGTCGTCGACGTAGACCTCGGCGGTGCCGTTCGTGGTGCGGGTGCTGCCGTACAGCCGGAACCCGTCACCCTCGAACGGGATCTCGAGGAAGTCCCCGTCGTTCCCCCAGTGGACGCGGGCGTTGCTGGCCCACTCGTCGCCCTCGTAGTAGGTCTGCCACGGCGTGCCGCGGGTCGTGCTCACGTCGGTGTGCTGGACCGCCCGGGTCGTGGTGGCGGCGTGCGCCGTGGCGGGCAGCCACGGGATGAGCAGGGCCGCGCTGAGCAGCAGGACGAGCAGGGCGCTCCTCCTGCTGCGCGGGCGGGGTGCGGTGATCGACATCGGCGTCCGTCTCCCTTCGGGCGGGACCTCGGTGTCCCGCACCTCCAGCCAACCCGCCGAGCGGCGCGCTCCCCATGGCACATCCCCGGCGCCAGATGGAGGAAACCACGGAGGAGTCGCCGCTCAGGGCACGGCATGCAGCGACCAGCCCGCGGACCAGGTCGCCCCGGGCTCGAGGTGAACCAGATCGGTCCCCGAGTTCAGGGCGTCCGGGGGTGCGGTCATCGGCTCGACCGCCACGGCGGTGCCGGTCCCGCCCGCCCGGGGGAAGTCCGGGCACGCGTACACCTGCACCCAGCCGAACGCCCCGTCCGCGCTCATCTCCGCCGCGGTCCCGTCGGGCGCGACCAGCCGGTGCACGTGCCGACCGCCCGCGTCGGGGACGCTGCGCAGGCAGTCGTGCAGCGCGCGGTCCGCCACCACGACCCGGCACCGCGGGCCGCCCTCGGGCGCCGGCAGGTCCCGGACGACGAGCGGCAGCAGCCGGTCGTCCACCTCGACGACCCCGTCGACGCCGAGGTCGAGCGCGAGGTCGGCCGCCGCGTGGTCGCCGACCCGCGGGTAGGGGTGGAAGCCGAGCGCGAACGGCGCCAGGTCGACACCGAGGTTCGTCACCTCGGCGTCGACGGCCAGCCCGTCCGGCAGCAGCCGGTAGGTCAGGTCGAGCCGCACGCGGAAGGGGTAGCCCGGCTCGTCCCGCACCTCGACGCGCAGCGTCACGCGTGCCGCCTCCCGCCGCACCACCGCGAACGCCCGGTCGGTCACCAGGCCGTGGTTCGCGGTGCCGCGACCCGGCTCCGTCAGCACCAGCCGGTGCTCGCGGCCGTCCGCGCCGCGCCACCGGCCGTCCCGCACCCGGTTGGGCCACGGGAACAGCACGGCACCGGACGCCGCCGGCACGGGTGCGTCGGCGGCGTGCTCCTCGACCAGCGGGACCCCGGCGACGCGCAGCAGGCGCAGCCCGCCGCCGACGGTGCGGACCGCCGCCCGCACCGTCCCCAGCCGCAGGTCGACCGCGCGGTCAGGCATCCACCCGCCACCGGGTGCTGCGCTCGAGGGTCACCGCGTCGAGGGCGCACAGCGGCCCGGGCTCGCAGCGGCGCCGGTCCTGCGCGCCCGCGGGCAGCCACACCGCCGCATCCGGGTGCAGCGGCAGCACCCGCACGGCCACCCGGCCCGCCTCGGCGCCGGGGACCGCGTCCAGGTCGAGGACCCACGGCGTGCCGTCCCAGAACCGGTCCGCCACCACGTGGCCGTCCACGAGCAGCTCCGCGACGTCGCCCGCCCACGTGATCGTCAGCAGGCGCCGGTCGCCGCCGTCCGACCGCTCGCCGACGTCGTGCAGCGCCCAGGACGCCGCGAGCCCCGCGACCACGTCCGGTGCCGGGGCGGAGGCGCGGCCCTGCGACGAGCCGTAGCCCGCGGGGACCTCGCCGGCCGGGCGGGTCGCCGTGCGGCCCACCGCGCGGGGCGGCCGCGGCGAGC
>NZ_RFFI01000046.1 GCF_003696205.1 Cellulomonas triticagri
GCAGCGGCAGCGCGTGCGGCTCGCCGACCGGTGCGCGGCGACGGCCGTCCCGGGCCGCGCGCAGCAGCCGCTCGCGGTCGACGTCCGCGAGGGCGAGCGCGTCCGCGAGGGCGACCACGGTGCGGTGCTGCGGGCCCCGGCTGACGCCGCGCTCGATGTCGCCGATGCCCCGGTCGCTGACCCCGGACGCCCCCGCGAGGTCCTCCAGGGTGAGGTCCGCCTCCTGGCGGTGCCGACGCAGCAGCGCCCCGAGATCGGTCCCGTCCACGTCGTCCGCCCCCGCCGCCCCGGCGGCAGGACGCGAGTCCTGCCGGTCTTCTTCCTGGTGCCGCGCGACGCTGCGCCGTCTGATGGTGCCCGGGGCCGGACGCGGTCGGCAAGTGCCGCCCGCAGGTCGGTCCGGACCCCGCACGACAGGAGGAACCATGCCCTACGTGAGCACGCCGGACGGCGCCGAGATCTTCTACCAGGACTACGGCACCGGCCGTCCCGTCCTGCTCAGCCACGGGTGGCCGCTGAGCTCGGAGGCCTGGGCGTACGAGCTCAAGGTGCTGGCCGACGCGGGCTACCGCGCCATCGCCCACGACCGGCGCGGGCACGGCCGGTCGTCGCGGACCAGCGGCGGCAACGACATGGACACCTACGCCCGCGACCTCGCGTCGCTGGTGGAGCAGCTGGACCTCACCGACCTCACGGTGGTGGGCCACTCGACGGGCGGCGGCGAGGTCGTCCGGTACGCGGCGCAGCACGGCGCGGGCCGGGTCGTGAAGGTGGTGACGGCGGGCGCCGTCCCGCCGGTCATGCTGAAGTCGGCGAGCAACCCCGAGGGCACCCCGATCGAGGTGTTCGACGGCATCCGCGAGGGCGTGCTGCGCGACCGCTCGCAGTTCTACCAGGACCTCTCGGAGACGTTCTTCGGCGCGAACCGCGCGGGCTCCACGATCAGCCAGGGCCTGCGGGACGACTTCTGGCGGCAGAGCATGCTCGCCGAGCTGCAGGCGGCCTACGACTGCGTCGCGGTGTTCTCGGAGACCGACTTCACGGAGGACCTGAAGGCGCTCGACGTGCCGATCCTCATCGCCCACGGCGACGACGACCAGATCGTGCCGATCGCGGCCGCCGCGTACCGGTCCATCGACCTGGTGAAGCTCGGGACGCTCAAGGTGTACCCGGGTGCGCCGCACGGCATCTCCGGCGCGTACCAGGAGGCGTTCGTCCAGGACCTGCTGGCGTTCCTCGCGGACTGACCACCGACGCCGGTCGCCCGCAGCGGGCGCACCGCGGTCGGGCAAGCGGTTGCCCGGCGGCTGTGCGCCCGCTGTGGGCCGATCGGGCGATCCGGGTCAAGGCGCTGGTCGGGAACGCCGATGGGGCCGCATGACCTCTGCGCGTCGCACCACCCGTGCCTCCCGTGCCGTCGGCCTGGCCCTCGTCCTCGTGGCGGCGCTGGCCGGCTGCTTCCGGATCGACATGGGCATGGAGGTGCACGCGGACGACACCGTGTCCGGGAACTACGTGCTCGCGATGTCGCGCTCGGTGGTCGAGGCGAGCGGCTCCACGGTGGACGAGCTGTTCCAGGACTCGGAGGGCGCCGAGGAGATGCTCGGCCTCGACGCGGACCTGCCGGGGGTCACCCTGGCGCAGGAGCCGTACGAGGAGGGCGACTGGGTCGGGCGCCGCGTGACGTTCTCGGGGGTGCCGCTGGACGCGTTCAACGGCGACGGCATGACGATCACGCACGCGGACGGCCGGTTCGAGGTCGACGGCGAGCTGCCGTCGATGACCGAGGGCATGCCGGGCGCCTCCGGCGAGGTGCGCATCGCGTTCACGTTCCCGGGCGACGTCCTCGAGACGAACGGCGAGATCGACCCCGACGACCCGCGCACGGTGGAGTTCACCGGCGACGGCTCCACCGCGACGACGATCCAGGTGACCGCGTCCGACGCCCCGAGCAGCCCGTGGCTGATGATCGCGCTGCTCGGCGGGGGCGGCCTCCTGCTGGTCGCGGCGGTCGTCACCGTGGTCGTGCTGCTGGTGCGCCGCCGGCGCCGCGCGGCCGTCCCGGCGTTCCCGGGGCAGCCCGTCTACCCGACCTACCCGGGCGTGCCGCCGGTCGCGGCGGGCACCGCCTACCGGCCCGCACCCACCGGGACGCCGCAGGCCGGGCTGCCGCCGTACGTCGCGCCGTCGGCCCCCGCACCGGCGTGGAGCGACCAGCAGGGCACGCAGGGCTGGCAGCCCGACCCGCCCCAGGGCCTCGCGCCCGGCGCGGTGCCCCAGCAGCCGGCGCAGCCGCCCGCCGCGACGCCGTACCCGCCGCAGCCGCCGTACCCGCCCCAGCACTGAGCGGCACACCCCTGACGTCGGCGTTCGCCGGGCGGGGTCGCCGCACCGCTGCGAGGGTGGGGTGATGCGGACCTCGACCCGGACCCTGACCGTCGTCGCCTGCGCGCTCGTGCTCGCGGGCTGCACCTCGGGCGGCGACGGGGGCGGCACAGCCGCACCCACCGACGACCCGACCCCGACGACGACCGGTCCCGACCCGGCCCCCACGACCCCCGCCCCGACCGGCGGCGCGGGTGCGGCCCCGGCCGACCTGGCCCCCGAGGTGCTGCTCCCCGCGACGGCGTGGGACCTGCCGGTCGACCCGCGCGAGGAGTCCGCGGGGGTCGTCGACTGGCGGCTGCCGCAGGCGTGCGACGCGGGCGCGCCGGAGTCGGCGACGGCCATGCGGACCGTGGTCCAGGGCGACGGGCAGGCGGAGGCGCAGGTCGGGGTGCAGCAGGTCGCGCTGTTCGCGGACGCCGACGCGGCGGTCGCCGAGGCGGACCGCCTGGCGGCGGCGCTCCGGGAGTGCACCACGTACGCCTCGGACACCGCGACGACGTACGTGGTCGAGCCGGTGGAGATCGGCGCGCAGGGCACGGGGATCGCGACGGACTACTACGGCGCGTCCGCGACCGGCTCGCTGGACGAGGCGATCGGGTCGTACCTCGTCACGACGCGGCGCGGCACCGCGATCACGCTGGTCGGGGTCGAGGGCGGCGAGGCGCTGGTCTCGTCGGCCCGCGGTACCGCGACCGAGCAGGCGCAGTCGGCGTGGGCGCTGCTGTGCGGCTACGACTCGTCGGGCTGCTGACCCTGCTGACTCTGCTGACCGGCCGGCGGTCGGCAGCGCAGCACCTCGAGGTCTGAGCCGGTCGCCTCCAGGCGCAGCGGCCCCGCCGACCACGGCACGAGCACCGTCCCGCCCGCGCTGAGCGGCGTCCGGGTCCCGTCGGCCGCCACCAGCGCCCCCGAGCCCGCGACCACGACGGCGACCGCGAACCCGGCGTCCCACTCCCCCGCCCCGCGCCAGCGCTCGGCACGGAAGAACGGCGCCGCGTCGGGCAGCAGGTCGCCGGTGTCCCCGGCGCGGGACCCGCGCAGGGCCGCGACCTCGGCGGCCGAGCGGCCCCGGCGGTCGACGGCCGCGAGCGCCGTGGCGAAGCCGAGCCCGAGGTGCCCGGCCGCGGCGCCGTCGATGGCGAAGCCCGCCCACTCGACGAGGATCGACAGGTCGGTGGGCTCCTGCAGCTCGACGACGAGCGCTCCGGCGCCGATGGCGTGCGGGGTCCCGGCGGGGACGAGGACGGCGTCACCCGGTTCGAGGTCGAGGACGTGCATGGCGTCGAGCATCGCGACGGTGTCCTGCTGGGCGACCCACCGGGCGAGCTCGTCGGTACCGACGTCGCGGCGGAAGCCGAGGTGCACCGGCGCGGCGGTCAGGGCGATCCACGCCTCGGTCTTGCCGTGCGCGAGCCCCAGGTGCTCGGCGGCGAACGGCACGTCGGGGTGGGCGTGCACGGGCAGCCGCTCCCCGGCGTCGAGCAGCTTGACCAGCACGCCGACGTCGGCGCCCCACGCGGCGACGTGCGCGGGCCCGAGCCAGGCGACCGGGTCGGCGGCGACGGCGTCGCGCAGCAGCGGCCCCTCGGGCAGCCGGGTGAGGCCGAGCGCGGTCTCGCCGAACAGCGGGGTGACGGAGCCGACCCAGTCCTCGGGGACGTGGTCCCCGGCGGCGGGCGCCCCGGCGGGGCCGCGGAACGCGGCGATGCGCGCACCCCCGGCGTAGAACCGGTCCGCGGGCTGGTTGGCGGTGAGCGGGATGGGCTGCACGGGGTCCTCTCCTGGTCCGTCAGTCGGTGGGTCCGTCGTCCGGTCCGGCGACGACCTCGACCGCCACCCCGGTGCGCCACGTCTGCCCGGGGGCGAGCAGGGGCGCGCCGTGGTGCGGCTCGTCGCGGTCGGGGCCGAAGAGCGGCGCGTTGGTGGGTTCGACGCCGAGCACCCAGGCGCCGCGCGCGGGCCACGCCCAGGTGCACAGGCGGGGCAGGGTGTCGCCGCTCCACTCCACGACGACGCGGGCCCCGGGTCCGGGCAGCACGGCCCGGGACCGCCCGCCCGCGACGGGCAGCCCGCGGTGCTCGGCGACGACGGCGGGGGCGCCGGTCGCCGGGTCGGGCATCGTCAGCGGCTCCCGGCCGGGCGGCAGGGGCTCGCGGGTCGTGGTCACCGGGTCGCCGTCGAGCAGCAGCCGGGAGCCGGGCGCGAGCAGGGGTGCGCCGAGGTTCACGTGGTAGAGCAGCGGGACCCCGACGGGCTCGTCGCCGTCGTTGCGGACCTCGTCCCGGACCTCGACCCGTGCGCGGCCGGTCCCGGCGACGATCTCCCGCTCCACCACGAGGCGCGTGCCGTAGAGCGTCGAGTACCCGACGGTGCCGCGCACGTGCACGTCCACGCCGGTCGGGGTGACCTCGCGCCACCACCGCACCTCGGTCGCCGGGGTCAGGTGGTGGCTGCCGTGCTGCCCGGCGCCGTCGGTGGGCGGGCCGATGTTCTCGGGGCCGCAGGTGGCGAGCAGCCCGCCGAGGAACCGCTCCTCCCAGCCCGCGCCGGGGCCGGGGTCGGCGCGGTGCGGGGACCGCCACGCTACCGGCACACCCCGCCACCACGCCGGTCCGAGGTCGAGGCCGCGGTCGGGCAGGACGTCGAGCGTGAACCCGTCGGCGAGGCGCAGGTGCAGCACGCGCGCGCCGCCGGGCCGCAGCAGGTCGTCCACCTGCGCGACGGCCTCGAGCAGCGCGACCCGCCCGTCCGCGAGCAGCGCGGCCACGTCGGTCGTCGGCCCGGTCTCCGCCCTGGTCACCGGTCCGCCAGGGCCGCGAGGAAGCCGCCGACGAACGTGTCCCCGAGGCCGATGGTGGTCGGCCGCGCGACGTCGTCCAGCGTGTACGCCGGTTCGCACACCAGCGGACCGGCGCCGAGGTCGCCGGCGCGCGCCTCGACCTCGCGGGCGAAGCCCGCGCCCGGGACGCCGGGGGCACGACGCCCCGTCGCGGCGTAGTCGGCGGCCGTGAAGGCGTCCCCGTGCACGTAGCGGGTGCTCGCCATGTCGATGCCGCCGCGCAGGGCGGCGCGCAGGTCGGGCGCCCGCTCCCCGGCGGCGAGCGCCCAGTACCGGGTGTGCAGCACGAGGGTGCGCGCCGGGACGACGGCGCGCAGGTCCGCGAGGGCCTTCGTGACGTCGTCGGGGTCGAGCAGGTCGACGGCCCGGCCGGTCCACGACTGCAGCTCGTCCTCGTTCATCGCCCACACGTCCACCCGCCCGGCGAGGGCGTCGCGGACGTGGGTGCGCAGCGCGGGCAGGTGGTACCCGGCGTCCTCGAAGTAGACGAACCCGCCGGGCGGCAGCCGGTCCAGGTCGGCGCCGAGCGTCGCGAGCCGGTCGAGCAGCAGCGCCCGGTCCTGGATGACGTTGAACCCGGAGACCAGCACGACGTCCGCGGCGGCGACGGCGTCCCCGAGGCCGGGGTCGAGGACGAGGTCGCGGTTCGGGGGGTCGTTGACGTAGATGAGGCGGTCCGGGTGCGCGGCGACGACGTCGGTCCCGTCGACGCGGACCGGCGACGCCGCGGGGTACTGCACGATCAGGTGCGGGTCGGTGGTGTCCCGGTCCGCGGAGCACAGGTACGTCGTGCTGGCGGGCAGCAGCCGCCGGACGTCGTCGTCGATGCTCACCAGGTGCACCAGGGCGGGCAGGCCGCGCACCCGGTCCATGGCGATGGCGGCGCGCACGCAGGTCCCGCCGAGGGTGATCCGGCGCTCGAACCGCGCGGCGAACGCCTCCACGATCGCGGACGACGCGACGAACCGCTCGCCGCCGCCCCCGTCGCGCACGAAGCCGAGCAGGGACCGCAGCAGGTCCCGCTCGCTGAGGATCGGCACGCCCGCGTCGAGCTCGTCGGCCCGCAGGCCCCACTCGGCCGCGAGGCGGGTGAGCAGGGTGGGGTCCCAGTCGATCTCGTAGTCGACGGTGCCGCCCAGGCCGAGGACGTAGCGCGTGGTCACGGACGCTCCTTCGCGTGCTGACGTGGGGACCCGGTCCGGGCCGGCGTGGTCGCCGACCCGGACCGGGTGCAGGTGGGGTGGGTCAGTACAGGTCGGCCTTGCCGGCGGCGTCGAACAGGTCGATCTTCTGCGCGGCGACCTCGTTCATCGCCTCGATCGCCGGGGGCTGGATCGTGTTCGGCTCGCGCAGCGTCAGGTCGGCCAGCACCTCGCGCATCCGGTCGTGGTACGCGACCTTGATGTCCGAGGAGATGTTGATCTTGTTGACGCCGAGCTTCACCGAGCGGCCGATCTCGTCGTCCGGGTTGCCGGAGCCGCCGTGCAGCACCAGCGGGATCGGCAGCCGGCCCTTGATGTCCTGCAGCAGGTCGAGGCGCAGCTCGGGCTTGAGGCCCTTCGGGTACAGGCCGTGGGCGGTGCCGATGGCGACGGCCAGGCTGTCGACGCCGGTGCGGCGCACGAAGTCCTCGGCCTGCTCGGGGTCGGTGTAGATGATGTCCGACACCGCGACGCCCGCCTCGGCCTGCTCGTCGAGCTTGCCGATGGTGCCGAGCTCCCCCTCGACCGAGACGCCCACGGCGTGCGCGGCCTCGACCACCCGGGCGGTGAGGGCGACGTTCTCCTCGTACGGGAGCATCGAGCCGTCGATCATCACCGACGTGAAGCCGATCTGGATGGCCCGCAGGATCTGCTCGTAGGTGCCGCCGTGGTCCCAGTGGATCGACACCGGCACGGTCGCCTTGTGCGCGCGCTGCACCAGCGCGGGCAGGACGTCGTACCCGAGGTGGCTGACCTCGTCGGGGTGGATCGCGACGATCAGGGGTGCTCGCCGCTGCTCGGAGACCGCGACGATGCCGTTGAACATCGCGTAGTCGCTGATGTTGAACGCCGGCACCGCGAAGCTGTGCTCGTTCGCGACGGCCAGCAGGTCCGCGCCGTTCATCAACATGGGGTGACTCCTCTTTCGATCGGGTGGTGCCTGGGTCAGGGGTGTGTTGCGCTGCGTCGGCGGTCGGACCGGGGGTCAGACCTTCACGGCGCCTGCCGTCATCCCACCGATGAAGTACCGCTGGAAGAACAGGAAGAGAATGAGGACCGGAATGCACCCGAGAATGCTCATCGCCATCATCTCGTTCCAGTTGTACGAGTGCTGGCCCATGAGGAGCTGGATGCCGATCGGGACGGTGCGCATGTCCTCGGTGCGGGTCAGCGTCAGCGCGAACAGGAACTCGTTCCACGCGATCATGAAGGTGTAGACGCCGACCGAGACGAGGCCCGGCACGGAGATGGGGACGAGGATGCGCCACAGGGCGGTCAGGGGCCCGGCGCCGTCGACCTTGACGGCCTCGTCCAGCTCACGGGGCAGGGTGTTGAAGTAGCCCGTCATCATGATGATCGCGTAGGGCAGCGTGAACACCATGTACGTGAGGATCAGGCCGGGGTAGGTGTTGTAGAGCCGCAGCGCGACCACCAGGCCGAAGTACGGGATCAGCAGGGTGATCGGCGGGACGGCCTGCACGCTGACGATGACGACGTTGATGATCTTCTTGCCGCGGAACTCGTAGCGGCTGAACGCGTACGCGGCGAGCACGGCCACGAGCAGCGTCAGCAGCGTCACCGCCCCGGCCACCAGGTAGGAGTTGCCGAAGAACCGCAGCTTCACGGGGTCGGTGAGGATCGACGTGTACGCGTCGAACGAGAAGCCGGGCGTCACGAGCCGCGGCGGCGACTGGAAGATCTCGGAGTTCGCCTTGAACGAGCTCGCGAGCATCCACAGCACCGGCAGCCCGGCGAACATCGCGCCGATCACGAGCGCCACCAGCAGCAGCGCCTTCTGGCCGCGCTTGCTCGGCGGGCGCCGCAGGGCCGGGGTGCTGGACGTGCGGGCGGGGGTCGGGGTGAGGGTCGCCATGATCAGTCCCGTGCCTTCTGGTGCCGGACGTAGAAGAATGCGAGGACCATCGACAGCAGCAGCACGATCACGGCCGACGCCGAGGCGACGGAGAACTCGTAGCGGCTGAACGCCAGCTTGTACGTGAAGGTGCTGAGCATCTCGGTCGCGTTGATCGGGCCGCCGCCGGTGGTCATCCAGATCAGCGCGAACTGCTGCGTCGTCCAGATGAAGTCCAGCAGCGCCATCGAGATGATGATCGGGCGCAGCTGCGGGAGGGTGACGTTCCGGAACTGCTGGAAAGGCGTGGCCCCGTCGACGCGCGCCGCCTCGTACAGGTCGCGGGGAATGCCCTGCAGACCGGCGAGCAGGCTGATCATGAAGAACGGGTAGCCCGCCCAGATGTTGATGAACGTGACCGCCGCGAGCGCCGTGCTCGGGTCCGCCAGCCACTCGGTCTGCCCGCCGGTGATCCCGACGCTGCCGAGCAGGTAGTTCACGACGCCGTTCGGGTTGAGCAGCAGCCGCCACAGCACCGCGATGATCGCCACGGTGAACAGCCACGGCAGCACGTAGATCACGCGGAAGAACGCCTTGGTGCGGTTGCTCAGCAGCGGGGTGTTGAGCAGCATCGCGAACCCGAGGCCGATGCCGAAGTGCGCGACGACGCTGCTGACCGTGAACACGAGGGTGTTGCGGACCGCGGTGTAGAACACCGGGTCGGTGAGCACCTCGGCGTAGTTGTCGAACCCGACGAGCTGCGAGTCCTTGTTGGTGATCACGCCGTCGAGCAGCGAGTACCAGATGACCATGACGATCGGCGTGAGCATGAGGATCGCCATGAGGACGCCGGTGGGCGTCAGGAACCCGTAGGGGGTGAGGCGCCGCTTCAGGCGCTCCCAGCCGGGGCGGGCGGGCGGCCGGTCGGCCGGTGCCGCCTGGTCGGGGCCGGACCGGCCGGGGCCGACGGGGGCGACCACGGGGTCCCGCTGCTGCTTCTGCTCGACGTGCGAGGTGAACACTCGGTCCTCCTTGACCGGGACCGTGCCGGGCGGGCTCAGGGGACCCGCCCGGCGCGGTCGTCATCGGGGGGTCAGAACTCGGACTCCCACTCCTGCTGCGCGTTGGTCAGCAGGTCGTCCACGCTCTGGTCGCCGTTGAGGGTCTTCTGCAGCTGCTCGCCGAACTGGCGCATCAGCTCCTCCGCGACGGGCAGGCCGGTGAACTCGTTGGCGGGGTAGCCGTCCTGGTAGATCTCGAACGCCGTGGCGAACAGCTCGTTGTCCTCGACGAAGTCGGGCACGGACTCGGTGTTGCCGGGGAACGCGTTGGCGATCGAGGACAGCTGCGTGTTCGTCTCGGTGCTGAGCAGGAACTCCACGAGCTTCATGGCCTCGGCCTTGTGCTCCGAGTTCTCGGCGACGCCGATGCCCCAGGAGGCGTAGGGGATGCCGCGCTCGCCGGTGTACCCGTCCTCGG
Organism: Cellulomonas triticagri; assembly: GCF_003696205.1. Taxonomy (GTDB): domain Bacteria; phylum Actinomycetota; class Actinomycetes; order Actinomycetales; family Cellulomonadaceae; genus Cellulomonas; species Cellulomonas triticagri. The sequence continues at coordinate 9,761 of NZ_RFFI01000046.1, forward strand.
CGGGGATCGCCGAGATGGAGAACTGCAGGTCCGGGTTGGCTTCCTGGATCGTCGTCACGTGGGCGAGGGAGTCGATCATCATGCCGACCCGGCCGTTGGTGAACTCCTCAACCTTGTCCTGCTCCTTCATGGTGAAGGAGCCCGGTGCCACGACGCCGTCCTCCCACAGGTCGGCGACGAACTGCACGCCGCTCTCCACGTCGGGGTTGTCGGTGAGCGCGGGCTGGCCGTCGTCGAGCATCGAGCCGCCGGACGCCCACACCCACGACATGACGTCGTTCTGCACGCCGTTCGGGGCCTCCAGGGACAGCGGGAGCACCCAGCCGTAGGTGTTGTCGCCGAGCGCGGTGATCTGCTGCGCGGCGTCCGCGAACTCGGTGCGGGTGCTGGGCGGGGCGGTGACGCCGGCCTGGGACAGCAGGTCGTCGTTGGTGAACATCGGGTACACGAAGTTCACGACGGGGATCATGTAGGTGCTGCCGTCGACGGCGACCTGGCTGACGAGCTGGCTGTCGTCGAAGCCGTCCTCGTCCATCAGCGCGGACAGGTCGGCGATGGCGCCCTGCTTCGCGAAGTCGTTGACCCAGGCGCCGTCGAGGCCGACCACGTCGGACATCGTCCCGGCGGCCGCGCCGGCGAGGACCTGCTCCTTGGTCGAGGCGTAAGGGCCGCTGAGGAGCTCGACCGTGATGCCGGGGTTCTCCTCCTCGAACTGGTCGATCAGGGCGCGGAACTCGCCGTCGGGCAGCTCCGGCTCCCACCACTGCGCGAACTCGAGGACGACGTCGCCGTCCTCGCCGCCGCTGCCGCCCGTGCCACCGCCGGTACCGCACGCGGTGAGGGCCAGCGCCGAGATCCCGGCGATGGCCGCGACCCGACCGGTCACGAGGGACCGCATCCGAGCTCCGTTGCTCATGACTCTCCTCCAGGGGGATGCCGCTTCTTGCGGCTGAGTGCGCTTCTTTGCGTGTTTGAGGACCGTAGTGCGGGATTCTGCGGCCGTCAAGGGTGGAGTTGCCCGGATTTGTCGCGGGAGCGCGACCTCACCCGCTCCCGTCGCCCGAGCGTGATCCGGCCGAGACACCCGCGTGATCATCCCGTTGCCGGGCGGCCCGCCGGGGAGTGCGGCCGCCTGCGGCCGCCGCAGCTCGTGGGGCCGAGTCCACGCGGGAACGTGCGGTTCTGTGCTAGAAGTTTCTTCATGTCGTCTCCCGACACCGCACCGCGCCGCCTCCCCGCAGGGCGCAAGGCCGAGCTCGCCGCGTACGTGACCGACGCCGGCGAGGTGACCGTCGCGCACCTCGCCGACCGCTTCGAGGTCTCCGCGGACACCATCCGCCGCGACCTCGACCAGCTCGACGCCGAGGGCGTGCTCGTCCGCACCCACGGCGGCGCCGTCGGCCTCGCCACCGCGCCCCGGCCCAACACCGAGCTCGACGTGCGCATGCGCCTGCAGACCCAGGCGAAGGAGAAGATCGGCACCCGCGCCGCCACCCTCGTGCGCGACGGGCAGGCGATCATCGTCAACGCCGGGACCACGACCCTCGCCCTGGTCCGCGCCCTCACCGAGCACCGCGACCTCACCGTCGCGACCAACAGCCTGCGCGGCGCCACCGAGCTGTCCCCCAGCACCTACCGGGACCTGTACGTCTTCGGCGGCACGGTCCGGCTCACCGACCAGGCCACCCTCGGCCCCGTCCGGCTGCCCGGCTGGTCGCAGACCCCCGAGGTCGAGATCCGCTGCGACCTCGCCCTCGTCGGCGTCGGCGCCGTCTCCGCGGACGTCGGCTTCTCCACCAGCAACCCCGTCGAGGCGTCGATGATGGCCGAGATGATGGAGCGCGCCGACCGCGTGGCCGTCCTGGCCGACTCCTCGAAGTTCGGGCGGCGGCTGTTCGCCCAGATCGCGGACCTCGGCCGCGCCGACTACCTGGTCACCGACACCGCCCCGCCGCCCGACCTCGCCGCCGCGCTCGCCGCCGCCGACGTCGAGGTCCTGCTGCCGCGCGCCTGAGCCCCCGCGCGCGCACCATGGTCGGCGTGACCGCCACCAGCGCCGGCCTGCTGCTGCACCGCCCCGGACCGGACGGGAACGAGGTGCTCATCGGCCGCATGGGCGGACCGTTCTGGGCGCGCCGCGACCACGCCTGGACGGTCCCCAAGGGCGAGCCGCTGCCCGGCGAGGACCCGCACGCCACCGCGCTGCGCGAGTTCGCGGAGGAGGTCGGCGTCCCCGCACCGCCCGGGCCCGACGTCGACCTCGGCGAGGTCCGGCAGCGCGCCGGGAAGGTCGTCCGCGTCTGGGCCCGCGCCGCCGACCTGGACCTCGACGCCCTCGCGGCCGTGCGAGGGCCGGTCAGCGAGGTCACCGTCGAGTGGCCGCCGCGCAGCGGGCGGACCGTGCGGTTCCCCGAGGTCGAGGACCTGCGGTGGCTGCCGATCGACGCGGCCCGGCCGCTGCTGGTGGTGGCGCAGACGGCGTTCCTCGACCGGCTCGCGGCACTCAGGCCAGGACGGTGAGCCCCGACGAGTGCGGCGGGTCCACGACCCGCAGCCCCATGGTCGTCTCCACGAACTCCCGCAGGGGCGTCGAGGTCGCGGGCACGGGCCAGGACCGCGGCCCCTCGTCGCCGAAGACCACGAGGCCGCGGCCGTGGGGGCCTGAGAACCGCAGCAGCGTCCACAGCCCGCCGAACCCGGCAGCGGCGAAAGCACCGGCCCACGCCCGGGTGAGGGTGTAGTCGTCGGTCCCCGCGAGCTCCAGAGCGACGACACCCCAGCGCAGACCGTCGGCGCTGGTGGTGTGCGCGGCGTCGACCGCGGTCGGCAGCGTCACCTCCGACAGGTACCGGTCCGCGACCTCGGACACCGTGACGAACCCGGCCCGCACCTGGTCGAACCCGATGCGCTCACGCGTCGCACACTCGGCGGAGCTGGCCAGGTAGAGCGTCCCGCCCGGGCTGTCGAGGTCGAACCTGCCGTGCGGGCCGGACCCGAAGAACCAGGGACCGAGCGGTCCGTGGTTGCGCCACCACCGGCGCCCGGCGTCCACGACCTTGCGCGGGAAGCCCGTGAGGTCACTGGTCGGTGGTCGCATCGCCACCTGGTCGCGACCCGTCACGGAGCCGCCCAGCGGATCGCGGCGCGCTGCGCGAGCGCGAGCACCATCGCGTCGTCCCGGTGGAGGTCACCCAACCAGTCGCGCGGGGTCAGTCCGTCCAGGTCGACCGCGGGCACGCTGAACCAGGTCGCGACCGCCCACCCGTCGACCGGGACGTCCCGGAACGCCGACAGCACCCGACGCACGCGGGGTGACACCCCGTCACCCTCGAACTGGAAGGCCGGGTAGAGGCTCACCCCGTCGGAGGTCCGCACCTGCAGCAGCGTCCGCCGGCTCGCCCGGTCGTGCACAGCCTGCCTGCTCACTCCCCCGAGCATCCGCCGGACGGCATCGGTGCCGTAGAACGGACCGACGAGGTCGTCGTAGACGTGAGCGCGCGGCACGGCCGCGATCATCCGGGCGGCGACCGCTCGGGGGTCGTCGCCGAGGCCCGGCGCGTCCTCCGCGACGAGCGAGTCCACCCCCGTCGCCAGGGCGTCCATCAGCGCGGCCTTGTACTCGGCGCGGTCGCGCACCGGACACACGTCCCGCCGGACCTTCGTGGCCACCGCACACCTCCCGAGCGTCAAGGTCGTCAAGCCACGGTAGCGCGTCAAGGTCGTCAAGGCCACCCTCCGCGATCCCCCGTGCCGACCGAGCCCGCGCACACGATCGTGTCAGTGGTGGGTCGTACCGTTCGGGTCATGAGCACGGGGCCGATCGACCACGACCACCTGACCGAGGTCAGCGAGCGGTTCTTCGCCGCGCGGCCGCCCCGCACCGCCGCCGAGCAGGTCGCCTACCGCGCGCTGGAGTCGGAGATGATCGCGGCGATGGGGCTGACCCGCGAGGAGTTCGCGCGCATGTCCGCCGACTACCTCACCGCCCGCCTCCGCCGGGACGTGCACCGCCGCGCGAGCTGACACCACCCGCCGCGCGCACGGCTCGGCGGGTGCGGGTCAGCAGGCACGGCTCAGCGGTCGATGTTCTCCCGCACCACCCGGGCCGGGTTGCCCACCGCGACCACGTTCGCCGGGATGTCCTTCACGACGACCGAGCCGGCGCCGATCACGGAGTTGTCCCCGATGGTGACGCCGGGGCAGACGATGACGCCGCCGCCCAGCCACACGTTGTCGCCGATGGTGATCGGCTGCGCGCCCTCCAGCTTGTCCTTGCGCGGCTGCGGGTCCACCGGGTGCGTGGGGGTGAGCAGCTGGACGTTCGGGCCGATCATGCAGTCGTCGCCGATGGTGATGGGCGCGACGTCCAGCGCCGTGAGGTTGAAGTTCACGAACGTCCGCGCGCCGATGTGCAGGTGCTTGCCGTAGTCCACGTAGAGGGGCGGCCGGATGCCCGACCCCTCGCCCAGCGTGCCCAGCAGCTCGGTGAGGATCAGCCGCGCCGCACCCTCGTCCAGCAGCGCCGTGCGGCCGTACGCCTCCGCGAGCCCCGCGGAGCGGCGGGTCAGGTCCTCGATCTCCTGGTCCGCGACGTAGAGATCGCCCGCGAGCATCCGCTCGAGGTTGGTGCGCGGGTCGCCCGCGAAGTAGTCGGTCGTCATGTGGACGATCGTACGCATTGCGGTCGCGCGGGCCCAGCCCTCACCACACCGGCGGGCGCCGCTCCGGCCACCGGAGCCGGTCCTCGAGCTGCGCCGCGAGCGCCAGCAGCAGCGCCTCCCCACCAGGCCGCCCGACGATCTGCACCCCCATCGGCAGCCCGGCGGTCGCGGTCGCGTCCGGGGCCGTCCAGTGCGTCGGGACCGTGATCGCGGGCAGCCCGCAGACGTTGATCATCGACGTGTACGGCGTGTACTCGCACTGCTGCGCGAAGTTCCGCTCCGGGTCGGCGGCGTCGTACCAGCCGAGCGGGCGCGGGGTCATCGCGAGGGCGGGCAGCAGCACGGCGTCGTACGCCGCGACCCGCGCGACCATCGTGCGCTCGAAGGCCGCGAGCGCCGCCACCGCCTCGACCACCTGCCGGGCCGTGACCTCGCGCCCGCGCCCGACCAGCCACTGCGTCAGCGGCTCCAGCAGGGCGAGGCGCTCGGGGTCGTCGATCGGCACCGCGGACGCCCCGGCCATCCACAGCGTCCGGAAGGCGGGCGCGTACGCGGGGTCCGGCTCCCACGGGTCGGCGTCGACCAGGTCGTGGCCGAGGGCCGCGAGCGCCGCCGACCCGGCGTCGAGCGCCGTGCGGGCCTCGGGGTCGAGCCCGACGTCGTACGCGCCCTCCCAGGCGCTGAACGTCGACACCCCGATCCGCAGCGCCCCGGTCTCCGCGCGCCGCGCCGCGTCCAGGTAGCCGCCGCGCGGGGCGGCGGCCGTCCGCAGCGTCCGGGGGTGCGGCACGTCGCCGTCGGCGGTGCGGGGCAGCATGCCCTCCAGCAGCAGCGCGGCGTCCGCGACGGTCCGCGCGATCGGGCCGTGCGTGACCAGGCCGCCCAGGGACTCGACGCCACCGCCCGCGGGCAGCAGGCCGCGCGTGGTCTTCAGCCCGACCAGCCCGCAGGCTGCCGCGGGGATGCGGACCGACCCGCCGCCGTCGGACCCGGGGGCCACCGGCAGCAGCCCCGCCGCCACGGCGACCGCCGCCCCGCCGGAGGACCCGCCCGCGCCGCGCGTGAGGTCCCAGGGGTTGCGCGCGGGCGGCCCGACGAGCGTCTCCGTGTACGACGGGAAGCCGAGCTCCGGCGCCGCCGTCTTGCCGAGCGACACCGCGCCCGCGGCGTCGAGCACCTGCGTGATGTCGCTGCTGACCTCCGGCACGTACCGGTAGGCGCCCGCGAACGCCCGCGAGCCGAAGCCCGTGGGGACGCCCGCGCGGTCGGTGAGGTCCTTGTCCGCGGTGGGCAGCCCGCGCAGCGGCTGGTCCGGGGCGACCTCCCGCGCGACGACGGCGGCGCGCTCCCGGGCCAGGTCGGGCGTGACCGTGGCGAACGCCCCGAGCGCGTGGTCGCGCTCGGCGATGCGCGCCAGGTAGTGCTCGGTGAGCTCCGCGGGCGTGACGTCGCCCGACGCCAGCAGGTCACGGAGCCGGACGGCGGTCATCTCGTGCAGCGCGGTCACCCTCCCACCCTAGGCACGGGCCGGGCCGGACGACCGGTGCGCTGCTGGTCCAGCAGGTCTGGTCCAGGCGGACCGGAGCCCGTACGATCGGATCATGACGGTCGTGGTGAACGTGCAGGACGCGAAGGCCCACCTCTCCCAGCTCATCGCCCGCGCGGAGGCCGGGGAGGAGGTCGTCATCGGTCGCGCGCACAAGCCCGTCGTCCGCCTGACGAGGATCGACTCCACGACGCCCCGGCGGACGTTCGGGACGATGCCGAGCCTCGTCGTCCCCGACGACCTCGACGCCCCGCTCCCCGACGACGAGCTGGCGGCGTGGGAGGGATGAGCACCTACCTGCTCGACACGCACGTCTTCCTCTGGCTGCTCGCCGATCCCGACCGCGTCCCCGAGGAGGTGCGGTCGACGCTCGACGACCCGCGTCACGACCTCGCCGTGTCGGCGGCGTCCGCCATGGAGATCGCCACCAAGACGCGACTGGGCAAGCTGGACGGGCAGCCCGTGCTCAGCTCGTGGCGGCACGCCGTCGCGGGGATCGGCGCCCGCGAGCTGCCCGTGACCGGCGAGCACGGTGTGCTGGCGGGATCGCTCCGGTGGGAGCACCGCGACCCGTTCGACCGGCTGCTCGTCGCGCAGGCGCAGCTCGAGCCCGCCACGCTGGTCACCCGCGACGCCGCGGTCGTCGCCTACGAGCGCGTCGCGGTCCTGCGCGCGTAGGCCCGGGTCAGTCGACGGGCTCGACGCGGAGCGTCACGTCGACCACGCCGGGGCCGACCACCGAGCCCACGATGCGCGGCCCGTACCGGTCGTACTTCGCGTGGTACGCCGCGTCGACGGCGTCGTGCCCGTCGGGGTCGGCGGCGACGAACCGCACGTCGCGCGCGACCCCGCCCGCCTCGATGCGCCCGCGCCCGGCCGCCTGCGCCCGGCGGAACCACCCGTTGCCCGGCCCGTACGCCGAGCGCACCACGACGTCGTCGCCGACGCGGACCACCCAGATGGTGACCGCGGGCCGCAGCGTCCCGTCCGACAGGGACGAGGCGAGCCGCAGCTCGTCCGCCGCGCCGATCCGGTCGAGCTCGTCCGTCGTCCAGGTGCCCATGGTGTCCCGCCTCTCGTGCCGCTCGTGCGCGCTGCCGCAGCCATCCCACACCCGCGGCCCCCGGCGCGGGAGGGACCGGCCTGACGGGTACTGCCAGGACCTGCCTCCCCCGCCGGGTCGGACGTACCGTCGGGGACATGGACAACCGGGCCGAGGTGCGGGACTTCCTGGCGAGCCGCCGGGCGCGGATCACGCCCGCCCAGGCGGGGCTGACGGCCTACGGGTCGAACCGCCGGGTCGCGGGCCTGCGCCGCGAGGAGGTCGCGATGATCGCCGGCGTCTCCGCGGACTACTACGTCCGGCTGGAGCGCGGGAACCTCGCGGGCGTCTCCGAGTCGGTGCTGGAGGCGCTGGCCCGGGCGCTGCAGCTCGACGAGGCGGAGCGGCTGCACCTGCTGGACCTGGCGAAGGCCGCGGGCGCGCGCCCCGCCCGGGGCCGACGCCGCCCGACGCCGCCGGTGCCCGACAGCGTCCGGGCGATGCTGGACGCGATGACCGGCGCCCCGGCGGTCGTGCGCAACGACCGGCTCGACATCCTCGCGACGAACCCCCTGGGTCGCGCGCTGTACGCCCCGCTGTACGACGGTCCGTCCCGCGAGGGCGACCGCCCCGCGAACCACGCCCGGTTCGCGTTCCTCGACCCGGCGGCGCACGACTACTGGGTGGACTGGGAGAAGGCCGCGCGGGACACCGTCGGCATCCTGCGCTCGGTCGCCGGTCGCGACCCGCACGACCGCGCGGTGCACGACCTGGTGGGCGAGCTGTCCACCCGCAGCGAGGAGTTCCGGACCCGCTGGGCCACGCACGACGTGCACCTGCACCGGGGCGGGCTCAAGCAGATCCTGCACCCCGTCGTCGGCCGGCTCGACCTGATGTACGACACGCTCCCCATCGCGCAGGCCCCCGGGCTCACGATGCTCGTCTACACGGCGGCGCCCGCGTCGCCGTCGGCGGACGCCCTGCAGCTGCTCGCGAGCTGGGCCGCCGACCCGTCGGCCGCACCGGCCTGACTCCCGGCCCGGCCCCGCGCCCGCACCACCGCCCCACCACCAGCACCACCAGGAGGTCCCGTCATGCACACCCGCACCCTCGGCCAGGGCCTGGAGGTCTCCGCGGTCGGCCTCGGCGCCATGGGCATGTCCATGAGCTACGGCCCCAACCCGGGCAGCCGCGACGACATGATCGCGGTGCTCCGCGGCGCCGTGGACCTCGGCGTGACGTTCGTCGACACCGCCGAGGTGTACGGCCCGTACGTCAACGAGGAGCTCGTCGGCGAGGCGCTCGCCCCGGTCCGTGACCAGGTCGTCATCGCGACCAAGTTCGGCTGGAACATCGTCGACGGCCGGATGCAGGGCACCGACTCCCGGCCCGAGCAGATCCGCCGCGTCGCGGAGGCGTCCCTGCGCCGCCTCGGCGTGGAGACGATCGACCTGTTCTACCAGCACCGCGTCGACCCGGCGGTCCCCGTGGAGGACGTCGCGGGCACGGTCGGCGAGCTGGTCGCCGAGGGCAAGGTGCGGCACCTCGGGCTGTCCGAGGCCGGCGCCGCGACCATCCGGCGCGCGCACGCCGTGCACCCGGTGACGGCCGTGCAGTCGGAGTACTCGCTGTGGACCCGCGACCCCGAGCCCGAGGTGCTGCCGACCTGCGCCGAGCTCGGCATCGGCTTCGTGCCGTTCAGCCCGCTCGGCAAGGGGTTCCTCACCGGGACGGTCGACGCGAGCACCACCTTCGCCGAGGGCGACATCCGCCACCGCGTCCCCCGGTTCACCGCGGACAACCGGGAGGCGAACGCCGCCCTGGTCGCCCGGGTGCGGGCGCTGGCGGAGTCGCGCGGGGCGACGCCGGGGCAGGTCGCGCTGGCGTGGCTGCTCGCGCAGCAGCCGTGGGTCGTGCCGATCCCGGGCACCCGGCGGCTGTCCCGCGTCCAGGAGAACGCCGACGCCACCACGGTCGCGCTGTCCGCCGACGAGCGCGCCGAGCTCGACGCGCTCGCGGGCACGGTGGGCGTCGCGGGCAACCGGTACGACGACGCCGGGATGGCGATGGTCGGCCTCTGACGCCGCGGACCTCCCGGGGAGCACGACAGCGACGGCCGGCGTCGTGTAGAAACGGACGGTCGTACACATCGCTCCCGGGGGATCACCGTTGGACCTCGTCGTCCGCCGCCGTCGCGCGGCCCTGTTCGTCCTGTTCTTCGTCCCCGGGCTCGGGATCTCGTCGTGGGTCACGCGGACCCCCGCGATCCGCGACGTCCTCGGCGCCTCGACCGCCGAGATGGGGCTGGTGCTGTTCGGCCTGTCGCTGGGCTCGATGGCGGGCATCCTCGCGTCCGGGGCGCTGGTCGCCCGGTTCAGCACCCGGCCGGTGATCCTGGTCGGGTCGCTGTCCGTGGTCGCGAGCCTGCTGGTCGTGGCCGCGGGCGCCGCCACCGGGCAGCCGGTGGTCGTCGCGGCGGGCCTCGCGCTGTTCGGCCTGGGCATGGGCGGCGGCGAGGTCGCGATGAACGTCGAGGGCGGTGACGTCGAGCGGGTCCTCGGGCGCAGCGTGCTGCCGACCCTGCACGGGTTCTTCAGCCTCGGCACCGTCGTGGGCGCGACGCTCGGCCTCGTGCTGACCGCCGCGGACTTCTCCGCGCCGGTGCACCTGGTCACGGTGTCCGCCGTCGCCCTGGTCGCCGTCCTGCTGGCGCTGCCGCACGTCGCGGCGGGGGTCGGCCGCACGACCCCGGCCGCCGACGCGGTCGCTGTCCCGGACGCCCCCACGACGCCCCGTCCGGCGCTGTGGCGGGACACCCGGCTGGTGCTGATCGGCGTCGTCGTGCTCGCGATGGCCTTCGCCGAGGGCTCCGCCAACGACTGGCTGCCGCTGCTCATGGTCGACGGCCACGGGTTCGACCCCGCCCTCGGCTCCGGCGTCTACGCGGTGTTCGCGGCGGCGATGACGATCGGGCGGTTCGCCGGGGAGCCGCTGCTCGACCGGTTCGGGCGGATCGCCGTCATGCGGGCCAGTGCGATCAGCGGCGGCATCGGCCTCGCGCTCGTCGTGTTCGTCGACAGCCAGGTCGTCGCCGCGGCCGCCGTGCTGCTCTGGGGCCTGGGCGCGGCGCTCGGGTTCCCGGTGGCGCTGTCCGCCGCGGGCGACTCCGGCGACCCCGCGCAGGCCGCGTCCCGGATCTCGCTGGTCGCGACCATCGGCTACCTCGCGTTCCTGGTCGGCCCGCCGGTGCTCGGGTTCCTCGGCGAGCACGTCGGGCTGCGACCGGCCATGATCGTCGTGCTCTGCCTGGTCGCCGTCGCCGCCGTGCTCGCCCCCGCCCTGGGGCAGCGCCCGGGGTGGCGCGGCGCGGGCACCGTGACCGACGACGAGGTGGCACGCGCGTGAACCTGTACCTGCGGCTCCTGCTGCTGCGGCTGCGCACGCGGCGGGCGCCGCGGGTCGGGCTGTGGGACACGGTGCGGACGCCGTTCCGCGTCACGCTCGGGGACCTGGACCTGCAGCGGCACGTCAACAACGGCCGCTACCTCACGCTCATGGACCTCGGGCGGATGGACCTCATGCTCCGGTCCGGGTTCTGGGGGCAGCTCGTCCGGCGCGGCTGGTACCCGGTCGTCGCCGGGCAGACCATCACCTACCGCCGGTCCCTGACGCTGGGGCAGCGGTTCGACGTCGTCACGCGCATCCTCGGCTTCGACGAGCGGTGGGGGTACCTGGAGCAGACGTTCGTCGTCGGGGACACCGTCTACGCGCACGCCGTGGTGCGCAGCCGGTTCCTGCGCCGGGGCGGCGGGTCGGTCGACCACGACGAGCTCGAGGCGCTGGCCGGCGGCTTCCCGGAGCACCTGCGGGTGCCGGACTGGGTCCGCGACTGGGCGGTCGGCGCGCGCGGCGACCTCGACGAGCGGCAGCGCGAGGTCGCGCAGGAGGGCGAGGTCAGGCGTCCAGGGCGGTGAGCCAGCGGCGCAGCACGGCCTCGACGGCGTCGGCGTCCCGCTCGCCGATCATCGCCAGCAGCCGGTGCTCGTTGGCCATGTGCGCCGTGAACGCCCGGTCGATCACCTCGCGGCCGTGCGGTGTCAGCCCGACGACCCGGCCCCGCCCGTCGGCCGCGCTCGGGCGGCGGCTGACCAGCCCGGCGGCCTCCAGCCGGTCGACGCGCTTCGTCATCGCGCCGGTGGTGACCATGGTGTGCGCGGCGAGCTCGCCCGGCGCGCGCTCGAACGGCTCGCCCGCCCGGCGCAGCGCCGCGAGGACGTCGAACTCCCCCTCCCCCAGGCCGTGCTCCCGGTACACCGCGGTGATCTCCTCGGTGAGGGCGTTCGCCAGCCGGTGCAGCCGGCCGATGACGCCCTGCGGCCGCACGTCGACGTCGGGGCGCTCACGGGCCCACGCCGCCTGGATGCGGTCGACGTGGTCGGGCGCGGGCCGGCTGGTCTCGTCGGACATGCCGCGAGTCTATCTTCCACGGAAGGTATAGTCGCTTCCGTGGAAGACAACCGCCGGTGGATCCCCGTCGCCGCGCTCGCGCCGGTGCTCTGGGGCACGACCTACTACGTCACCCGGCACACGCTGCCCGCCGACAGCCCGCTGTGGGGCGGGGTGCTCCGCGCCCTGCCCGCCGGGCTGGTGCTGCTCGCGCTCGCCCGGCGGCTGCCGCGCGGCGCCTGGTGGTGGCGGTCCGCCGTGCTGGGGACGCTCACCACCGGCGCGTTCTTCGCCCTGGTCTACGTCGCCGCGCAGACCCTGCCGACCAGCATCGCCTCGACGGTCATGGCGGTCGGCCCGGTCGCGATGATGCTCGCCGCGTGGGTGCTGCTCGGCCAGCGCCCCCGGCTGCGCGCCGTGGTCGGGGGCGTGCTCGGGGTCGTCGGCGTCGCCGTCATGCTGCTGGGCGGCGGCGACGGCGCGGGCCTGGACCCCGCGGGCATCGCCGCGTCGGTCGCCGCGATGCTGCTGTCCTCCGTCGGCTACGTGCTCGCGACCCGCTGGCAGGGCGAGGTCGAGGTGCTCCCGCTCACCGCCTGGCAGCTCGTCGGCGGGGCGCTCGTGCTCCTGCCCGTCGCCGCCGTGGTCGAGGGGGCACCGCCCGCGCTCGACGGCCGGGCGCTGCTCGGCTTCGCGTACGTCTCGCTGGTCGCCACCGCCGTGGCGAACGTCGCCTGGTTCGCGGCGCTGCGGCACCTCGGCCCGACGCCGGTCGGCCTGGTCGGCCTGCTCAACCCGGTGACCGGCGTGCTGCTGGGGACGGTCGTGGCCGCCGAGACGCTCTCCGGGCGCCAGGTCGTCGGCATCGCCGTCGTCCTCGCGGCGATGGTCCTCGGCGCCACGGGCCGGCGGCGTCCCGCTGTCCCCGCGCCACCCGCCAGGACCGGGCCCCTGACGACCCCGTGAGCGGTGGCGCACCCCGCACCGCCCGGCGATGATCGGCACCGGGGTCGGGCAGCGGGCCCTGCGCGCGATCCCGGAGGCCCTCGATGCCCGGCAGTGCCCGGCCCGTCCCGCAGACCCCCGCAGCAGTCCGGCTCCGCCCCGCGGCCGCCGGGACCGACGGAGCCGCCGGGCCCGCCGACCCGTTCGCCGCCCTCGCCGCACCGGTCTCCGTCGACGGGGCCCTGCGCACGGCCGTCGAGGCCGCGGGCGACCTGCGCCCCGGCACGGGCGCCACGACCACCCTGTGGGAGGCGCTCGCGTCGCTCGCCGCCCGTGACCTCGCGGCGGCCCGGGCGGTGGAGCCGCACCTGGACGCCCTCGCGATCCTCGACCAGGCCGGGGACGTGCCGCTTCCGGCCGGGCTCGGCGCGGGCTCGTCCTGGGGCGTGTTCGCCGCCGAGGGCCCCGGAGCCACGCTGACCGCGCGCCCGGACGGCGACGGCTGGACGCTCGACGGCGAGAAGCCCTGGTGCTCGCTGGCGGACCGCCTCGACGCCGCCCTGGTGACCGCCCCGACCGCCGACGGCGAGCGCGGGCTGTTCGCCGTCCGGCTCGGCGACCACGCCCGGCCCGTCGACCGACCGTGGTCCGCGCGCGGCCTCGCCGAGATCCCCAGCACCCCGGTCCAGTTCGACGCCGCAACGGCGACGCGCGTCGCCGACGGCTCCTGGTACCTCGACCGTCCCGGCTTCTGGTGGGGCGGGATCGGCGTCGCCGCCTGCTGGTACGGCGGTGCCGTCGGCCTGGCCCGTCGGGTGCACGCCCAGGCGGCGGCCCGACCGGACGACCGCCTGCTCGCCATGCACCTGGGTGCCCTCGACGAGCGGCTGCACGCCGCGCGGACCTGCCTGGCCGACGCCGCCGCCCAGGTCGACGCGTCGGGCGCGGCCACCGGCGGCGGACGCGACCCCGAGCCCGCCGACGCCCGCGCGGTCGGGCGCCTGCTGTCCCGGCGGGTGCGCGCCGTCGTGGCCCGGACCTGCGAGGACACCCTGCGGATCGCGGCGCACGCACTCGGCCCCGGTCCGCTCACCCAGGAGCCGGAGCACGCCAAGCGCGTCGCCGACCTGGAGGTCTACGTCCGCCAGCAGCACGCGGAGCGCGACGACGCCTCGCTCGGCGCCCTCCTGGCGGGGCAGGACGCCCCGTGGTGACCTTCGACGGCCGGGCCGCGGGGACGCCCGCCGAGCGGTGGCAGGCCGACGGCCGGCTGGCCGCCCTGCCCGGCCTGGCGCTGCCCACCGGACGCACGGTCGTCGTCGCGGCCCACGCCGACGACGAGACCCTCGGCGCCGGCGGGCTGCTGCACCGCCTCGCCGCCGCCGGACGCCCCGCGGACGTCGTGGTGGTCACCGACGGCGCCGCGTCCCACCCCGGCTCGGCCACGCTGCCGCCCGACGTCCTGGCCGAGCGCCGGGCCCGCGAGGTGGCCGAGGCGGTGGCGCTGCTGTCCCCGCGGTCGCCGGTGCACCTGCTCGGGTTCCCGGACGGCGGCGTGCGCGAGGCGCGCGCCGCCGTGACCGCCGCGCTCGCCGAGGCCGTCCCCGCGGACGTCGCCTGCGTCGTGGCGCCGTGGCGGGGGGACGGCCACCGCGACCACCGCCTCGTCGGCGAGATCTGCGCCGAGATCGCGGCCGCGCGCGGCGCCCGGCTGCTCGAGTACCCGGTCTGGTTGTGGCACTGGGCCGACCCCGACCACCCCGACGTGCCGTGGGACCGCCTGCGCGGACTGCCGCTCGACGCCGCGGACGCGCTCGCCCGCAACCGGGCGCTGCAGCGGCACGAGACCCAGGTCCGCGCCGCCTCCCCCGCACCGGAGGACACCGCACCGCTGCACCCCGAGGCCCTGCGCCGCGTCGACCGCGACGTCGAGCCGTACGTGGTCGAGGACGCCGCCCCGGCGCAGGGGACGGCGACGGCGTACTTCGAGGCCGCGTACGCGCGCCGCGCCGACCCCTGGCGCCTGGCGTCCCGGTGGTACGAGGAGCGCAAGCGCGCGCTGACGCTGGCCGCGCTCCCGGCGGCCCGGTACCGGTCGGCGCTCGAGATCGGCTGCTCCGTCGGGGTGCTCACCGCGCAGCTCGCGCCGCGCTGCGACCGGCTGCTCAGCACCGACCTGGTCGAGGCCGCCGTCGCGGCGGCCGCCGAGCGCGTCGCGGACCAGCCGTGGGTCACGGTCCGGCAGCACGACGCCCGCGACGGGGTGCCGACGGGCCCGTTCGACCTCGTCGTGCTGTCCGAGGTCGGCTACTACCTGTCCCGCCCGGAGCTGGTCGCGCTCGCGGACCGCGTGCGTGCGTCGCTGACCCCGGACGGCACCGTCCTGGCCTGCCACTGGCGGCACCCGGTGGCCGAGCACGCGCAGACCGGGGACGACGTGCACCGGGTCCTCGCCGAGCGGCTGGGTCTGACCGCGCTGGGCACCTACCGCGACGCCGACGTCGTGATCGACGTCTGGTCCGTGGACCCGGCCTCGGTCGCGCGCCGCGAGGGGCTGGTGCCGTGACCGCGCGGCTGCGGCGCACCGTCGTCGTCGTGCCGGTGCACGACGAGGAGGACCTGCTCGGGCCCTGCCTGGCGGCGCTGCGCGAGGCCGCCGACGAGGCAGGGCTCCCGGTCGACGTCGTCGTCGTGCTCGACGACTGCCGCGACGGCTCGGCCGACGTCGCCCGCGCCGCCGGAGTCCGCGTCGTCGAGGTCGACCACGGCGCGGTCGGTGCGGCGCGCGCCGCCGGGATCCGGGACGCCCTGGGACGGCCCGACGTCGCGGCGCTGCCGCCGGGTGCGGTGTGGATCGCCTGCACGGACGCCGACACCGTGGTGCCCCCGCACTGGCTGCGCGCGCAGCACGCCCTCGCCGACGGGGGCGCGGACGTCGTCGTCGGCACCGTGCGACCCGACCCCCGCGACCTCACCCCCGGGCAGCTCGCCGCCTGGGCCCGCACCCGCGTGCCCGGCCGCCCGAACGGGCACGTGCACGGGGCCAACCTCGGGGTCCGGGCCGACGCGTACCTGCGGGCGGGCGGGTTCGCGCCGCTCGCGGAGCACGAGGACGTCGACCTCGTGGACCGGCTGCGCGCCGACCCGGACGTCGTGGTCGTCGCGTCCGACGCCACCGACGTCGTGACCTCGGGCCGTGCGGTCGGCCGCACCCCCGGCGGGTACGCGGGGTACCTGCGCGAGGCGTTCCCCGCCTGACCGGTCCCGGCCGCCGGGATCGCGCGTCCCCCGCACCCGGGCTACGGTCGAGGCGCCGGGGTGGTCACCGCCCCGCACTCCAACGGCGCCAGGACACGACGTCGGTCGGGACGAGACCGACCGGGCGCTGCTCCGCCGGTCCGCCCCCTTCCCGCCGACGCACCGCCGCGCCGGCGTGGTCCGCGTCCACCCGCGAGGGAGCGAGACCCACCCATGTACCTGCACGTACAGCGCCTCATCCACGAGATCGTCCCGGACGAGCCCGACCCGGCCGCCGCCAACGCCTTGCAGGAGGGGCTGGGCGGCCAGTTCGGGGAGATGCGCACGATGATGCAGTACCTCTTCCAGTCGATGAACTTCCGCGGCCCGGCCGGCAAGCCGTACCGGGACCTGCTCCAGGGCATCGGGACCGAGGAGATCAGCCACGTCGAGCTGATCGGCACCACCATCGCGCGGCTGCTCGACGGATCGCCGCGCTACCAGGGCAAGCAGACCGACCCCCTGGACCAGCCGGGCGCCGGTGGTGCGACGCCGCTGCGGCCCGCGCTCGACGCGGGCAACATCCACCACTACCTGGTGGCCGCGCAGGGTGCGCTGCCGGTGGACGCCGCGGGCAACCCGTGGTCGGGGTCCTACGTCTACAACTCCGGCAACCTGGTCCTCGACCTGCTGTACAACCTCATGCTCGAGTCCACCGGCCGGCTGCAGAAGTGCCGCATCTACGAGATGACGGACAACACGACCGCACGGTCCACGATCTCCTACCTGATCGTGCGCGACCAGGCCCACGAGAACGCCTACGCCCGGGCTCTGGAGACCCTCGGCGTGGACTGGGCGAAGGTGCTCCCGATCCCGAAGACCAACGCCGAGCGGTTCCCCGAGGTCAAGAAGCTCGTCGACCTCGGCCTGCAGAGCAAGCAGTACACCTTCGACCTCACCGCCTCGTCCGAGGCCGGACGGATCGTCCAGGGCATGTCGCCGTCGAAGGACGGCACCGAGCTCGACGCCAGCGAGCAGGTGCCGGAAGGGGCTCCCCTCACCATCGCCGAGGAGAGGTACGAGGAGTTCTCCCCCGGTCTCGACCCGGAGCTGCTGGCGCTGATCCAGGCGACGGCGGACATCGAGATGGCCGACGTGACCTCGACGTACGGGCCGGTCACGCCCGCGAACCGACCCCGGACGGCGCAGCGCCGCCCCGGTACCCGTCCGCGGGTGCCGGGGCGGTCTGCCGCTCCGGGGACGATGGTCCCGTTGACGATGTGTCAACCGGTTCTACGGTCGCCGGGTGAGCCAGTCCGAGCCCCGCACGACCCGCACGACCCGCACCGCGCTCGAGCCCGAGCAGCGGCGCGAGCACCTGGTCGACGCCGCCGAGCGCGCCTACGCCGAGCGCGGCATCTCCCGCACCACCGTCAGCGACGTCGCCCGCGCCGCCGGGGTCACCCGCGGGCTCGTCTACCACTACTTCCCGACGACGCAGGACCTCCTCGACGCCGTCCTCGACCGGCGCGTCGCCGCCTTCGCCGCCTCCGTCCGGGAGTGGGACGACCACCGGACCGTCGGCGACGTCGAGGGCGCGCTCCGCGACGTCGTCGCGCTGTTCCGCGCGCAGACCCGGTCCGAGGACCCGCTGCGCGCCGACCTGCACCGCGTCGAGAACGCCGCGCTCTACCAGCGGTTCGTGGACCGCGCGGTCGTCGCCGTCGTCGACACCCTCCAGGTCACCACCGTCGAGGCGTACTCCGCCCGGCACGGCCTCGCGATCGGGCACGTCCGGGCGACCTTCGTCGTCCTCGTGCACGGCCTCGTCGGCCTCGTGCGCACCGAGCCGGACACCCCCGACGACGTCCTCGCCGCGCTCGTCCGGCAGACCCTCCGGCTCGACATGGTCGGCCGCATCAGCGACCACCCCCGGTGACGGCCCCACCCGGCCGGACCACCCCGCGGCGCCCTCGCCGCACCCCCGACCACGCCGTCGCCGGACGCGACGGCGCCGCCCGCAAGGAGGCAGCACCGTGTTCCTGTTCGAGTCGATCCCGTGGTACTCCGCGGTCATGTGGTGCGTGGTGCTCGCCGCGCTCATCGGCCTCAACGAGGTCACCCGCCGCTGGCGCGCCGCCGGGATCGCGTTCTTCGTCGCCCTGCCCGTCGTCCTGACGATCTTCGTCTGGCCGCACACCGCCGGCGCCGGGTCCAGCACCGGCACCTGGTTCCACTGGGTCAAGGTGTACTCCGCGCTCGCGGGGTGCCTCGGGTTCATGGCGCTGCGCTACCACCCGAAGCTCGCCGCGAAGCGCTGGGCGCTCGTGTTCCCCGCCGCGATCCTCGCGATCAACATCGCCGAGGCCGTGCTCCGGGACTTCCAGGTCGCCGGGATGAGCGAGGGCGTCGTGGACGGCGTCTACATGGTCCCCGGGCCGTGGAACGTCATGAACGGCGTCGCGGGCATCCTCAACCTCGTCACCATCTGCGGCTGGACGGGGATCTTCATCAGCCGGTCGCGGTCCCGCGACATGATCTGGCCGGACATGCTCTGGTTCTGGATCATCCCGTACGACCTGTGGAACTTCGCGTACGTCTACAACTGCGTCGGCGACCACGCCTTCTACGCCGGGGCCGCGCTGCTGATCTCCTGCACCATCCCCGCGTTCGCGTTCAAGCGCGGCGCCTGGCTGCAGCACCGCGCCCACACCCTCGCCCTGTGGATGATGTTCACGATGGCGTTCCCGACGTTCGTGTCGTCCTCGCGGTTCGCCGTCGACGCCTCGCACGACCCGACCGCGCTGTTCGTGGTCAGCGCGATCTCGCTGGCCGCCAACCTCGCCCTCGCCGGCTACCAGGTGCACCGGGTCGTGAGGACGCGCCGCAACCCGCTGACCGGGACGGAGCTGTACCCCGAGCTCGGCGTCTACCAGAAGGTCGTCGCCGAGGAGCGCGCCACCACCACCCGCGACCAGGTCACCGCGGCGGCCTGAGACCGAGGTCCCGGGCGCGGACCCGGTGGCGGTCGGCAGACTCGGGCCCATGACGCCCGACGACACCACCACCGGGCCCGCGCTCGCCGTCGTCGCGACCGGGCCCGGCGGGCGGCACCGCACCACCGTCACCGGTGCCGCGGACGTCGTCACCGGCGCCCCCGCGACCACCGGCACCGCGTTCCACCTCTGCTCGTCCGCGAAGCTCGTGACCGCCGTCGTCGTCCTGCGGCTCGCCCGCACCGGCGACCTCGCGCTGGACGACGACGTCCGCACCTACGTCCCCGTCCCCGTGGCACCGACCGCCGGGCGCGGCCCGACGCTGCGCGAGCTGCTCGCCCACCACGGCGGCATCACCGACCCGGACGGCGCCTTCGAGCCCGCCGCCGTGGCGCCCCCGGTGACGGTCGACGTCGCGGTCGACCGCCCGCCCGGGACCGCGTTCGGCTACTCCGACGCCGGCTACTGCCTGGTCGAGCGCGCGGTCGAGGCCGTGACCGGGACGCCCTTCGCGACCACCGCGCACCGCCTCGTCGCCGAGCCGCTCGGGCTGCGCAGCACGGCGTTCTGGGACGGGCAGCCCGCCACCGCCACCGAGGACCCGGGGCTACGTGCGGCCCTCACCGCCGTCGCCGCCACGGCCGCCAGCGGGCACGACCCCGCGGGCGCCCGCGTGCCCGGCGCTCGCGTGCACTACCCGGGGCTCGCCGCGTCCGGGCTGTGGGGCACGCCCGACGAGTACGGGACGCTGCTCGCCGACCTCACCCGCTCCTGGTCCGGCCACGACGACGCCGTCCTCCTCGACCCGGCCGACGCCGCCGCGATGCTGCGCTGCGACGGCGAGCCCGGGATCGGGCTCGGGGCGTTCGTGCTCGCGGGCGCGCACGGACCCGTGGTCATGACCCAGGGATGGGGCGTCGGGTTCCAGGGGCAGGCCCGCGCCTACCCCGCGGACGGCGGGGCGCTCGCCGTGCTGACCAACCAGGACCCGGGGGTCGAGCAGGCGGGATCGGTCGTCGGGACGACGCTGCGACGGCTCGCCGCCGAGCGCGGGTGGGCGGCGTAGGTCGGGTCAGGCGCCGAGAGCCTCGGCCCGCTCCTTGATGCCCAGGAGCATCCGGCGGAACATCGGGAAGTCCGCCACCTCCAGCAACGGGGCGAACGCCATGCCCCCGACGCTCTCGTAGCCCAGCCGCAGGCGCGAGACCAGGCGCGTGCCCCGGCCGCCGGGCCCCGGGAGCAGAACCCACGACCACGTCCCCATCTGCGGGTGCCGCCACACCAGCACGCGCCCCTGGTCCACGTGCTCGACCCGCCACGGGCTGCTGGTGACCGGCGCGAACGGGTTCATCGGCGCCGCCGCGTCGCCCACCGCGACCGACTGCCACCGGGGCAGGACCTCGCGCGCGCTCGACCGACCCAGGTTGTCCAGCAGGTCGTAGGAGTACCAGCCCGCCTTGCCCGTGCCGATCTGCGCGAGCCAGGGCCACACGTCCGTCGGGGGCGCGTCGACCGTGACCGCCCGCGTCGCCCGCATCCCCACCCGCGCCACCGGCACCTCGTCCCCCGGCAGCACCGCGCGCACCTCCCCCGGCGTCGCGCCCCACCGCAGGTGCCACGACCGCGCCCGCGCCACCCCGACACCCGCCGCGGCGGCCGCCAGCACCGGGACGCCCGCCCGGGCGGCGCGCGTCAGCCCACGCACAGCGCACGCCCGTCCGGGTCCCGCAGCACCGTCCACGAGCCGTGCGAGTCGGACCGCTCCGCCTCGACCACCGCGCCCAGCGCGACCAGGCGCGCCACCGTCGCCGCGGGATCGTCCGCGTCCAGGTCGAGGTGCACGTCCGTCTCCGCGTGCCTGGCCGGGTCCCGGTGCGGAGCGGGCTGGACGATCAGCAGCGCCGCAGCACCGCGCACGTGCAGGAAGCCGTTGCCGCCGTCCGCGACCTGTGCGCCGAGGGCCGCCGCCCAGAACGCCGCGGTGCGGGGCGGGTCGGTGCTGTTCAGCGTGACCGCCGAGAGCCTCACCGTCATGGCGCGACGGTAGCGGCGGCGTCCCCGCGAGCGGGGGACGGACGTCCCTGGTCCTCGTCGGCGCCCGCGCTCACCGCTGCTGCGGGTCGAGCGCCCCCCGCACGATGCTGTCCCCCGAGTGCCCGGGGTCGCCGTCGAACGGCTCGGCGGACACGTCGACCACCGGGAACTCCGCCAGGTCGAGCCCTGCCGGGACCGCGAACCGGCCCTCGTCGCCCGCCAGCGCCCCCAGGCTGACCAGTCGGGTCGCGTCCCGGTCGAGGAGCCACACCGCCCGGAACCCGTCCTCCGGCGTCGAGGACACCCGCACCACGAGCGTCACCCGGCCGTCGGCGTCCTCCTCCAGCCGGGCGTCGCCCGACGCGGTCCACCCGGGCAGGGCGTCGAGGCTCGCCGCGGCGAGCACCGTCTCGGGCGCCGGGCGCAGCAGCGCCGCGACGACCGCCCCGCCCCCGGCGAGCCCGACGACGAGCCCGACGGCCGCGGCGAGCCACCAGCGGGGCGCAC
>NZ_RFFI01000047.1 GCF_003696205.1 Cellulomonas triticagri
CGGCGGCCGCCGGGTCCAGCACCTCGCACGCCGTCGGGCCCCGCAGGTCCGCGACCGTCGCGTCGGTCGCCAGGCGGACCCGCACCTGCCCGACGGGCGGCGGCGGGAACTCCTCGTCCGCGTCGGGCGCCCCGCTCTCGCGCTCCGCCTCGCCCATCCGCACCGCCCGGCGCACCCGCGGCGCCCCCAGGCTGGCGACCGCGCCCTCGCCGTCCAGCAGCGGCGACACCGCACCACGGAAGTCCCACGCCCCGTACAGGCCCAGGTGCACCCGCAGCACGAGGTCCCCCGCGAACCCGAGGAACAGCTGCTTGCCGACCGCCGCCGAGGTCAGCAGCTCGCGCCCGTCCAGCAGCGCGGCACCCGCCGCGAACCGGCCCTGCGGCGACGACACCGCGACCCGGCGGCCGACGTAGTCGCGGGCGAACTGGCGGGCGATGCGGTGGACGGTGTGACCCTCGGGCATCCGCCCAGGTTAGGCGCCCCCGGGCCCCCGGTCCCGGCCGGACGGGTGCGGGGCTGGTTACGCTCGACCGGTCAGCCGCCGCTCCCGCACGAGGTCCCGATGCCCACCACCGCCGCACCCGACCCCACCGCGCCCGTCGACGGGACGCCCACCCGCCGCCCGCGCCGACGCGCCGCCGTCGTCGCCGGAGCCGTGGTCGTCGCCCTGGGCGCCGGAGCCGCCGGCGTCGTCGCCCTGCTCGGGCACCGCGAGGACCAGGCCGCCGCGCGGGCCACGCGGGACGCGGCCGTCGCCGAGCTCGACCAGGCACGACAGGACTTCGAGGACTGGATCGACGCCGGGCACGCCAACACCGAGCCCCAGGGCGGCTGGGTCGACCAGGCGCTGATCGACGACCTGGTCGCCGTCCTGGAGCGGGCCGAGGCGTTCGACACCACCGAGCCCACCTCGGGCAGCCTCGCGGAGCAGGCGGACGCCGCCGAGGACCTGCGCGACGACGTCCTGGCGCTCACCGACGAGGTCATCGAGAACATCACGACCGTCGGCAACGCCCAGTACTTCGGGGCCGTCGCCGTCGAGCAGGAGAAGTACGACTCCGCCCTCGCCGGGCTCGACGCCGCGCTCGCGGCCGCGGACCAGGCGCTCGCCGCCGGGACCGGCACCCCGGAGGCCCGGGACGCCGTCACCACGGCCGTCGCCGAGGCCCGCGCCGTGCGGGACGCCGAGCGCAACTTCCAGGACATCGACGTCGTCATCAACGGCTGGAAGGACCTCGCGACGGCGCGCTCGCGCGTCGAGGCGGCGGTCGGCGCGCTCGGCGCCTGAGCACCCCTCAGGACGCGCCCGCGCCCGGCACCTTGTCCGTGACGTCCGCGTACCCGGCGGCGACGGGCGCCGGGGCGGGCGCGTACACCAGGCGCAGCACGCCCGTGCCGAACGCCTCCGAGCGCAGCAGCCGCATCGGGTACCGGGTCGCGCCCTCGTCGAACAGGCGCTCGCCCGCCCGCGCCGCCACCGGGTGCACCAGCAGCCGCAGCTCGTCGAGCACCCCCGCCGCGAGCAGCTGCCGCACCACCGACAGCGACCCGGCGACCAGCACCTTGCCCACCGCCGGATCGGCCTTGAGCGCCGTCACGGCCGTCACCAGGTCGCCGTCCAGCCGCTCGACGTTGCGCCAGCCGAGGTCCTGGTCGCCGCGCGTCGCCACGACCTTGCGGACGTCCCCGAGCTGCGCCGCGAACGTCGCGTCCTCGCCGCCCGCCGCCTCCCGGTCCGGCCACGCCCCCGCGAAGGAGTCGTAGGTGACGCGCCCGAGCAGCAGCACGTCGACGTCCTCGTAGTCCTCCCCCACCGCGGCGCCCATCGCCTCGTCGAAGTACGGGAAGTGCCACTCGGGGTCGATCTCGGCCACGCCGTCGAGCGAGATGAACAGGGTGGAGACCAGGGTCGCCATCGCGGGTCCTCCGGGGTCGTCGGGGCGCCGGGTGCACCCGGGGTCCATCACACCGCGCCGGGGGCGGGTCCGACCAGACCCCCCGAGGTCCGCGAGACCGGGCCGCTCCTCTGGTGCGTCAAGCCGGGAGCGCGCCGTGCTCGAGCTGTCGGAACAGCTCGCGGGCGATGTGGCGCTTGAGGCAGCGCCGGATCTCGCGGTCGGTCGTGCCCTGGGCGCGGCGGTGGTCGACGTCGTCGCGCGTGCGTTGGTCGTGGCGGGTGCGTGAGAGCGCGATGACGTGCAGCGCGCGGTTGAGCTGACGGTCCTCGGACCGGTTCAGGCGGTGCCGGGTGGTCATCCCGGAGGACGCGGGGATCACGACCACTCAGGTCGCACTCGCCACCTGAGAACCGCTGTCACCTACCCGTGCAGCAGACCCCCCTGCTCAGCGACGCCCGCGCTCGGACTGGCCCGCACCTTCGCGGAACCCGGCCCGAACCATGCGCTCGAGACCCCCCGCCACACACCCCGGCGGTACCCAGAAAAGGGTATCCCTCTGCCTCGCCGGAGGGAATCCCGCGCTCACAACTGTGTTCCTACCCTCATCCCGCTCAAGGACGCCGACGCCGCCAAGGTAGAATTGAGAACGCACTGATCTCGATGCGCGCGCCGGACTCATGCATTCGTAGAGGCCAGGCGCTTGGGCATTGAACGCGTGCCGCTTAGATCCAGCGCGACGTCGCCGTAGACCGGCGTCCGCCCGGACGACGAATCACTACGCGACGAGACCGACGTCCGCCACGGCAGGCGACGCAACGTAACTCCGGTACCGCGGAGACCTCCAGGCAGCCAGGGCCCGCTGAGGCCTCCAGACCGAGGTCTGGCACCACCAGGCGCCGCCCGGCCGGATCGGGCGCGAGTACCGCAAGCGCGGCCACCAACCAGCACCAGGCCGACAACGACATCGGCGGGCGGGCTGCAAGTCGACGGCGGTGTCGGCCGTAAGCACCTCGTCGACCGCGCCTCATCCTCGCCGCGAGCCCGGGCCGCCACCCGGTCGGCCAGACTGGCAGGTATCCTCGCGCAGCCGCGGCGAGGAGCATCAGATCGATGCCCGGCAGCACGACGGCGACACACCCGTCACTCAGGGACACGATCTTGAGCGCGACGTCGCACCGCGGCACACCGCGGTGTCCCGGTGGGCCCCTCCGAGGCCCCGAGGAGCCGCCGGTCGACCTCGACGCCCGGGCAGGTGCGAGCCACACTCCGGGCGGCGCCCGACCCCAGCACCGGAACACAGTGGAAGCCCTGTAGATCACCGGGGGTTTCCACAGGCCGAGCTCCTGTTTGCGCCCGCGCGCCCTTAGGCTCCGGCACTGCATTGGCAGGCGTTGTTGCAAGCGGCTATCGCTGGCCTAGTGAGCCCGGATGATGAGGAAGAAAGAGCATGAACAAGCACATTCGGAGGACTTCTGTGGCCGCGGTCACGGCGGCCCTGGTCGCTGCGGTAGGGATGTCGGCCTTCGCGGTCGACGGACCTGGATCAGGAGCAGGTGCCGAGCTGCTGTCGCAGCCGCGGGTCGCCGCAGCGGAGGTCGCGTCCGAGGTGGGACCTACTCTTGACCTCGGGGCGCCGAACCCGACGGACCTGGGCATTCGCGAAGGGGTGATGCCACGGGCGGCGTCGGCCTCGGCCAACTCCCCGGCGAAGTGCTCGGGCTCGACTGACTATCCCCACAAGTCCGGCCAGCAGGCCTCGGTGCACGCACGGATCGCGTGCCGCGCTACCGTCACGCGGCTGGAGACCGTGACAGTCCTGACTCGTGACCGGTGGTACGGCCCTGAGCAGGTCGCGTCGGACTCTTCGGCGACCAACGGCAAGGCCACCTCGTACGACGCCCACCCGCACTTCACCTGCAAGGGCACGGGGACGTACACCTACCGCGGTTACTCCCAGCACGCCTCGCTCGAGGGTGGCACCGTCTACAAGGCCAGCACCTCGAACTGGCAGGTCCCGGGCAAGAGCCGCTTCACCTGCTGACGGTCCGCACCCGCACGGGTCGGGGGAGGGTTCATGAACACCAGCGAAGCAAGGACCAGGCGCACCCCGTTGCCACGTGGGCGCCTGGCCGTCGACCGTCCCCCGCCCCGCGCTCCGTGGCTGCTCATCGGCCAGGACCGGTACCCGCCCCACGCGAGCCGCTGGCACGTTCCAGGGCGTCAACACACCAGCACCGCAACGACGCTCGCCGATTACAGCTGGCCAACAGCGCCGGTCGTCGACGGGCGCCTCCGGTTCGCGCTGTGGACACGGCTGCTGCCGTCATGGCTCACGCTCTCCTGCTACCGCGACCGCGAACCCGCGCGTCGGGGCACCCGCCCCGATGCCATCGTCGACGTGATGGCCGGCGACGGCCTCGCCCAGATCACACGCACCGGCGCCCGGTGCGACATCGAAGTCGACGCACCACAGCCGCGCGCACCCTTCGTCAGGGTGGACCTCGGCTACGACGTCCGGACAACACCCGAGGCGCAAACCTGCCACGCCGCCTACCTCCTGCACATCAGGGAAACAAGGTGAGACGCCTGTACCTGGTCGGGGCTGTCGCACTGATCGGGGTCAGTGCCTGCGTGGCGGGCTGGGCAACCGCACAGACCAACACCGACGGAACTGACCTTTCCTCCGTCGGCGCGTCCGATGCGGACCCAGGCCGACACGGCGTTGAGCTCACCGCGACGAACGAGCTGCCACGCGTCGTCCCGTCGCTCACGGTGGACGAGACCACGATCGAGCCCCTCTACCTCTCCTGGCACCAGCCAGGGCAGGAAGCGCGCACGATCACCCCCAGCAGCGGCGCCACCGCCGCGGACTACCCGACGGTCGACCTCGACACCGTGCTGGAAGCGTCACTGGACTCCACCGTGCCCCCAGCGGTAGTCAACGCACGGTTCTACCACCGTCTCGGTCCCGACGGCTTGCCTGCCGACGCCGAGGACTCTCATCTCGAATGCCTCAGCCCGAACCCCCGGTGCACCGTGCGCGCGACGAGAACCGGGATCGACCTACGGATCGACGCCGACCCCGCAGCAGTTTTCACCGTTATCGAAATCTTCTACCACAACCCCGGAATCGCACCCGAACCACCATTTTCAATCGCAACCTACGGATTCAACGCCAACATTGACAGGTCACACCTCGCCCCCGTGGTGAGAAGCACCCGCTCGACGCCGAGCAGCACGACGACCAGACGCAGATCACCCCGGGGCCACGTGCCTGCAGCACCCCGCGAGGTGCGTCAGCCCTGATGCTGGTGGGTCGAGCCGCAATCCGCCACCATCGGACGGCAGGTCTCCACCGAGCGGGCTCGAGCCGCCAGCGACGGGAGCTGGCTGCCGCCACGGCAGCGACAGTCGCGACGTCGACGAGCACCCGGGCGCCACCACACCGCGCGCACGAGCGCGACAGCTCTGGCGCGGAACTCCGGCGGATGCGGCTTCGGCGTAGTTCGCACCTTCTCTCTGGAGAAGCCGAACCACCAGACCCCATCTGGCAGCCGAACCGTAGGGCAGGTCACGCTGTCACCTACCCGTGCAGCAGACCCCAGGCACAACCCTCACAGTCAGTCCAGCACCACGACCCCGTCGCCGAAGCCGAACAGGGTGCCGGACACGGACGCCACACTGTTCACACCAGCTGGCATCGGCTCCGCCCACAGCCGGGCACCGTCCCGGAGCCGGTACGCCGCCAGCACGTCGTCGCCCGAGTCCGGGTCCCGCTCGACGCGCAGCAGCGACACCCCGTCGACCGGCGGCCCGTCGAGCGACCCGGAGGTCGACACGCCCGCGGGGGCACGCCAGCGCACGTCGCCCGTCCGGAGGTCGACGGCCCACACCTCGCGGCTGCTGCTGCCGTAGACGACGCCGTCGAGGACGGTCACGCTCCCCATGCGCGTGAGCAGGTCGGGCTGCTCCCAGAGCACCGCGCCGCTCTCCCGGTCGACCGCACGCAGCAGGCCCGTCGCCGACCCGTCGAGCCGGTGCAGCAGCACGGTGCCCGGCGCGCTGCCGTCGTCGACACCGACGACCACCGGCTGCCCGTCGACCTCCGTGCTGCCCGTGCCGTCCGCCCCCAGCAGCCGGGTCACGTTGCTGCCCTCGACCTCGAGCGCCGCACCGCGGTGCACGACGACCTGCGCCCCCTCGGCCACGACCCGGCCGTCGGCGAGGTCCAGCAGGGTCGTGCGCGCCTCGTCCTGCCGCACCCACACGAACGGGGCATGCGGGTGGGTCCCGAGCACCCCGATGCGTACGGCGGCGACGTCGTCAGCGGCAGTGTCGGCGGCGTCGGCAGCGTCGGCGTCGAGGTCCGTCGTCCACGCCGGCTCGCCGGACTGCCCGTCGACCGCGCGGACGGTGAGCACGTCCCCGGCGCGGGTGGCCCGGATCATCAGGCCACCACCCGCCACCGTGGACTGCTCGCCCTCGACGACCTCGCGGGAGGTCACCGACCGCGACGGCCCGTCGACGCGGGCCACCACCGCCGTCGCCGTCCCGTCGGGTGCGGTGGTGGCGATCTCGCACCACACCGCCCGGGCCGGTTCCTGCTCGGGCCAGCACCCGACACCCGTCCCGAACGCGGGGTCGCCGGACGCCGCGCCCAGGCCGACTCGCCACTCCTCCGTCCCGTCCCGGGGGTCGACCGCCGACACAGACCACTCACTGCGGTACTCGGCCTGGCTCGCGCCGACCAACCAGGTGCCGCCCGCGCCGTCATCGACCTCGACCGACCCCGGTCCGACCCAGCCGCCGGACGGCTCGTCCCCCCACGGCGTCGCCGTCAGCGGCGGGGTCACGGTGGTCCCGATGACCCCGTCGACCTCCCGCAGCCGCTCGACGACCGCCCGCTCCCGGGCGTCCGTCAGCGCCTGCCACCCGACGACCCCGAGCACCGCGACGACCGGGACGGGCCACCAGCGCCGCAGCAGCCGCCGGGTGCGCGCCCGGCGGGCGGCGGCGCGCGGGTCGGCGTCGTCGGGCGCGTCGGCGCCGTCGACCTCGACGAGCTCGACGTCGTCCATGCGTCGGGTGGTCACGCCGCCGACCCTAGGCGCTGCCGCTCGCTCGCGGGGCGGGTTCCGGGCGCGGTGCCGGCGGACGCGGCGAGGCCCCCGCCGGGTGCTCGGCGGGGGCCTCGTCGTGGTGCGGGTCGCGTCACGCCGTCGCGGGCGCGGCCCCCTCACGGCGCTGGCGGACCAGCTTCCGGGTCACCAGGACCACGGCGCCGACCATCAGCAGGCCGAGCACGGCGTCCGCGGCCCACAGCGCCCACTGCCACGGCGGGGTGACGGCGACGAGGCGGCTGTCCGCGGCGAGGCCGTTCATCGCGTTGCTCGCCGTGACGGCGTAGGCGATGTTGTGCGACGCGCGCCGCATGTCGGCCAGCACCGACGGGGTCATGTCGGCGTCGGAGAGCTTCCAGAGGGTCGCGTCGGTGTTCAGCCACAGGTCGGTGCCCGCGGCCAGACCCGCGCGCAGGTCCTCGTAGGCGAACACGGAGAACGACGCCTGGTCGGTGACGACGACGCCGCGGAAGCCCCACTCGTCGCGGAGCGCGGAGGTCATCAGGCCCTCGTGCGCGCCGCTCCACCGGGCGCCGAGCCGGTTCATCGACGCCATCATGCCGCGGGCGTCGGCGTCCCGGACCATCATCTCGAACGGGGTCAGGTAGACCTGGCGGATCGCCTGCTCGTCGGCGAAGGTCGCCAGGCCGATGCGGTTCGTCTCCTGGTCGTTGAGGGCGAAGTGCTTGGCGAACACCAGCACGCCCTTCGACTGCGCGCCGTCCACGACGGCCGCCGACATGGCGCCCGAGAGCAGCCCGTCCTCGGCGTAGTACTCGAAGTTCCGGCCGCTGTACGGGGAGCGGTGGATGTTCGCCGCCGGGCCGTACCAGCCGGCGACGCCGAGGGCGATCGAGTCCTCGCCGATGGCGGCGCCGAACTCCTCGGCCAGCGCGTCGTCCCAGGTCGAGGCCAG
Organism: Cellulomonas triticagri; assembly: GCF_003696205.1. GTDB lineage: Bacteria > Actinomycetota > Actinomycetes > Actinomycetales > Cellulomonadaceae > Cellulomonas > Cellulomonas triticagri. The sequence continues at coordinate 7,938 of NZ_RFFI01000047.1, forward strand.
CACGATGGCGGGCGGGTAGCCCATGCCGGACTGACCGCCGACGAGGGTGTCGGAGATGCCCGCGGGGCCGTCCTTGTCGACGGTGGCGGGGAGCTGGACCGAGTCGACGCGCTTGGTCGCGTAGCCGCCGACGCGCACGAGCTCGTCCATCTCGGCGACGGTCATCTGGTCGAGCAGCGCGTCCCACGCGGGGGCGTCGTGCTCCTCGCCGACCAGCATCGCGGCGGTGAGCTCGCCGAACTCGTCGCTGACGGTGCCGGTGACCGGCTCGGTGGCGTCCGGGTCCTCGACGTCCGGGATCTCCAGGTCGGCGAGCAGCTGCTCGGGCGCGGTCCACGCGCCGTCGGCGTAGGTCGTCGGCCAGGTGCCGGTCCAGTCCGCGCGGCTGAGGTAGGTGAACTCCGGGTCGTACCTCCGGATGTCGACGTCCTCGAACTGGTTGGTGATCGCCTCGCCGGTGGCCTGGGACACCGCGTAGGTGGTGGTGTCGGCCGCGTCCACCGTCACCTGGTGGGTGAAGGTCGCGTCGCCCTCGGCCGTCATGCCGTCGGCGGTGGTGAAGCCCTTCGCCGCGAGGACGTTGTTGAGGGCGTCGTGCGCGTCGTGCCCGGCGGCCAGGTAGTAGTCCCCGGCGCCGACGACGTACGTCCCGGCCCCCTCGGAGTCGTACGCCTTCATCAGCTCGCGCGGCACCTCGACGGCGACGGTCTCCTGCTCGCCCGGGGCGAGGTCGCCGGTCTTGGCGTACCCGGCGAGCTCGACCGCGGGCTTCTCGACGCCGGCGGTGCGGTCGGCGTCCGTGTACGGCTGCTGCAGGTACACCTGCACGACGTCCCGGCCGGCGACGTCACCGGCGTTGGTGACGGTGACCTCGACGGTGAACGCGTCGTCGCCCTCGGTGACGGCGTAGTCCGTCCAGTCGAACGTCGTGTACGACAGGCCGTGGCCGAACGGGAACTGCACCGCGGTCGCGTAGTCGAACGCCGCCGGGTCCTCGTTCCCGAGCACCACGTCCTCGTACCGGGTCTCGTAGTACCGGTACCCGACGTACACGCCCTCCGCGTAGACCATGTACTGGTTGCCGCGGTCGACCTCGCTGTTCACGATGTCGTACGAACCGAGGTTGGCGTTGGCCGGGGCGCTCAGCGAGTCGTACGCGTACGTGTCCACCAGCGCGCCGGAGGGGTTGACCTCGCCGGACAGCACCTGACCGACGGCCGCCGCGCCGGTCTGGCCGAAGGCGCCGACCCACAGGGTCGCGTCGACCGGGTACTCGTCGAGGAACCCGAGCTCGACCGGGTTCTGGGTGTTGAGCAGCAGGACGACGTCGTCGAACTCCGTCGTGACGGCCGTCAGCAGGTCCCGCTCCTCGCGCGTGAGCTGCAGGTACGTCGACCCGTCGGCGTCCGGCGTCATGCCGAGGTCGCCGGACTCGCCCCCCGAGCGGCCCAGCACGACCACCGCGGCGTCCGCGTAGTCGGCGTAGGACGCCGTGACCTCGGCGGTGTACGCGCTCTGCGGCACCTCGTTGACCGCGAACTCGCCCTCGCCGTAGACGTCCGGCACCGTCTTGCGGTACTCGGCGCCCGGCCCCGAGGCGTAGAACTCGCGCAGCACCGGGTTGACCTCGAACCCGGCGTCCGCGAACGACTGCTCCAGGTCCACCGCCGTCGAGGCGTCCAGCGAGCCCGCGCCCGTGCCGCCGTAGACCGGGTCCACGGAGTCCTGGCCGAAGACGCTGATCCGCGCACCCCCGGTCAGGGGCAGCACGCCGTCGTCCTGGATCAGGGTGATGCCCCCCGCGGAGATGCGGGTGCCGACGTCGGCGAGGTACGCGTCGCGCTCCGCCTCGTCGGTGTACGTCGCGGGGAAGTAGTCGGCGTCGCCCTCGGCGCCGTCGGCCGTGACGACCTTCTGCGTGGACTGGTCGAGGTAGACGGAGATCAGGTCGGAGTACGTGCTCGCGTACACGTTGCCGACGACCAGCCCGCCCGCGAGCGCGGCGCAGAGCGTGTACGCGCCGATCGCGACGGGGGTCGACAGCCGCCGTGGCTGCTTCCGGGACATCTGTGGCCTCTTCTCGTGCGGGGAGAACGCCCGGGCGCGGGGAAGGGCGCGACCGGCGGCGCCGGGGGCGGGGTGCGGGGGCGGTGGCCGGGGTCGTCGTCGAGCGCGTCCGGTGCCCCGCCGCGGTGCCTCGCCGCCGGTGCGCGACGATCGGACCACGGGGTGCGCCCGGCCCGGGGGGCCGCGGAACAACTCGACCGGTGGGGTGCACAACCTGTCGCGCCGATCACCCCGGGGCCGCCGCCCGGGCGAGGTGGTCGGTGAGCGCGGCGAGGAACGCCCGCCGGTGCGGGCGGCTCACCGGGACCTCCCGGCGGGTCACCAGCCGGCAGGTCGTGGCGCGCACCTCGGTGACGTGCCGCAGGTTCACCAGGAAGCCGTGGTGGCACCGGAAGAACCCCGCGCCGTCGAGCTGCGCCTCCAGGTCCTTGAGCGGTCCCGCCACGACGTGCGGCCCGGCGAGGGTGTGGACCCGGACCCGGCGCCGGGACGCCTCCAGGCACACGATGTCCGCCGCCCCGATCCGCACGGTCCCCGCGCCAGCCGCGGCGACGAGGGCTCCCGCCGTGCGGTCGGCGTGCGCCCGGGCCACGACCCGGTCCAGCTCGCGGCCGAGGGCCTCCGGGGACGCGGGCTTGACCAGGAACCCCGCGGCGCCCACCGCGTAGCCGCGGATCGCGTGCGCCGCGGCGCGGGTGACCAGCACGATCGCGACGTCGGGGTCGCGCTCGCGGATCAGGGCGGCGGCCGTCAGCCCGTCCGTGCCGGGCATCTCGACGTCCAGCAGCAGCAGGTCCGTGCGGGGGTCGTGCGCGGCGACGGCGTCGGCCCCGTCGGTGTGCACGGTGACGTGCAGCGGTACGCCGCTGCGGCGCTCGTAGGCGCGCAGCGCGGCGACGAGCTCGACCGCGTCGAGCGGGTCGTCCTCGACGACGACGACGTGGATCACCGGGGCGCTCCTTCGCTGTCCCTGGGGGTGGGGTCGGCGAAAATCTAGCGCCATCGGGTTTCAACCGCCGAACCGGCTGATCAGACAGGTCGCGGGGGTCGTCCACCGACGTCCGCTGCTTCAGAATCCGCGTCGACCCGAGGTTCGCGCTCGGTACGCTGACGGACATGTCCCCGGCCCCGCGTCCGCCGCGCGGCCCCTACGGCAAGACCCGCGGCCGCGTCGAGCTCGTCGCCCGCACCGCGCACGAGGTCGTCCTCGAGTCCGGCCACCGCGCCCTCACGCTCGCCGAGGTCGCCCGGCGCGCCGACCTCTCCGAGGCGCAAGTCCTCTACCACTTCCCGTCCCGCGACCACCTGCTCGTCGCGGCGCTGAAGCACGCCCTCGACCGGCAGGGCGAGGACTACGGCCACCGCCCCGTCGCCCCCGGGACCGACCCCGTGGACGCGTTCGCCGCGAACGTCAACGAGGGGCTGTCCGACCCGCCCGTCCTGCGCCTGTTCGTCGCGATGTCCGCCGAGGCCACCGACCCCGACCATCCCGCCCACGCCTGGTCGCGCGAGCACCACGAGGGCGTCGTCCGCGGGTACGCACGCATGCTCCGCAACCTCCAGGAGTCCGGCTGGGCGCACCCCGACGTCGAGCCCGACCGCTTCGCGCGCCAGCTCATGGCCCTGTGGGAGGGCCTGCAGGCGCAGTGGCTCGTCGACCCGTCGTTCGACCTCGGCGCCGAGGTCGCCGCGGGCGTGCGGGTGCTGGCGCGCCGGGACGCCGTCCTCGCCCGCGAGGCCGTGGAGTCCCTGGCCCACCGCCTCTGACACCGGCCGGGCACGCGCCCGGCTCGGCGGGCGGACCCGCCCGGGCGCTCGTAGCGTCGAGGGGGTCGCCGACCACCCACCGCGGAGGACCACCATGAGCCACGCCGCCCCGCGCAGCACCCCGCCACCCACCCGCGCCGCACGCCACGGGAAGCCGCACGACGTCGTCGTCATCGGCTCCGGGTTCGGCGGGCTGTTCGCCACGAAGGCCCTGGCCGACGCGCCCGTGCGGGTCACCGTGATCGACGGCACCGCGACCCACCTGTTCCAGCCGCTGCTCTACCAGGTCGCCACCGGTGTGCTCTCGGTCGGCGAGATCTCCCCCGCCACCCGGGACGTGCTGCGCCGGCAGCGCAACGCCCGCGTCCTGCTCGGCGTCGTCACCGAGATCGACCTGGCCCGGCGCGAGGTCGTGTCGCGCTCCCCGCTCGGCGAGCGCCGCACCCCCTACGACAGCCTCGTCGTCGCGGCGGGCGCCGGGCAGTCCTACTTCGGGAACGACCGGTTCGCCGACTTCGCCCCGGGGCTGAAGAGCATCGACGACGCCCTGGAGATCCGCGGCCGCGTGTTCGGCTCGTTCGAGCTCGCCGAGCTCAGCACGGACGACGCCGAGCGGGACCGCCTCACGACGTTCGTCGTGGTCGGCGCCGGACCCACCGGCGTGGAGATGGCCGGACAGCTCGCCGAGCTCGCGCACCGGTCGCTGCGCGAGGACTTCCGGCACCTGGACCCGTCGCGCGCGCGGATCGTGCTCGTCGACCCCGTGCCCGCCGTCCTGCCCGGCTACCCCGAGAAGCTGCAGGCCGCCGCGGCCCGCACCCTCGAGGACCTGGGCGTCGAGCTGCTGATGGGCCACAAGGTCGTCGACCTCGACGACACCGGCGTGGTCGTCGAGGACGGCGACGGCCGCCGCACCCGCATCGAGGCGCAGACCAAGGTGTGGGCCGCCGGGGTCGCCGCGTCCCCGCTCGGCCGGTCGCTCGGCGAGCAGTCCGGCGCGGAGGTCGACCGCGCGGGCCGCGTCGTCGTGGAGCCCAACGGGTCGCTGCCCGGGCACCCCGAGGTGTTCGTCGTCGGTGACATGGCCGCCCGGCAGGGCGTGCCCGGCGTCGCCCCCGCCGCCATGCAGACCGGACGCTACGCCGCGGAGGAGATCGTCCGGCAGGTGCGTGGCGAGCCCAGCGCGGGCCCGTTCGTCTACCGCGACAAGGGCAGCCTCGCGACGGTGTCCCGGTTCCAGGCGGTCGCGAAGATCGGCCCGGTGCAGCAGTCCGGGTTCGTCGCCTGGCTGCTGTGGCTCGGCGTCCACCTGGTCTACCTGGTGGGGTTCAAGAACCGGATCACGACCCTGCTGCACTGGGCGGTGAGCTTCGTCGGCCGGGGGCGGTCCGAGCGGACGGCGACCTGGCAGCAGGTGGTCGGGCGCGGTGCGCTGCGTTCCCGGGGGCAGGACCGCCCGACCCGGCCGACGCGGTCGGTGCTCGACGACTGAGGCGCGGGGCACGCTCTTGTCCCGATAGGTCGGCGCACGATATATATCGTGCATGGCGATGCGACTCACCGAGCAGGCCTACCTCGTGCTGCTCGCCCTCGCGGACCAGCCCCGGCACGGGTACGGGGTGGTCCAGGAGGTGCGGGAGCTGTCCGGCGGCAGCGTGCGGCTCGGCGCCGGCACGCTGTACGGCGTGCTGGACCGCCTGGTGGCGGCGGGCTACGCCGAGGCGTCCGGCGAGGTGGTCGTGGACGGTCGGCTACGGCGCTACTACCGGCTGACCCCCGACGGGCACGACGCGCTGACGGCCGAGACCGCCCGGCTCCGCGACCTCGCCCGACGCGCCGACCGGCTGCTCGGCGGCGTCGCCCGACCCGCCCCCGGGATCGCGTGATGGGCGCCGAGGCCGCGGCCCCCGACCCGGCGGCGGTCGACCCCCGGTTCGCCCGGTCCGTCGCGCGGTGGCTGCGGGCCTATCCGCGGCGCTGGCGCGCCACCCGCACCGCCGAGGTCACCGACCTGCTCGCCGACCTCGCCCCGCCGGGAGCCCGGCGGCTCGACCTGCGCTCCGGTCTCGGGCTGGTCCGCGGCGGGTGGGCGACCCGGTGGCGCGAGCACCCGCCGCTCGGGCCGTGGCTGGCGTACCTCGGGTGGGAGCGGCGGCTCGACCCGCGGTACCGCGACTGGGTCCGGGACGACATCGAGGGCGCGCTGTTCGGTGCCCGCCGCGCCGCCGCGGGCCTGGCGCTCTACGGCGTCCTCACGCTGGCCGGGGCGCTGGGCGAGGGTGGCGGAGCGCCCGCGGCGCTGCTCACCGTCCTGCTCCCCACGGTCGCGCTGGTCGCGGCCGCGTGGGGTCCGTTCATCCGGGACCGGGCCGTCGCGAAGCACCTGGCGATCCGCCCCGGCGAGGTCGTCACGCCGTCGGCCCGGGTGCACGCGGTGGTCGCCCGGACGCGCGTGGCCGCCGGGCCGTGGACCGTCGCGGCGTGCACGGTGGCGGTGACCTCCGTGGTCGCGTCGACGACGGTCCTCGCACTCGCGGACCGGATGCTCGCCGCCACCGGCTGCGGCCGGGCGTGCTTCTCCGTGGACGCCGTCCCCGTGACGCCGGGATTCCGGGTCGCCGTCCTCGGCGCCGCCGGCGTGGCCCTGGGCGTCGGTGCGCTGCTCGCGGTGCGCGCCCGGCACCGCCTCCGGCGCTGGGAGCCGCGACTGCAGCCGGCCCGGTGGGTCACCCCGTTGCGGTCGCCCGGCGTGGTGCGCCTGCTGGTCGCCTCGGCCGTGGTCGCCGGTCTGGCCGTCGTGCTGCCCGACCTCGCGGCCGCGCTCGCCGGTCCGGTGCTGGTCGCCTCCGCCCTGGCCGTGCCGGTGCTGCTGGTGGCGTGGCGCACGGTCGCCTCGGGCGCGACCCGGGCGACCGCGGGCATCGAGGTGCTGCGGGTCGTCACCAGCGGGCGGGACCGCCCGGACCACGGCGTGCCCGGGTTCCTGCCCGCGACGACGTGGCTGCCCGCGGGCACGGTGGCCCCGCTGCCGGCTGCCGCGGACCCGCGGCTCCCGGCGGCCCGGCCGTCGGGCCCGGCCGCGGACCCGTACCGACCGGGCGACGCCTGACCCGTCCGCGCGTCCTGCGCGCGGACGTGGGAGGCCGCCCCGGTGCGAGGTCAGGGGGTCGTCGCACCGGGGCGGCGTTCGTGGGGGCGGCGCGTCGCCGCCCGGGCGAGGGGCGTCAGAGCAGCCCGGACACCTCCAGGTCCGCGCGGTCGCGCGTGGACTCGATGAGCACGGCGTTGCGCCCGTCGACCTCGGTCGCCCAGGCGGTCGCGGCCTCGACGGTCCTGCCGTGCCGGGTGTGCCGATCGACGAGGCGGCGCTCGCGCTCGTCGGCGGGGGTGCCGCAGAACCACGACTCGTCCAGCACGTCGCGCACGTACCGCCAGGGCCCCTCGGGGACGAGCAGGTAGTTGCCCTCCACGACGACGACCTGGTGGTGGGGCTCGACGGCGATCTCCCCGGCGACGGGCTCGTCCACCTCGCGGCGGAAGCTCGGCGCGTACACGGGGTGCTCGACCTCGTCCCGCACCCGGGTGAGCAGGGCGAGGAACCCCCACCCGTCGAAGGTGTCGAGGGCGCCCTTGCGGTCGTGGCGGCCGAGGGCGTCGAGCGTGGCGTTGGCGAGGTGGAACCCGTCCATGGGCAGGTGCACGGCGTCCGGGCCGAGCGCCTCGACCAGCCGGACGGCGAGGGTGGTCTTGCCCGCGCCGGGGCTGCCGGCGATGCCGATGACGACCCGCCGCCCGGCGTCCCGGTGCAGGCCGCGCACCCGCGTGACGAGGGCGTCGAGGTCGGCGGCGACGGCCGCCTCAGGCGGCACGGTTGGCCTCGAGGAGGGTGCGCAGGTACTGCCGGGCGTGCGCCGCGAGGGCGGGGCCGTCGGTCCAGAGGTTCCGCCAGATGGCGAGGTCGTTGGACAGCGTCGGGGAGACGACGGCGGACGAGAACGACTCGAAGGTGATGGGGCCGCGGTAGTCGATGGCGTCGAGGGCGTGGAAGAACGACGTGAAGTCGAGGTGCCCGCTGCCGAGGTAGCCGCGGTGGTTCTCGCCCACGTGCACGTAGCCGAGGCGGTCGCCGACCAGCAGGACGGGCCGCACGAGGTCGGACTCCTCGATGTTCATGTGGTACGTGTCGAGGTGGATCAGGACGTTGTCGGCACCGATGTCGTCGGCGAGGCGCAGGGCGTCGGCGGCGGTGTTGATGACGTTGGTCTCGTACCGGTTGCAGATCTCCAGGCCGAGCGTCATGCCCTTGCCCGCGGCCTCGGCGGCGAGGTCGGTGAGGGTGGCGACGACGTTGGCCCGCCCGGCGACGGACAGGGCGCGCCCGTACTTGCCGAGCGCGCTGTACAGGGCACCGGTGAAGTGGGTGCCACCGAGGTCGTGCGTGATCTGCAGGGACTCCTGGAGCAGCGCGGCGCCCTTCGCGACGACGGCGGGGTCGTCGCTGGACACGTCGGCGCTGAACGCGAGGCCCCGCGAGCAGACGATGCCGAGCCCGGCGGCGTCGAGCTCGGCGCGGGCCGCGGCGACGTCCAGGGCGGGCGAGTCGTGCAGCGACAGCTCGAGGATGTCGTACCCGGCCTCGGCGGTCTGCCGGATGATCTGCGTCATCTCGGCGGGCGAGGTGCCGCCCGCGAAGACGAGGGCGTGGACGCCGAGGCGGTTGGTCGCGGTGGTGTCAGACATCGTGCGGGGTCCGTTCGTCGGGTGCTGCGGAAGATGAGGGGGCAGGCGGGTCAGGCGGCGGGCGCGAGGGCGCGGCGGGCGGTGTCGAGCTGGCTGCGCAGGAACCGGATCGACGTCTCGGCGATCTCGTCCGGGTCGTCCCACTGGCTGCGCCACAGCCCGATGTCGACGGCGGACGCGGTGCCGACGACGTCGCGGGAGAACGACTCGACGGTGATCGGGCCGCGGTAGCCGGAGGCGAGCAGCGCCCGCAGCAGCCGGGGCCAGTCGAGGGTGCCGGTGCCGAGCGCGCCGCGGTGGTTCTCGGAGGCGTGCACGTAGCCGAGGCGGTGCCCGGCGACCTCGACGGGGACGACGACGTCCGTCTCCTCCAGCGCGGCGTGGAAGGTGTCGAGGTGCACGACGACGTTGTCCTCGCCGATCTCCTCGACGAACGCGAGGGCCTGCGCGGCGGTGTTGAGCAGGTTGGACTCGTACCGGTTGACGTACTCGACACCGAGGACGACGTGCCGCCGCGCGGCCTCCCGGGCGACGGTCCGCAGCGTCGCGACGGCGCTCGCCCGGCCCTCGGGCGTGGGCGGCGCGAGGTAACGGCGCATCGCGGAGTGCGTCACCCCGCCGACGTAGACCGCGCCGATGTCGGCGGCGAACGCCACGGCCTCCCGCAGCCGGTGCAGCCCTGCGGCGACCACGGCGGGGTCCGGCGACGTGATGTCGTCGGCCTCGCCGAGGGCGAGCGACACCGCGGGGGCGATGCCGTGCCGCTGCAAGGCGGTGGCGGTGTCGGCGGCGTCGAGCAGCGTGCGGTCGATGGCGGGGACCTCGATCAGGTCGTAGCCCGCGCGGGCGGCCGCCCCGATCGTGCGGTCCGCCTGCTGCGGGGACCAGCCGAACCCCCAGCACCCGGCGTGCACGCCGAGCAGCACGTCGGCGACGGCGTCGTGGCCCATGGTCACGCCGCCTTCGCGCCGGTGATGAGCGCGACGAGCTCGTCCCCGGACGTCTGGTCGGCGCGCCGCTCGGCGACGGCGAGCCCCGCGCGCATCACCCACACGTGCTGGGCGAGCCGCAGCACCTGGTCGAAGTTGTGGCTGATCAGCAGCACGGCGACGCCGGAGTCCTGCAGGCGCCGGATGACCTCCTCGACGCGGGCGGTCTCCTGCACGCCGAGCGCGGCGGTGGGCTCGTCCATGATGACCATGGCGCTCCCCCACCCGGCGGCGCGGGCGATGGCGACGGCCTGCCGCTGCCCGCCGGACAGCCGGCGGACGCGCGAGGTGACGGGCGGGACGTTGACGGCGAGCCCGCTGAGCAGCTGCCCGGCCTGCTCGCGCATGGCCCTGCGGTCGAGCAGCCGGACCGGGCCGACGCCGCGGGTGAGCTCGCGACCGACGAAGAAGTTCTGCCAGACGGTGAGGTCCTCGACGAGGGCGAGGTTCTGCTGCACGGTCTCGATGCCGTGGGCGCGGGCGTCCAGCGGGGAGTCGAGCTGCACCTCCTCGCCGTCCAGGGTGATGGTCCCGGAGTCGGGGCGGTGGATGCCGGACAGGCAGCGCACGAGGGTGGACTTGCCGGCGCCGTTGTCGCCGATCAGGGCGGTCACCTCGCCGCGGCGCATCGTGATCGAGGCGCCCTTGAGGGCGTGGACGCCGCCGAACGACTTGGTGAGGCCCTCGGCGGTGAGGACGAGGTCGGTGGTGGTCATCGCTTCTGGTACCTCGTGAGCAGGGCCGCGAGGACGACGACGAGTCCCACGGCGAGCGGCTGGTAGAACTGCGAGACGGCGAGGAGCGTGAGCCCGTTGGTCAGGGCGGTGAGCAGCAGCGCGCCGAGCACGGGGCCGACGATCTTGGCGCGGCCGCCGGTGAGGCTGACGCCGCCGAGCACGACCGCGGCGATGGAGTTCAGCAGGTAGGTGGTGTTGATCGCGGGCTCGGCGGCGCCGATCCGGGCGACCAGCAGCAGCGACGCCAGCCCGGCGAGCGCGGCGGCCCACACGTAGACGGCGATGCGCACGCGGGGCGCCTTGACGCCGTTGGCGACCGCGGCCTCCTCGCTGCCGCCGACGGCCTGGACGTGCAGGCCGTACCGGGTGCGGAACATGACGACCCAGGCGAGGACGGCGACGACGGCGGCCAGCAGGAACGGGTAGGGCAGGAAGCCGATCTTCCCCGTGGTGAGGGTCAGCAGCTCGGTGCTGAACACGCTGATCGGGCGGCCGTCCGTGAGGATCAGCGCGGCGCCGGTGGCGACGCCGAGCGTGCCGAGCGTCGCGATGAAGTCGGTGACCTTGCCCTTGGCGATCAGCAGGCCGTTGACCAGGCCGATCACGGTCGCGGAGGCCAGGGCGACCGCGGCGGCGGGCCAGAACGGCAGCCCGGCCCGGAACGCGAGCCCGAAGCCGACGGCGCCGATGGTCATGGTCGCGGAGATCGACAGGTCGATGCCGCCGGTGGTGATGACGAAGGACTGCGCCACGGCGAGGATCACGAGGATCGCCCCGGCGACGAGCATCGCGGTGAGGTTGCCGAGGGTGAGGAACGTCGGGCTCAGGATGCTGAACACGACGACCAGGACCACCAGGCCGATCGGGGCGGCGTTCTCCGCCCAGAAGCTCAGGTGCCGGGCCTCGGCCAGCGCGGCCACGACCCGGCGGGCCGGCGGTGCGGCCTCGGGGGTGCGGGACGGGCCGGCCGTCGGCGTCGGTGCCGACGCGGACGTCGGTGCGGTGGGGTTCACGGGTGCCTCTCCGGTGGGGCGCGTGCGGGGCTGACGGGCTGGTGGTGACCGGGCGGGGCGGTTCAGGGGGGTGGGACCGCCCCGCCCGGTGTCTCAGGGGAGGAGGTCGGTCAGGGGGTTGTCGAACTCCTCGAACGGCTGCGGGAAGGCGTCGATGGCCTGCTGCGCGACGCTCGCGTCCACCAGCGCGGTGGGCGACTCGATCTCGGCGGGCAGCTCGGTGCCCGCGGCCGCGACCTGGCAGGCCTGCACGCCGAGGGAGCCGATGGCGTACGGGTACTGCGCGACGGTGGCGCTGAGGCCGCCGTCCAGCACGGACTGCAGGGCGTCCTGGTTGCCGTCGACGCTGACCACCACGACCTGGCCGGTCTTGCCGGCGTTCTCGACGGCCTTGACGATGCCGAGACCCATGTCGTCGTTGGCGGCGAAGAACGCCGAGACGTCGGGGTTGGCGGCGAGGATGTCGGTGGCCTTGGTGAGCGCGATGTCGCGCTTCCAGTCCGCCGCCTCCTCCTGGATGACGTCGACGTCGCCGCCCACGGCGGCCTTGAATCCGTCGACGCGGGCCGCGCTGGTCACGTCGCCCGCGATGCCGCCGATGATGGCGACCTGGGCGCCGGGGTCGACGTTGGCGAGGACGAAGTCGCCGGCCTTGCCGCCGGCGGCCTCGTTGTCGGTGCCGATGTAGGTGGCGATGTCGAGGTTCGCGGCCGAGGCGGCGTCGGCGTCGATCGGGCTGTCGATGTTGACGACGGGGGTGCCCGCGGCGCCGACGGGGGCGAGCGCCTGGACGAGGTTGGTGCCGCTGATGGGGTTGACCACGAAGCAGCCGAAGTCCTGGCCCGCGAGGGCGGCGAGCTTGTCGGCCTGGCCGGTGGTGTCGCCGATGTCGGCGGCGGCCTGGACGGACACCTCGACGCCGTCGGCCTCGGCCGTCTCGTCGATGCCCTGCTCCATGGCCTGGAAGAACGGGTTGTCGAGGCCCTTGATGACGGCCGCGACCTTGGTGCTGCCGGAGCCGGAGCCGCCGTCGCCGGTGGCGTCGGTGCCGGAGCCGGAGGAGCCGGACGAGCACGCGGCCAGGCCGAGGGCGACCGACGCCGCCGCGGCCGTGAGGAGGAGGGTCCTGGACTTCGGGGCTGCGCTGGACATGTCGTTCCTTGACGCCAGGGGCACCACTGTGTGCCGACGTCGACGAAACTACGACCACTTTTGATTGTCGTCAACCCGAAAGGGAGGTGACTTCTCGACGCTCGACGCTGTAACGTAGGACGCACAGTCTCAGTTCGGACGGAGGAGCACGCGATGGCGCAGGTCGCAGGGCACGCAGCGGAGGTGCTCGACCTCTTCCGGACGCTGGGCCCGCTCAGCCGGATCGAGGTCATCGAGCACACCGGGCTGTCCCGGTCGACCGTGAACCAGCGCCTGGCCGCCCTCGAGGGCGCGGGCCTCATCCGGGAGATCGGCGGCGCCGAGTCCAGCGGCGGGCGACCCTCCAGCCGGTTCGCGTTCGCCGCCGACCGCGCCCGCGTGCTGACCGCCGACATCGGCGCCATGGGCTTCACGCTCGCCGTGTGCGACCTCGCCGGGACCCCGCTCGCCCACCTCACCCGCGACGTCGAGGTGTGGGCCGGGCCCGAGCAGGTGCTCGGCATGGTCCAGGAGGGCTTCGACGAGCTCGCCGACCCCGCCGACGTCTGGGCCGTCGCCGTCGGCGTCCCCGGGCCCGTCGAGTTCGCCGCCCACCGGGTCGTCAACCCGCCGATCATGACGGGCTGGGACGGCTACGACATCGCCGCCGCGTTCCAGACCCGCTACCCCGGGCCGGTCGTGGTCGAGAACGACGTCAACGCCCGGGCCGTCGCCGAGGCCCGCGTCACCGGCACCGACAACCTCATCGCCCTCAAGCTCGGCACCGGCATCGGCGCGGGCCTGGTGTTCAACGGGCGCATCGTGCGCGGCGACAAGGGCGCCGCGGGCGACATCGGGCACACCCGCGCCGCCCACCCCGACGCCGAGCCCCGCCCCTGCCACTGCGGCAACCTCGACTGCCTCGAGACCTACGCCGCGGGCTGGGCCCTCGTCCGCACCCTCGCGGAGTCCGGGCGCGACGTGCACCGCACCGCCGACGTCGTCGCGCTCGTCGCGCAGGGCGACATGGAGGCCGTCCGCCTGGTCCGCGCCGCCGGCCGCGCCGTCGGGGAGTCCGTCGCCACCCTGGTCAGCGTGCTGAACCCGCGGGTGATCGCGCTCTCCGGGCAGCTCGCGCAGTGCGGCGAGGTGCTGCTGTCCGGCGTGCGCGAGCGGATGTACCAGCAGACGCTGCCGCTGGCGACGCGCGAGCTCCAGGTCGTGGTGTCGGACCTCGGCGAGCTGGTCGGGGTCACCGGCCTCGCGCTCACCGCCATCGACACCCTGCTGGCCCAGGACTCCCTGGACGCCGTGCTCGCGGTACCGGCCTGAGTGGTCCACCCACCCCCCACCTCCGTGATTCCACGCACACCTAGGTGCTCCTGGCATCGGTGACGCTCCCCGGGTCAACAAGATCCCGGCCCGGCCGGACCCCGTCCGGGCCGAGGGTCCCCGTCAGAGGAGAGCAGCTTCATGCGCAGGACGAAGATGAGGACGAGGGCGGTGGGGGCCGGCACGGCGCTCACCGTGCTCGGTGCGCTGGCCGTCGGCACCGCGCCGACCGCGTGGTCGCACGGGTACGTCGGCGGCGAGGAGTCCGGGCTGGTCGCCCGGGCCGCGATGAAGGAGAACGTCGGTCTCGGCGACGTGCAGTACGAGCCGCAGAGCATCGAGGGCCGCAAGGGCTTCCCCGAGGCCGGACCGGCCGACGGGCAGCTCGCGTCGGCCGGCAACGCCCGGTTCGCCGAGCTCGACGAGCAGTCCGCCGACCGGTGGCTGAAGAACGAGATCTCGCCCGGGCGCAACACGCTCAGCTGGACCTACACGGCGCCGCACCCCACCACCAAGTGGGAGTACTTCATGACGAAGCCGGGGTGGGACCCGGAGCAGCCGCTGCAGCGGTCGTCGCTCGAGCTGATCGAGACGGTCGTGCACGACGGCACCCGGCCGAACCAGGGCGAGGCGCACGTCGTCGACGTCCCCGCGGACCGGTCCGGCTACCACGTCATCTACGCGGTGTGGACGGTCGACGACACGGCGAACGCGTTCTACAACGTCATCGACGTGGACGTCGCGGGCGACCCGGTCGAGGCCGGCGACCCGCCGGTGCTCACCGGGGACCCGACCGCGTCGGGCGTCGGCAGCGACCACGTGACGCTCGAGTGGCCGGCGGCGACGTCCGACTCCGGTGTCGCGGGCTACGAGGTGCAGCGTGACGGGGCGGTCGTCGGGCGCACCACCACGACCACGCTGACCGACCGGGACGTCCTCCCGGGGACCTCGTACACGTACACCGTGCGCGCGTACGACCGAGCGGGCCAGTTCTCGGCGCCCTCGGCGCCCGTCGAGGTCACCACCCCGGACGGCCCGGCGGCGCTCCGTCCGCCGACCGGCCTGCACTCCATGGGCGCCACCACGTCCACGATCGACCTGATGTGGGGCGCGGCGCAGGGCGGCACCGGCGCGGTGACGTACGAGGTCAGCCGGGCGACCCTCGGCTCCGCGTTCACCCCGGTCACCACCACCACGTCGACCCGGTTCGAGGACACCGGCCTCGCGCCCGGCACCACCTACCAGTACGTCGTCACCGCGCGCGACGCCTCGGGTGCCACCGCGGCGAGCGACTCGGTGCAGATCGCCACCCGCCCCGACCCGACCGCCCCGCCCGCCTGGGACCCGTTCGGCGTCTACCGGATCGGCGACCGCGTGACCCACGAGGGCCAGCTCTACGAGGCCGTCCAGAGCTACACCGGGTTCGGCGACCCGAACTGGATCCACGCGCTGTCGCTCTGGAACCCGATCCCCTGGCCGGAGGAGGAGACCACGCCCCCGGCGACCGGGGAGCCCGTGCTCTCGGTCGTCGGTGACCAGGATGCCGCCCGCCTCCAGGTCGCCGTCCCCACGGAGTCGTACGGCACGCTCGACCGCTTCATCGTGCGCCACAACGGCGAGTACGTGATGGAGCTGCACGGCGGCCGCCACTTCTACTCCACCGTCGACCGGTCGGTCGAGGGCTCCGTCATCGCCCACACGACCGTCGAGGCGGCCCCCGGGGACACCATCGAGCTCTGGCGGACGCCCGGGCTGCCGGGGCAGGGCTCGGCCGGCGGCACGGTCGTGCAGACCGTGGTCGTCCCGGAGGACCAGGGGCCCACGGCAGCGGCGCTCGCCGCCGTGCGGGGCATCACCGTGGCCGGTGGCCGGCTGAGCGTCGCGCTCGACGCGACGCAGTTCGCCGAGAAGAACCGGTACATCGTCCGGGTGGACGGGGAGTACGCGTTCGAGGCCTACGCGGGCACGTCGCCCTCCGCCGCCCGGACCACCTCGGGCGACACGGTCCACGTGTCGCGGAGCCTGGCCGTGGCCAGCGGCAGCACCGTGACCGTGACCCTGGCGACCGGGACCCCCGGCCAGCCGTCGTCCCTCGCGCCGCGGGAGATCGCGTCGCACGTCGTGGACTGACGCAGGCAGGGCCCCGGGCCACCTCGTGCGAGGTGGCCCGGGGCCCGTCGGTCCGGTCAGGACCGAGGGGGTCAGCCGTCGGCCGCGGTCCCCAGCGCCGCGCGGCGGCGCCGCCGCAGCCGCGAGATCACGAACCACAGCACCAGCAGCCCGATCACGCCGAGCACCAGGTTCGACAGCACGCCGCTCCACTCGGCGAGCACCGGCTTGATCGCCGGGCCGAACGCGTAGCCGAGGCCGATCCAGATGCCGTTCCACACCGCCGACCCGACGAACGTGTAGAACGTGAACGCCCAGAACGGCATCCGCTCGATCCCGGCAGGGATGGAGATGAAGCTCCGCACCAGCGGCACGCACCGGCCGAGCAGCACGGCGACCGGGCCCCAGCGGACGAAGAACTTCTCGGCCTTGTCGAAGTCGTCGGTGTCGAGCAGCGGGATCCGGCCGACCAGCGCGCGCGTGCGGTCGCGGCCGAGCCACGCGCCCAGCAGCCACCAGATCCACGCGCCGAGCACGGCGCCGGCGGTCGCGCCCAGGATCGCGAGCCAGAGGTTCATCCGGCCGTCGTAGGCGAGGAACCCGGCGCCGGGCAGCACCGCCTCGGACGGGATCGGCGGCACGAACGTCTCGATGAACACGGCCGCGCCGACGCCCACCTCGCCGAGGCTCTCCATCAGGCTGAGGACCCAGCCGATGAAGCCGGAGTACTCGGCCGACGGGGCGGCGACCTCGGCGGTCAGGGCAGCGGCTGCGGCAACGCTCATGGCAGGGAGGGACTCCACGTCTGGGTCGGCGGGAGGGCACGGGCACCCGCTCTACGGTCGCACGACTCGCCCGCCGATGCGCCCAGAGCCGTCCACGTGGCACAGAACGTGCACAACCCCCACCAACCGGGCCGCCCGGACGGGTGACGCTCAGGCGTGCCCGAGGTGCTCGTGGCCGCGGTGCGCCACCGGCTCGACCTGGAACGTCGAGTGCTCGACCGAGACCGGGAAGTGCGTCGCCAGGCACTCCTGCAGCTGGTCGAGGATGCGCCCGGCGTGCCCGTCGCCGAAGCAGGCGTCGTCGACCACGACGTGCGCGGTGACCACCGGCAGACCCGTCGCCACGAGGGACGCGTGCAGGTCGTGCACGTCGCGGACGTGCTCGACGCCGAGCAGGTGCTCCCGCACCGCGTCCAGGTCGAGGCCGGGCGGGGTGGACTCCAGCAGCACGGCGGCGGTCTCGCGCAGCAGCCGGACCGCGCGCGGCACGATGAGCAGACCGATGAGCACCCCCGCGACGGCGTCGGCCTGCTGCCAGCCCGTCGTGCCGATCACGACGGCCGCGACGATCACGCCGACCGAGCCGAGCGCGTCGTTCAGCACCTCGAGGAACGCCGCACGCAGGTTGAAGCTCGCCGACCGCCCGCCGGCCAGCACCCCGAGCGACACGAGGTTGGCCGCCAGGCCCACGACGCCGAACACCAGGAGCTCGCGCGACGGCACCTCGGGCGGCTCGGCGAACCGTCGCACCGCCTCGACCAGCACGTAGACGCCGACGGCGAGCAGCACCGCAGACTGCGCGAGCGCGGCCAGCACCTCCGCGCGCCGCAGGCCCCAGGTCCGGCGGGAGGTCGCCGGGCGGCGGACCAGGTGCGCCGCGACCAGGGCCATCGCGAGCCCGCCGGTGTCCGTGAGCATGTGCGCGGTGTCGACCAGGAGCGCGAGGCTCCCGGTGACGACTGCACCGACGGCCTGCGCGACCAGCACGGTCGCGGTCAGGCCGAACGCGATCGCGAGCCGGCGCCGGTGGTCCGGCGTCGAGGCGTCCCCGTGGTCGTGTCCGTGGCTCATGCGCGACTGGTTCCCATCATCGCTCGGTGGTGCTGTCATCGTCCAGAGGCGATGTTAGACCGCAGCGTCCGCCGACGGAACCCCCGGCACGCGCGAGGGCCCCCGGTGCCCGGCGCGAGGCCGGACCGCGGGGGCCCTCGGTACTGCGGGGTGCTACGGGATGGTGCGGTGGTGCGCGTCAGACGGAGACGGGCTCCGCCTCGTCGGCGGCCGGGGCCGCGGCGGCGCGCCGGGCGTCCCGGCGCTTGAGCGCGAAGGACACCACGTACAGCGCGACCAGCGAGGCCACGATGCCGACCATGATCGCGACCTGCCCGCCGACGGCGGAGAACCCGCCGAGCAGCAAGCCGAACACGCCGTAGTCCGCGTCGGAGAACGTCGCGTTCGCCAGGCCCATGTCGCCGAGGACCGGCAGCAGGAACAGCGGCAGGAACGTGATCGCCACACCGTTGGCGAACGCGCCGAGCACGGCGCCGCGGCGCCCGCCCGCGGCGTTGCCGATGACGCCGGACGCGGCACCGGTCATGAAGTGCCCGACGACGCCGGGGATGATGATCGTGGTGCCCATGGCCACCATGCCGATCATGCCGACGATGCCGCCGACGAACGAGGCGACGAAGCCGATGAGCACGGCGTTCGGGGCGAAGGTGAAGACGATCGGCACGTCGAGGGCGGGCTTGGCGTTCTTGACCAGCTTCTCGGAGATGCCCTTGAACGCGGGGACGATCTCGGCCAGGACGACGCGGACGCCGGCGAGGATGATGAACACGCCCGCGGAGAACGTCGCGGCCTGCAGCAGCAGGAACACGATGAAGTTCTGGCCGCCGGACAGCTCGGTCTCGATGTAGCCGGCGCCGGCGAAGATGCCGACGACGACGTAGATGACGGCCATCGACAGCGCGACGATGACGGTGGTGTCGCGCAGGAAGCCCAGGCCCTTGGGGAAGTTCAGGTCCTCGGTGGACTTCGAGGTGCCCTTGCCGCGGGTGAGGCGGGCGACCAGGCCGGACAGCGCGATGCCGGCGCCGCCGGTGTGGCCGAGGGCGACGTCGTCGCTGCCGGTGACCTTGCGCATGAACGGCTGCACCAGCGCGGGCGAGACGACCATGTAGATGCCCTGCGCGATCGAGCCCCACAGGACGACGGCCCACGGCTCGAAGCCCGCGACGGCGAGGATCACGGCGAACATCGCGGCGATGTAGAACGCGACGTGCCCGGACAGGTAGATGTACTTGAACCGGGTGGTCGCGGCGAGCGCGATGTTCACGATCATGCCGAAGAAGAAGATCAGCGCGGCGGCGGAGCCGTACTCCAGCAGCGCCTGCGCGACGATCGCCTCGTTGTTCGGCACGACGCCCTGGACGTCGAACGCGGCCTGGAACATCTGGCCGAACGGGTCGAGCGCGCCGACCACGACCCCGGCACCGGCGGCGAGCACGAGGAAGCCGACGAGCGTGCGGACGGTGCCCTTGAGCACGTCGCTGAAGCTCTTGGACTGCGCCGCGAGGCCGATGAGGGCGATCAGCGCGACGATGACCGCCGGCTGCGTGAAGATGTCGAGGAAGACGTCGAGAACCGCGTCCATGGGGAACTTCCTTCCTGGCTGTTCTGGGGAGGACTACTGGACGGCGACGCCGTGACGCCCCGCGGCGTCCCGGACCTTCGTGCGCAGCTCGTCGAGGTCGATGATCGAGTCGAGGACGACCACGTCCCCGAGGTGGCCCGCGGCCTCCGCGATGTCCCGGCCGACGAACACGGCGTCCGCGTCGCCGTTCGCGACGGAGCCGAGGTCGGCGTGGTCGACGGTGACGCCGGAGGCGCCGAGCTCCTTGAGGACCTTCTCGATGTTCATGTGCACCATGAAGCTGCTGCCGAGGCCGGTGCTGCACACCGCGAGGAACTTCGTCATGACTGCTCTCCTGCCGTGAGGACCGCGAGCGCGGTGGTGGGGTCGGTGGCCGCGAGGAGGGCGTCCCGCGCGGCCTCGTCGGTCAGCAGCTGGCCGAGCTGGGCCAGCGCCGCCAGGTGGGCGCTGCTGTCGGCGGCCGCGAGGCAGACGAACAGGCGGATGGGGTGCGCCTCCTCGTCGTTCAGCAGCACGGCGGGGCGGACCCAGAGCGCGGACAGGCCGGTGCGGACGACGCCGCTCTCCGGCCGGGCGTGCGCGAGGGCGATGCCGTAGCCGAGGTCGATGTACGTGCCGCCGTTCGCGATGGACGTGAGCATCGCGTCGACGTACTCGCGCGTGATGGCGCCGTCGGCGAGCAGGGGTGCGGCGACCTGCTCGATCGCGTCGCGCCAGCCGTCCACCCGGTCAGGGAACAGCATCGTGCGCTCGTCTAGGTACTGCGTGAGCATCGGGTCAACCCTCCTGCGTCCGCCGCGCTGCTCCGCGCGGCCCCGACGGCCGCGTCGGGGACGTCATGTTGTCATGACGAATTCGTCGCTGCAAGCCCCCTGGTCGCGCGGGGTGCCCGCGTCAGGCGCGCTCGGGCGCCGCCGGCCCCATGGTGAAGGCGATCTCGCTGTTGCCCGGGGTGTGCCGCGCGGTGCCGAACGCCACGGCGGCGCCGGTCTCGTCGTAGACGAGCGACTCCATCGCCAGCACGACGGTGCCGTCCTCGACCTCCAGGGCGCGCGCGATCCGGCCCTCGGGGCGGTCGAGGCGCACCAGCAGGTCGTTGCGGACCAGCGTCACGCCGTGCTCGCGCACCAGGTGGTCGAACAGCGAGCCGCGCGACAGGTCCTCGTCCACCAGCCGACCGAACCGCGCCGCGGGCAGGTAGGTGTACACGTGCTGGTGCAGGGTGCCGTTGACGAACCGCAGCCGCTCGAGCTCGATCAGCTCGTCCGCCGGGTTCAGGCCGAGCGCGGTGGCGGCGGCGACGTCCCGCACGACGTGGTTGGCCAGCACCTCGGTGCCGACCTCGCGCCCGAGCTCGGTCTGCTGGCGGTAGAAGCCGGTAACCCGGTCGGCGAAGGTCTCGCGCACCTGCTGGGTCCAGCGCGGCTCGGTGACGAAGGTGCCGCGGCCCTGCTCGCGCACGATGAGGCCGTCGCGGATGAGGTCGTCCACGGCGCGGCGGACGGTGATGCGGCTGACGCCGTACTCCTGGCACAGCACCGGCTCGGTCGGCAGCTGCTCGCCCGGCTGCATCGCCCGGATCCGTCGCTGCAGGTGCTCGCGCACCGCGACGTACTTGACCGTGCCCGTCGTCATCGCCCCTGTCACGGGTTTCATTATGACGTCCTGCTGATAGCGCAGTCCACCTTGCGAGGTCATGTCGTCATGACGATAGGATGTTCGACGTTCCGTCTCGACGACGACCAAGGAGGGTTGCCATGACGGCGACCACGACCACCGCGCTGGACGAGCGCGCCGTCACCGCGGCCCGCACCCTCGCGCTCGACGCGATCGAGGCGGCGAAGTCCGGCCACCCGGGCGCCGCCCTGTCGCTCGCGCCCGTCGCGGACCTGCTCTTCCAGAAGCACGTCCGCCACGACCCCGCCGACCCCGGCTGGGCGGGCCGCGACCGCTTCGTGCTGTCCTGCGGGCACGCCAGCATGCTGCTGTACACGCAGCTCTACCTCACCGGGTACGACCTGACGCTGGACGACCTGAAGGCGTTCCGCACCCTGCACTCGCGCACCCCCGGCCACCCCGAGCACGGCATGACGCCCGGCGTCGACGCCACCACCGGGCCGCTCGGCCAGGGCATCACCATGGCGGTCGGCATGGCGATGGCCTTCCAGCACGAGCGCGCCGTCTACGGCGGCGACGGCACCACCGCCTTCGACCGGCACGTGTGGGTCCTCGCCTCCGACGGCGACCTGCAGGAGGGCGTCTCCTACGAGGCCGGGGCCCTCGCCGGCCGGCACCGCCTCGACAACCTCACCGTCGTCTACGACGACAACGACATCCAGATCGAGGGCTCCACCACCCTCACCTGGAGCGAGGACGTCGGCGCCCGGTTCGCCGCCCAGGGCTGGCGGGTGTCCCACGTCGCCCGCGCCGCCTCCGGCGACATCGACGTGCCCGCCCTGGACGCCGTCCTCGGCGAGCGCCCGGGCGACGGCCGCCCGCACCTCGTCGTGCTCAAGTCCGAGATCGCCTGGCCCGCCCCGAACGCCCGCGGCACCGCCGGCTCGCACGGCGCCCCGCTCGGCGGCACCGAGGTCGCCGCCGTCCGCGCCGAGCTCGGCACCGACGCCGGCGCGTTCGAGGTCGACCCCGAGGTGCTCGCGCACACCCGCCGGGCCGTGGCCCGCGGCGCCGAGCTGCACGCCGCGTGGGACGCGACCTTCGCCACCTGGGCGCAGGCGCACCCCGACCTGGCCGCGCAGTGGCACGCCGCGCAGTCCCGGACCCTGCCCGCCGACCTCGCGTCGTCGCTGCCGACCTTCGAGGTCGGCTCGGTGCTCGCCACCCGCGACGCCTCCGGCAAGGTCATCCAGGCGCTCGCCGCCCGGCTGCCCGACCTGGTCGGCGGCTCGGCCGACCTCGCGGAGCCGAACCGGACCGCCATCGCCGGGGCGGGCTCCTTCCTCCCCGAGGGCGACGGCCGCACCGGCCGGAACATCCACTGGGGCGTCCGCGAGCACGCCATGGCCGCCGCGATGAACGGCATGCTGCTCGCGGGCGGCGTCCGGCCGTTCGGCGGGACGTTCCTGGTGTTCTCCGACTACCAGCGCCCCGCGATCCGGCTCGCCGCCCTCATGGGCCTGCCCGCCGTCTACGTGTGGTCGCACGACTCCATCGCGCTCGGCCAGGACGGCCCGACGCACCAGCCGATCGAGCACCTGACCAGCCTGCGCGCCATGCCCGGGCTGACGACCGTGCGCCCGGCCGACGCGAACGAGACCGCCGCCGCCTGGCTGGTCGCCCTGGAGCAGGCCGGCCCCACCGGCCTCGTGCTCTGCCGGCAGCCGCTGCGCACGCTCGACCTCCCGCTGGCCGACGTCGTCGACGGGGTGCGCCACGGCGCGTACGTCGTCAGCGACGACGCCGACCCGCAGGTCGTCGTCATCGGCACCGGCTCCGAGCTGGAGCTCGCCCTCGACGCCGCCGCGCAGGTCCGCGCGACCGGCACCCGGGTGCGCGTCGTCAGCATGCCGTCGCGCGAGCTGTTCGACCGGCAGGACGCCGCCTACCGGGAGTCCGTCCTGCCCGCCGCGCTGACCGCGCGCGTCGTGGTCGAGGCCGCCGCGACCTACGGGTGGCGCGACGTCGCGGGCGACCGCGGCGTGCTCGTCGGCATCGACCAGTTCGGCGTCTCGGCCCCCGCGGGCGACGCCCAGCGCGAGCTCGGCATGACGGTCGAGCGCGTCGTCGCCGCCATCGGCGAGGCCACCGCCCGCGCCTGAGGCGCACCCCCGCCGCGCGGGCCGGACCCCTGACCCGGCCCGCGCGGCCCCCCTGAACCCGTCCCGCGCCGGTGCGGCCGCACCCTCCGGCGCGGGG
>NZ_RFFI01000048.1 GCF_003696205.1 Cellulomonas triticagri
GCCCGCGGCCGTCCCGGCGCCCCCCGCCGTCGACCCGGCCCCGGCGGCCGCGCGCAGCCGGGCGTTCTCCGCCTCGAGGGCGGCGACCCGGGCGCGGAGCGTCGCCTCGGGACCAGCCGGTCCGGACGTCCCCATGGCGACACCCTCCCCCCGGGCCGGTCCCCGACGCTAGGGGTGCGCGCCCGGCGGCACCTCACCCGCGGCGGATGACCCCCGACGGACCGACGGTCAGCCCGCGGAGTAGAACTCGGCGGTCCTGGCCGCCGCCGCGCGCGCCCCACCGGGCTCCACGCCCGCCGCCACCGCGGCCTCGCCCCAGCGCTCCGCGCTGCCCGCCACGAACGCGCGGGCGTCGTCCGACGTCCCCCACGCGCTCGTCTCGGCCGGCTCGTCCGCACCCGTCTCCAGGTGGTGCGCCAGCCCGAGCAGCGCGAGGTCCCAGCCGACGCCGGTGGCACCGGGGCCGAACCGGTCCCAGAAGTCCCGCGGCACGTCGGCCGCGTGCACCAGCGTGAGCCGCGTCGCGCCCTCGTCCACCACGTCCAGCGCCACCGCGACCCGCGAGACGCCCCCGTCGAACTCCCAGGTGACCGCGAACGCCTCGGGCGGCTCGCACGACTCGACCGTGCCACCCGCGTTGCCCTCCACCTGGTACCGGTTGCCGAGACCGAGGTCGCCGTGCACCGGCCCGAACCACCGGGCCAGGCGGTCGGGGGTCGTGCAGGCGACCCAGACCTCCGCCGCGGGTGCGCGCAGCACCACGCTCAGCGACTGGACCGTCGTGACGTCGCCGACCTCGCCGACGTCGGAGTCGACGACGAGGCGACGCTCGACGGCGTCGAGCCGGCCTGCGGTGCGGACGGTGTCCTGCGGCACGGGGTGCTCCTGGGGTTCGCTCGGTCCTGCTGCGGTCGTCCGGTCCAGCCTGCCGCACGCGGGCGGCAGACGCTCAGAGCGCGTCGAACCGGTCCCGCGCGGCGTCCACCTCGGCGAGGTGCGTCCGCGTCCAGAGCAGCAGGGCGTCCACGGGCTCGCGCAGCGTCTTGCCGAGCGGGGTGATCCGGTACTCGACCGCGACGGGGCGGGTCGCGACGACCTCCCGGCCGACGATGCCGTTGCGCTCGAGCTTCCGCAGCGTGGCCGTGAGGGACTTCGCCGTGACCGCGGGGATCGCGCGCCGGAGGTGGTTGAACCGGGCGGGTCCCTCGCAGAGCTCCTCCAGGACCTGCATCGACCAGGTGTCGAGCACCTGCTCCAGCAGCTCGCGGTGCGGGGCACCCACCGCGAGGTGCTCGGCCAGTCGGTCGGCGGGCGCGGGGGCCGTGCTGGTTTCCGTCACGCCACCTAGTCTCGTTGAAGTTCCCTGAGGGCACCAGGTAGCAAGGGGGTACCTACTCGTCCAGTCCTGGAGGACCCCGTGCCCGTGCAGCTGCTCAGCCCCACCGGGATGGCCCAGCCCGTCCCCTACCACCACGTCGCGATCGGCACGGGCACCCGGCAGGTGCACGTCGCCGGGCAGGTCGGGTCGGCGGCCGCCGACGGCAGCCCGCTCGCGCCCGACGACCTCGCCGGGCAGGTCGCCGACGCCCTGCGGAACACCGCGACCGGGCTCGCCGGGGCGGGCGCGACGTTCGCCGACGTCGTCCGCCTCACCGTCTACGTCGCCCGGTGGCGGCCCGAGCGCATGGGCGAGTTCCTCGCCGGGGTCGAGGCCGTCGCCGCGGAGCTCGGGCTGCCCAGCCCGATGCCGCCCGCCTCGCTCATCGGCGTCGACGTGCTCTACCAGCCCGAGGTGCTCGTCGAGATCGAGGCGACCGCCGTCCTCCCGTGACGCGCCGGGGGTGCGGGCAGGCGACAGCGGCCACACCGGGGGGGCGCGCCGGGTAGGTGCTGCTGCCCGCGCAGGGGCCCCCGGACTGTGCCTTCAATGGACCGGACAGACCCAGGCCACCCCTTCGCAGCGGAGCGACCCGATGAGCCACCCCCTCACCCTCACCCTCACCGGCGCTGCCGGGCAGATCGGCTACGCCCTGCTGTTCCGCGTCGCCAGCGGCGAGGCGTTCGGCCCCGACACCCCCGTCCGGGTGCGGATGCTCGAGCACCCGCGCGCGCTCAAGGCCGCCGCGGGCGTCGCGCTCGAGCTGCAGGACGCCGCCTCGCGGGTCCTGCTCGACGTCGACGTCAGCAGCGACCCCCGGCACGCCTTCGACGGGGCCGACGTCGCGGTCCTCGCCGGCGCACGGCCCCGCACCGCCGGGATGGAGCGCGCCGACCTGCTCGAGGCCAACGCCGGCATCTTCGGGCCCCAGGGCGCCGCGCTCAACGACGTCGCCGCCGACGGCGTGCAGGTCCTCGTCGTCGGGAACCCCGCCAACACCAACACCCTCGTCGTCGCCTCCCACGCCCCCGACGTCCCCGCCGACCGGTTCACCGCCCTCACCCGCCTCGACCACAACCGGGCCGTCGCCCAGGTCGCGCAGCGCACCGGCGCCCCCGTGGCCGACATCACCCGGGTCACCGTCTGGGGGAACCACTCCCGCACCCAGTACCCCGACCTGCGGCACGCCCGCGTCGGCAGCCGGCCCGCGCTCGACCTCGTCGGGCGGGAGTGGGCCGACGGGCCGTTCGTCGACACCGTCGCCCAGCGCGGCGGCGCCATCATCGCCGCCCGCGGCGCGTCCTCCGTCGCCTCCACCGCCACCGCCGTCCTCCAGCACGAGCACCTGCGGCGGCACGACGTCCCCGGCGACGACTGGACCTCCGCGGGGCGGTTCTCCGACGGGTCCTACGGCGTCCCCGAGGGCGTCGTCTGCTCCTTCCCCGTCGTCGCCGCCGACGGCACCTGGCAGGTCGTCCCCGGGCTCGACCTCGACACCACCGCGCGCGCCCGCATCGACGCGTCCGTGGCCGAGCTGCTGGACGAGCGCGACGCCGTCCGGGCGCTGGGCGTCCTCGGCCCCGGCGCGCGCTGAGCACCCTCCTCGCCGGGCGCCGGACGCGCCACGGAGGCGTCCTCGCTGGTCCGCGCGGTGATCATCCGGGGCGGGTGAGGCGCCCGACCCCACCCGCACCGGACGCTGGGCACGTCACCCAGCAACGCGGACGAAGGAGCGGGACCGTGGCCACTCTCAGCGTGTGGAAGTTCGAGACCCCCGAGGGCGCCGACCGCGCCGAGGGCGCCCTGCAGGCCCTCCAGAAGCAGCAGCTCATCCAGGTGCACGACGCCGCCACCGTCTCCTGGGAGCCCGGCCGCACGAAGCCCAAGACCCGGCAGGCCAACAACCTCGCCGGCGCCGGGGCGCTCGGCGGCACGTTCTGGGGCCTGCTCTTCGGCCTGCTGTTCTTCATCCCCCTGCTCGGGGCCGCCATCGGCGCCGCCGCGGGCGCGCTCGGCGGGGCGCTCGCGGACGTCGGCATCGACGACGACTTCATCCGGTCCGTCCGCGACCGCGTCACCCCCGGGACGTCCGCGCTGTTCCTGCTGTCCTCCGGCGCCGTCCCCGACAAGGTCCTCGCCGCCCTCAAGGAGCAGAACATCCACGGCGAGCTCGTGCAGACCAACCTCTCCGCCGAGGACGAGGCCCGCCTGCGCGCCGCGTTCGACGAGAACCAGTGACACCGCCGTGACCGCGTTCACCGTCTGGCGGTTCGACACCCCCGATGGGGCCGCCGCGGCCGCGCGGGTCCTGCGCGACGCCGCCGGCGACGGGCTCGTCACCGTCCTCGACCACGCCGTCGTCTCCTGGCCGCCGGGGGCCGACCGACCCACCGCGCACCACACCCACGAGGACGAGAAGCGCGGCGCCGGCTGGGGAGCGCTGTGGGGTCTGCTGCTCGGCACGCTGTTCTTCGTCCCGCTGCTCGGCGCCGCCGCCGGGGCCGCCACCGGGCTGATCTCCAAGCACCTGCAGGGCGTCGGGATCTCCCCCGACGACATCGAGCGCGTCCGCGACGGCCTCGGCCCCGGCACCTCGGCGCTGTTCGCCGTCACCGAGGACGCCGACCTCGACCGGCTCGGCGAGCGGTTCCACGGGTCGCACCGCACCCTCGTCGCGTCCAACCTCACCGACGCCGAGCGGTCCGTGCTGCACGAGACGTTCGGCTGAGGCGCGCGCGGCCGGGTCAGTGCGCGGACCCGAGCTCGACCAGCAGCACCCCCGCCACGATCAACCCGATTCCGAGCAGCATCAGCCGCGTCAGCGGCTCACCGAACAGGACGCGGCTCGCCACCGCCGTCACGGCGACCCCCGTCGCCGTCCAGATCCCGTACGCCACACCGATGCCGAGACCCTGCGCGAGGGTCAGGCTCAGGAACGAGAACGCGGCGACGTAGCCCGCCACCACCGCCGCGTACCAGCGGCGGGGCCCACCCGTGCTCGCGACCCGCAACGACCGGGTCGCCGCGACCTCGCACGCGATCGCCGCGGCGAGCAGCAGCCACACCACCTCACGCACCACCCGTCGCGGCGCCACGCTCGCGGTGGGCACGCTGCGAGCCGATCTCCACGACCAGCACGCCCACCATGATCAGGACGATGCCCGCCACGACCACCGGCGTGAACGGCTCGGCGAACACCAGCGCACCGAGCGCCGCCGTCAGCGCGACCCCGGTCGCGCCCCACACCCCGTACGCCACCCCCAGCGGCATCCCCGCGCGCAGCACCGCGCCCAGCAGCACGAACGCCGTCACGTACGCCGGGACCACGACCGCGTACCAGGCGGGGTGGTCCACCGCGGCCCGCAGCGCGAGCGACCCCGTGACCTCCACGGCGATGGCGCCCGCCAGCAGGAGGCCGGCGCGGGGCGCCGCCCACCGCGCCCGGGCCGGGGACCGCGGAGCAGGTGACGAGGGTGACGAAGGTGACGGGGTCGCGGGCACCGGCGCAGGCTAGGCGATGTCGGCCGACGCCGGGCGGGCGGCGGGCGAACGAGGTGTGAACGACTCCTCGGGCACGCGGCCCAAGCGTCGGGCACGCCTACCCCGTCGCGCTGACCTGGGACTCATCGCCGCCGTCTGCGGCGTCGGGGCCGCGCTCGACTCCCTCGCCATCGGGCGACAAGGGCGCGCACGGTCCGTTCACCGCGACGAGAACCCGCCGTCCGACGCGATCGTCTGCCCCGTGACCCACGCGGCGTCGTCCGTGAGCAACCAGCCGACCAGGCGCGCGGCGTCCTCCGGCTCGCCCCAGCGGCCGCGCGGGCTCGCCGCCGCCACCGCCGCGTACGTCTCCGGGTCCGCGTAACCGGTGTCGGTCGGCCCCGGGTCCAGGCAGTTCACCGTGATCCCCCGCGGTGCCAGGTGCACCGCCAGGCTCGCCGTCAGGCCGTGCAGCGCCGCCTTCGTCGCGATGTACGGCAGCTCCCCCGGCATCCCGCCGTGGTACTGCCCCGAGGTGAACAGCACCACCCGCCCACCCGGGCGCGCGTCGTCGTGCCCGGCCGCGAGCGCCTGGACCAGCAGCAGAGTCGCGCGGACGTTCACCGCGGCGCTCAGGTCCACCTCCGCCGCCGTGACCTCCTCCAGCGTCTGCGCGCTCGACCGCGCGTGCGTCGCCACCAGGGCGTCCACGTGCCCGAACGCGTCGCGCGCCGCCGCCAGCACCGCGTGCGGCGCGTCCGGGTCGGCGAAGTCCGAGGTCACCAGCTCCGCGCGGCCTCCCGCGGCGCGCAGCTCGGCCAGCAGCGCCGTGCCCGCCCCCGGGTCCGCGCCCCACGGCTGCTCGGCGTCGTGCGGCTCCCAGCCGTGCAGCAGCACCGCCGCGCCGTCCGCCACCGCACGCCGCGCCACCGCCGCCGCGATGTTGTGGTGCCGGCTCGCACCCGTCACGACCACGACCCGGTCCCGCAGCGCCTCGCTCGTCATGGGACCGATCCTGGACCACGACCGCAGCCGGCGGCACGGAGTTTTCGCGGTGTCAGACCGTCGGGTCGAGCACCACCTTGATGCAGCCGTCCTGCTTGCGCTGGAACATCTCGTAGGCCTCCGGGGCGCGGTCCAGGGGCAGCCGGTGCGTGCGCAGGTCCAGTACCCCCAGCGGATCCGCGGGATCCTGCACCAGCGGCAGCAGGTCGTCCACCCAGCGGCGCACGTTCGCCTGCCCCATCCGGACCGACACCTGCTTGTCGAACAGCTGCACCAGCGGCAGCGGGTCCCGTGCCCCGCCGTACACCCCCGACACCGACAGCGTCCCGCCCCGCCGCACCGCGTCCAGCCCGATGAGGAACGCCGCCAACCGGTCTCCGCCCACCCGCTCCGTCACCGCCGCGGCCACCGGGTCGGGAAGGCGCCCCACCGCCCGCTGCGCGGCCTCCGCGAACGGCGAGCCGTGCGCCTCCATCCCGACGGCGTCGATCACGCTGTCCGCCCCGCGACCGTCCGTCACCTCCCGCACCACCGCGGCGATCTCCCCGTCGCCCGTCCGCGACGCGTCCAGGACCTCGACCCCGTGCCGGGCCGCCATCGCCAGCCGCTCCGGCACCAGGTCCACCCCGATCACGCGGCCCGCACCCCGGTGCAGGGCGACCCGCGCCGCCATCTGACCGATCGGCCCCAGGCCCAGCACGGCCACCGTCCCCCCGGGCGGGACCGCCGCGTACTCCACCGCCTGCCACGCCGTCGGCAGCACGTCCGACAGGTACAGGTACCGCTCGTCCGGCTCGCCGTCGTCGGGGACCACCACCGGGCCGTAGTGCGCCTGCGGCACCCGCAGCAGCTCGGCCTGCCCGCCGGGGACGCTCCCGTACAGGCGCGTGTAGCCGAACAGCGCCGCGCCCTTGTCCTCCTCGTGCACCTGCGTCGTCTCGCACTGCGACTGCAACCCCCGGTCGCACATGTAGCACGACCCGCACGCGATCCCGAACGGGATCACCACCCGGTCCCCGACGCGCAGGTGGTGCGCGGCGTCGGGGCCGACCTCCTCGACGACGCCCATCACCTCGTGCCCGAGCACGTCGCCGCGCTCGAGGTACATGCCCAGCACCCCGACCAGGTGCAGGTCCGACCCGCAGATCGCCGTCGACGTCACGCGCACGACCGCGTCCGTCGACTCCTGGATCACCGGGTCCGGCACCGTCTCGACACCGACACGACCACGTCCCTGCCAGGTCAGCGCGCGCATGCGCACCCCTCGTCCTCGAGTGGATCAGGAACCGCCCGCTGCTCGCGCGGCCGCCACGCCCGTGAGAGCCGGCACCGGCTCCCGAACCCCGACGTGCGGCCACCCTGCCACCGTTCCGCCGGTCGCGACACCCGGGCCGCGCGGCGCGGGCGGGGCGGGGCGCGAGGACGGACGAGTACACCGGGGCGGGCGGCCGGGCGGTCCTGCGGGGTGACGAAGGCGGACTCCGCCGGGGCCGACGCGTCCTAGGCGGCGTCGAGGAGAGCGCGAGCGGTGTCGAGGCTGCGCAACGCTGCCACGTTGTCCACGCGGGTGAGCGCGAGCGCCGCCACGACGAGGGCCGTGCAGCTCTCGGCCAGGCGGTCGGCTTCGTCGGCGTCGGCATCCGGGAACCGGGCACGGACGCCCCGTCCGAACGCCTCCCGGAGCTCCGCCCGGTAGGCCGCGACCGTCTCGCCCACCGTCGCGTCGTGCGCGATCGGCGCCCCCGCGGCGTTCAGGAGCAGGCAGCCGTTGGTCGCCGTGAACGACGTCGCGTCGCCGAGCGCTCCCCGCAGACCGCGCAGGTACTCGTCCAGGGCGGTCGGTGCGATGTCCCGGGCGACGAGCGGACGGAGCCGGGGACGGACGACCTCGTCCAGGTAGCTCGTCACGGCTGCGTCGAACAGCCCGCGCTTGCTGCCGAAGGCGTGGTAGATGCTCGACCGGTTCAGGCCCGTCGCCTGCTCCAGGGTCGGGAGCGCGGCCGCCTCGAAGCCGTGCTCCCAGAACACGGCCCGGGCGGCACGGACGACCTGCTCCGTGTCGAACGCCTGCGCGCGACCCACGACCCACCTCCACTTGTGCACCGACCGGTCCACCCTATTATGGATCGATCAGTTCACAATCGCTGGCGACGCACGCCCGCACCGACGGAAGGACCCGTGCCGTGATCGCCACCGGACTCGTGCTGAGCGGAGTCGCCGCACTCGTGCACGTCTACATCTTCGTGCTCGAGTCGCTGCTGTGGACCACACGCGCCCGCGCGGTCTTCGGCACCACGCCCGAGGAGGCCACCGCCACTCGGGCCCTGGCGTTCAACCAGGGGTTCTACAACCTGTTCCTCGCCGTCGCCGTCACCGTCGGGATCGTGCTCGTCGCGACCGGGCAGACCGCCGTCGGAGCCACGCTCGTGCTCACCGGCACCGGGTCGATGGTCGCGGCCGGGCTCGTGCTGATGATCTCCGACCGCACCAAGACCTCCGCCGCGCTCAAGCAGCTCGTACCGCCGCTGCTCGGCGTCATCGCGCTCGTGGTCGGCCTGGCGGCCTGAGCGCGCACGGCACGGCACCACGCACCACGCACCACGCACCACGCACCACGCACCACGCACCACGATCAGGAGTACCGCGCATGCCGCAGGTCGTCAGCACCCAGATCCAGCTCCGCACCCGGCCGGACGGCTGGCCCGTTCCCGAGAACTTCCGGGCCGTGGACGTGACGTACGACGACCCGCGTCCGGGCGAGATCCGGGTGGCGAACGAGTTCATCTCCGTCGACCCGTACATGCGGGGACGCATGAACGACGTCAAGAGCTACACCCCGCCGTTCGCCCTCGGGGAGACGATGACGGGCGGCGCCGTCGGCCGGGTCACCGCCTCCACCGTGGACGGGTTCCCCGTCGGCGCCGTGGTCGTGCACCAGCACGGGTGGCGGACCATCGCTCAGGCCGACGCCAGCACGTTCCGGGTCGTCCCGGAGGTGCCCGGCGCACCGCTGTCCCTCCACCTCGGGATCCTGGGGATGACGGGCATGACCGCCTTCGTCGGCCTGTCCGCGATCGCCCGGATGCAGCCCGGCGACACCGTGTTCGTCTCGGGGGCCGCCGGAGCGGTGGGGACCGCGACCGGCCAGATCGCCCGTCTGCTCGGCGCCCGGCGCGTCATCGGATCGGCCGGTTCAGCCGAGAAGGTGCGCCTGCTGACCGACAAGTACGGGTACGACGCCGCACTGAACTACCGCGACGCGCCCGTGCGGGAGCAGCTGCCCGCCCTCGCCCCGGACGGTGTGGACGTCTTCTTCGACAACGTCGGCGCCGACCACCTCGAGGCGGCACTCGACGTCATGAACCCCGGCGGTCGTCTCGCACTGTGCGGCGCGATCGCGGGGTACAACGCGACGTCGCGCACCCCCGGCCCGGACAACCTCACGAACGTCATCACGCGCGGGCTGACGCTCCAGGGCTTCACGCTCGGCGGACACCTGGAGCACGCGCCCGAGTTCCGGTCCCGGATGCAGGACTGGTTCTCGGCCGGCGACATCGTCTGGGACGAGACCGTGGTCGACGGTATCGACCACGCGGTCGAGGCGTTCCTCGCGATGATGCGGGGTGCGAACACCGGGAAGATGGTCGTGCGCACCGCCGTCTGATCCGAGGAGCGGCCGACCCCGGGGCGCACGTCGACGACGCGATCAGAACGGTGGCACCGTCCCCCTCTCCGGGCGTTCGCCCTCGGACGAGGACCCGGGGTCGGACGGTCCGGTCCTCGAGAGCCGGAGCGTCGGGGCGTCCGCCCCAGGCTGGGTCCGGAACACGTGTCCGCTCGGCGTCCCCCAGTCGAACAGCCCGGCGACCCGCTGGCGCAGGGTGAAGCCGCCCTCGGTCTTCAACCGGTGGTGCAGCCGGCAAGCGGGGCCGAGGTTCTCGGCACTCGTCGTCCCGGTGAGTCCACCGTCCTCGCGCTCGCCGAACTCCACCGTGTGGTCGAGGTCGGACCGTGCGGACGGGACGAGGCAGCCGGGCGCGGAGCAGTACCGGTCGCGGATCCGCACGTGCTCGTCGAGCGCGGCGGGCGGGCGGTACCGGGTCCGACCGACGTCGAGCACCGCCCCGGACTGCGGGTCGGTGACGAGCCGGCGCCACACCCCGCCCAGGGCGAGCGCGCGGGCCTGCACGGCGTCCACCGGCCCGTACCCCTCGAGGTCGGCGGGGAGGTCGTCCTCCCCGATCAGGGTCGAGAGCGCGACGGTGACGTGGACGACGGTCGCGGGCGATCGCCCGGGACGCCGGGCGGCTCCACCGTCGTCGGGTGCGGACCCGCCCGCGTCCGGGACAGGTGCGGCTGCGACCTCGATCCCGGGAGCAGGAGCCCCGTCGAGCAGCACGTCCGGCTCCCCCGTGACGAGCGTCGTGAGCTCGTCCGCGCGGAGCTGGTCCAGGGTCCGCTCGTCACCTGCCGCCCGGGCGGCGCGGGCCGCTGCGTCGAGCACACGGTCGACGCGTACGGCCTGGACGGCGGGCAGCACGACCCACAGGCCTGCCATGCCGTCGACGAGCTGACGCGGCCGGGAGACGCACCGGCGCTCGCGGGCGACACGCGCGCGGGCAGCCGCCTCGATGCCGTCGTGGCGCGCGAGGGACCGCTCGACGTCGCGACGCAGCTGGGTCACGGTCCGTCCGGGCGCCGCCGGCAGCACGTCGGACTCGACGGCGAGCGCGACGGGGACGGGCTGGTCCCAGAGCCGGTTGACGAGGGCGCGAGCCCGGGGCGGGTCGATGGCGCCCTCGGCGAGCGCGTCGCCGGTGTCGGCGAGCGCACCGGCGTACGCCTGGGCCTCCCGGACGAGCGCGTCGGCCTCGCGGGCGGGGACCTGCAGGCGCATCGCCAGGGTGGCGGCGGTGAGCTGCCGCGCTTCGAGGGCGCCACGCCCGCCGACCACGGGAGCCCGCGGACGCATGTCCGGGTGCTCGTGGAGCGCCGCCGCGGCGGCCACCTTCACCCGGTGCGCCCACGACGCCGCGCGGTCGGCGGCTGCCGCGACCTCGACGATGTCGTAGGAGTCGAGCGCCTCGAGGTCGAGGGACTCCAGGATCGAGGCGAGCAACGCACCCGCCGGCACGGTCGCCAGCCGGTCAGCGAGCTCGGACTCCGTCAGCTCGGCGCGCCCGGGACCGTCGATCCGCCCGGCTCGCTCCGCCTGCGCGCCGCCCGCACCGCGACGGTCGTCCGGTCCGCCGCGCGACGCGCTGTCGGCGGCCGCGTCGGCACGCGGTGTCGGCTGCTGCTCCGGGTCCTCGGTCACGTCCAGGACGCTAGGCAACCGAGCCCGGTCCCCACGCCTCCGCACGGCCCGCCCTGGGGACCGTGCGCACCCGCGTCGCCTGTGCACGGCTCGGCGAGCGCTCACCACGCGGACCCAGCCCCGCCGTAGGCTCGTCGCGTGCCCAGCCCCACCCGTCGGACGCTCGCCGTGGACCTCGCGGTGGCGGCGGTCGTGCTGGCCGCGTGGTCGGCGACGGTGCTGCTGGGCCGGCGCCTGGGGTTCTGGTACACGAGCGCGTCCGAGGCGTTCCTCTGGGCGGGTCTCGGCACCGCGACGGCCCTGGCCCTGCGACGGACGGCCCCGCGGACGGGGTTCTGGCTGGTGACCTTGGGGTACTCGGCGGTCTACGCGGTGCTGGTGGACGGCGGTGCGCTGCGGTCGGACTTCCACGTGGTGCCGTTGGTCGTGGCGGCGTTCGCAGCGACGAGCG
Organism: Cellulomonas triticagri; assembly: GCF_003696205.1. Lineage (GTDB taxonomy): Bacteria > Actinomycetota > Actinomycetes > Actinomycetales > Cellulomonadaceae > Cellulomonas > Cellulomonas triticagri. The sequence goes on from NZ_RFFI01000048.1 coordinate 11,632, forward strand.
CGGGGATGTCCCCGGTGCTGGTCGGTGGGGTGTCGGTGGTGACGGTGGTGGGGCTGCACGTGGGCGTCGAGGGGCTGCGGGTGCTCCTGGCGGGCTGGGGCCTGGTGATCGACACGTCCCGCACGGTGATGCTGGTGCTGATCGTGGTGGCGGCGACGGTCATCGGCGCGATGGTGCACCGCCTGACGGAGGCGGGCGCGTCGCTCGCGGTGCGCAACGCCCAGCTGCAGGCGCTGCAGTCGGTCCGGGAGCGCGCGGCGGTGCAGGCGGAACGCACCCGGATCGCGCGGGAGCTGCACGACGTCGTCGCGCACCACGTGACGGCGATCGTGGTGCGGGCCCAGGCCGCGGACCGGGTCGGCGCGGACCGTCCGGAGGAGTACCGCGAGGCGGTGCGCTGGATCGCCCCGGCGGGTCGGGAGGCGCTGGGGGCGATGCGGTCGGTGGTGCGGGTGCTCCGCGACGACGCTCCTGCGCGCCAGACGGCGCCCGAGCCGCCCGCGTCCGAGCCGGTCCCGCCCGCCGAGCCCGCCCCTCTCGTCCCAGCTGTTTCACTCGTTCCAGCCGCACACTCCGTGCGCGTCCCCCCGGAGTCGTCCCCGGTCCCCGTGCTCGCCGACCTCGGCGCGGTCGTGGACCGGGTGCGCGGCGCCGGTCTGCCGGTGGACGCGACGCTCCCCGACCCGTGGCCGTCGTGCCCCCCGGAGGTGGGGTTGTCCGTCGTCCGGATCGCCCAGGAGGCGTTGACCAACGTGCTGCACCACTCGGACGCCGAGCGCGCGACCGTGCGTCTGACGACGTCGTCAGGGGTGCTGGTCCTGGACGTCCAGGACGCCGGTCCGGCCCGCCGCCCCGATCCGGCGGTGGCGGCTCACGGTGGGCACGGCCTGGTCCACATGCGGGAGCGGGCGGCGGCCTGCGGCGGGACGGTGCGGGCGGCCCCGGAGGGCGCGGGCTGGCGGGTCCGGCTGGAGGTGCCCCTGGGATGACGACGACGGCGACGACGACGGAGGACGCGGTGGCCCCGGTACGGGTGCTGGTGGCGGACGACCAGGCGATGATCCGCCTGGGTCTGCGGATGATCGTGGACCACGAGCCGGACCTGGAGGTCGTGGGCGAGGCCGGTGACGGGTCGGAGGCGGTGGCGCTCGCGGCGAGCACGCGGGCCGACGTGGTGCTGATGGACATCCGGATGCCGGGGACGGACGGCATCGCGGCGACGCGGGCGCTGCGGGCGGACCCGGAGCGCGCGGGGACGCGGGTGGTGATCCTGACGACGTTCGACGACGAGGAGTACGTGACGGGGGCGCTGCAGGCGGGGGCGGACGGCTTCCTGCTGAAGGACACGGACCCGGGCACGCTGGTGGCGGCGGTGCGGCGGGTGCACGCGGGCGGCAACCTGCTGGACCCGGCGGTGACGGGTCTGGTGCTGGAGCAGTGGCGGCGGGCGCACCGGCCGGGTGCGTCGGCCCCGGGCGCCGCGGCGTCGTCGCTCGACGGGTTGACGGCGCGGGAGCGCGACGTGCTGCTCGCGGTGGCGCGGGGCCGCTCGAACGAGGAGGCGGGGGCGGCGCTGGGGATCAGCGTGGCGACGGTGAAGGCGCACGTGCACGCGGTGCTGACGAAGACCGGCTGCACGGCCCGCACGCAGCTGGTGGTCCTGGCGTACGAGGCGGGCCTGGTGGTCCCGGGCGAGAGGTGATCCTGCACCGCGACCGTGTGCCGTGCCTCACGCGGCGTTGACCTGAACCCCGGTTGAGGTTCTACCGTCGTCGGTGGGCCCGGACGACCGGCCGGGCCGGGACGGAAGGACCCCCGCGTGACGTACGTGATCGCCCAGCCCTGCGTGGACGTCAAGGACAAGGCGTGCATCGAGGAGTGCCCCGTCGACTGCATCTACGAGGGCCAGCGGTCGCTGTACATCCACCCCGACGAGTGCGTGGACTGCGGGGCGTGCGAGCCGGTGTGCCCCGTCGAGGCGATCTACTACGAGGACGACGTCCCCGAGCAGTGGAGCGAGTACTATAAGGCGAACGTCGAGTTCTTCGACACGCTGGGCTCCCCCGGCGGCGCGGCCCGCGCGGGCGCGCAGGACTTCGACCACCCGGTGATCGCGACGCTGCCGCTGCAGGTCCGCGAGGACTGACTCCGATGCCCGATCCGGTGGCCACCCGCGCGTCGGACGACCTGCTGTCCGTCGGCGAGGTGAGCCGTCGCACGGGCGTCCCGGTGTCCGCGCTGCACTTCTACGAGCGCGAGGGGCTGATCACCTCGGAGCGCACGAGCGGCAACCAGCGCCGGTACGCCCGCCACATGCTGCGCCGGGTGTCGCTGATCGTCGTCGCGAAGCGCCTGGGCATCCCGCTGGGCGAGCTCGCCGAGGTGTTCGCGACGGTGCCCGCGGACCGCCCGCCGACGGTGGCGGAGTGGCGGCGGATGAGCCGCGCGTGGCGGGCGCAGCTGGAGGAGCGGCGCCGCACGATCGAGAACCTGGAGCGCGACCTCGCCGGGTGCATCGGCTGCGGCTGCCTGTCGCTGCGCGCGTGCACGCTGCTGAATCCCGACGACGTCCTCGGCGAGCAGGGCGCGGGCCCGGTCCGCCTCACGGCCGACGCAGCGCCGCGCACCGGACGTGCCGCCACCCGCACCCCGGCACTCCCCGCGGCGGACGCGTGAGCAGCGCCGACGCGGGCCGTGCTACGTTCCGCGGCATGGATCCGATGAGCTCGTGGGGCTGCGCCGCACGCCGAGGACCGTCCGCCCGCTGACGGACGACGTGCCCGACCCCGCGACCGGCCGCTGAGCCGCGCGGGGTGCTCGACGTCGTCAGACGCGCCCTCGCCTCTGCTCACGTCAGGAACTCCTGTGCCTCACCTGTCCCACCTGCTGCGGCGCGCCCGTGCGCGTGCCGCCCTCGCCGCCGTCCTCGTCGCCTGCGGCTCGCTGGCCATCCAGACGTCGGCGGCCCTCGCCGAGGGCCTGTTCGACCACCTCGGCGTCCTCGGGGTGTCCGGTCTGCGGATGTCGGTCGCTGCCGTCGTCCTCCTGCTGGTCGCACGCCCCCGCGTGCGCGGCCTGTCCCCGGCCGCCTGGCGGGGCGTCGTGCTGTACGGCGTCGCGATGGCGGCGATGAACGTGCTCTTCTACCAGGCGGTCGCCCGCATCCCCCTCGGCGTCGCCGTGACGCTGGAGTTCCTGGGTCCGCTCGCGGTGGCGGCGGCCGCCGCACGCGGCTGGACCAGGGCGCTGCCGGTGGTCACGCTCGCCGGGGTGGCCCTCGTCGCCGGCGGCGGCGGGATCACGGACGCGTGGGGGCTGGTGTTCGGCCTGGGCGCCGCCGTCGCGTTCGCCGGGTACACGGTCCTGGCCGGGAAGGTCGGCGAGGAGACGGGCGGGCTGAGCGGGCTCGCGCTCAGCGTGACCGTGGGCGCGCTGGTGCTCAGTCCGTTCCAGGTCGCGGCCGCGCCGTCGCTGACCTCGGCCGACGTCCTGCCCCTGGTGCTGTCCGGCCTGCTCGGGGTGGCGCTGGCGTTCAGCATGGACTTCCTCGCGGTGCGCCTGTCCTCGGCCCGGGTGGTGGGGACGCTGTTCGCCGTGGACCCGGTGATGGGGGCGCTGGTCGCCGCCGTGATGCTGGGTCAGGTGCTGGCGCCCGCGGTGCTGCTGGGGATCGTCGTGGTCATCGCGTCCGGCGCCCTGACGATCTGGCGCGGCACCGCCTCGGAGCCGGCCCCCGAGCCCACCCCGGGTCCCGTCCCGGCACCACTGCCGCCGTCCTGACCGCGTCCTGCCCCCGCGCGCTAGCGTGCGCCCATGACCAGTGACGTCGCCGTCGTCGTGACCGCGTTCGACCAGGGCGACCTCGTCCGCGAGGCGGTGCTGTCGGTGCGTGCCCAGACGCGCCGACCGGCGGAGGTCGTGGTGGTCGACGACGGCTCGACGGACCCGGCGTCGCGCGCGGTGCTGGCGGAGGTGTCCGCGGCGGGTCTCGCCCGGGTGCTGCACCTCCCGAACGGCGGCGTGAGCGCCGCGCGCAACGCGGGGATCGCGGCGACGTCGGCGCCGCTGGTCGCGGTGCTGGACGGGGACGACCGGTGGGAGCCGGACTTCCTCGCCCGCACCGCGGACCTGCTGGTCGACCCGGAGGTTGTCGCCGCGTCGTCGTGGCTGCGGATGCACGGCGTCGCGGCGGGCGTGGTGCGCGCGCCCGGTGGGCGGGCGGTGGACTTCCTGCACCGGAACGCGTGCCCGGCGTCGATCGTGATGCGCCGCGCGGGGTGGGCCGCGGCGGGCGGGTACGACGAGGAGATGCGCGGCGGCTTCGAGGACTGGGACCTGGCGCTGCGGCTGCTCACGCCGGGCGGCCGCGTCGCGGTGGTGCCGGAGCCGCTGATCGCGTACCGGACGGCACCGGCGTCGGCGAACGTCCACAGCATGGCGCACCGCACCGAGCTCTACCGGTACCTCGTCGACCGCCACCGCCCGCTGTTCGAGCGGCACCTGCGCGAGGTCCTGCTGGCCCTGGACGCGACGGCCGCCCGCCGCCTCGCCGACTGGGAGGACCTCGCGGTCGCCGGGCCCGGCGCGCCCGCACCCGAGGTCACGTTCGGTGACGGCGGTATGGCCGCGGCGGTGCGGGTCGCCTCCGCGCAGCGGGTCGGCTGACCACGGACGACGCCCGCACGACGCCCGCACGACGGACCGCCCGCCCCCGAGGTCGGGGACGGGCGGTCGGTCAGGTCGTGCGGGGCAGGGGGTCAGCCGCGCGACCTCCGGACGCGCACGCCGACGGCGAGCGCGGTGCCGGTGCTCAGGAGTGCGACGACCATCTCCGCTGGCGCGGGTCGGCGTCGGCACGTCCTCCCTGATCGGGCGCGACGACCGCCCGCTGAGCGGTCGACGGTCGGACCCGGGTGCTACCACCCGCCCCGCGTCCGCGGATATCCCCTGGCTGGAGGCGCACGAGCCGACCTAGGGTCGCAGGATGACCGCCGACGACGCCGCCCGCACCGCCACGTCCCTGCACGAGCGCGCCCTCGCCTCCGGGTTCAGCGGGGTGATCCGGGTGGACCACGCGGGAGCGGCGGTGCACGAGCAGGGCTACGGCCTGGCGGACCGGGCGCACGCGGTGCCGTGCACGCCGGGGCACCGGTTCGGGCTGGCGAGCATCGCGAAGGGCTTCACGGCGCTGACGGTGGGCACGCTGGTGGACGAGGGGGTCCTCGGGTTCGCGACGCCGGTGCGTGAGGTGCTGGGTGCGGACCTGCCGCTGGTGGACGACGCGGTGACGGTGGACCACCTGCTGAGCCACACGTCCGGCATCGGGGACTACATCGACGAGTCGGCGGGCGGCGAGATCACGGACTACGTGCTGCGGCGCCCGGTGCACGAGCTGGACGACGTCGAGGCGTTCCTCCCGGAGCTGGACGGCCGCCCGCAGGTGCAGGCGCCGGGCACGGGGTTCGCGTACAACAACTCGGGGTACGCGCTGCTGGCCGTGGTGGCGCAGCGGGTCGCGGGGGTGCCGTTCGCGGACCTGGTGACGGAGCGGGTGCTGACGCCCGCGGGGATGTCACGCAGCGGGTTCCTGCGCTCGGACGCGCTGCCGGGCGACGTGGCCCGCGGCTACCTGGACGCGGACGGGTTGCGGACGAACGTGCTGCACCTGCCGGTGGTCGCGACGGGCGACGGCGGGGCGCACGCTACGGCGGCCGACCTCGCGGCGTTCTGGCGGGCGCTGCTGGCGGGCGACCTGGTCTCCGCCGGCACGCTCGCCGCGCTGACGGACCCCCGGTCGGTGGTCGAGGACGAGGGGATGCGGTACGGCGCGGGCTTCTGGCGCGGCCTGGACTCGGAGGCGCTGGTGCTGGAGGGCTACGACGCGGGGGTGTCCGGCCGCACCTGGTACGACCCGGCGACGGACGTCACCGCGACGGTCCTCGCGAACTGGTCGGACGGCGCCTGGCCGGTGCTCAGCACGGACTGAGCACCGGCCAGGCGGTCACCGACACCGCTCGCTCAGGCCCCGACGTACTGCGCGAGGTGCTCCCCGGTGAGGGTGGACCGCGCGGCCACGAGGTCGGCGGGCGTGCCCTCGAACACGACCGTCCCGCCGTCGTGCCCGGCGCCGGGCCCGAGGTCGATGATCCAGTCGGCGTGCGCCATCACGGCCTGGTGGTGCTCGATCACGATGACGGACCGCCCGGCGTCGACGAGCCGGTCGAGCAGCCCGAGCAGCTGCTGGACGTCCGCGAGGTGCAGGCCGGTGGTGGGCTCGTCCAGGACGTAGATGCCGCCCTTCTCCCCCATGTGGGTCGCGAGCTTGAGCCGCTGCCGCTCGCCGCCGGACAGGGTGGTCAGCGGCTGGCCGAGCGAGATGTACCCGAGGCCGACGTCGACCAGCCGCTCGAGGATGGCGTGGGCGGCGGGGGTGCGGGCCTCCCCCGCACCGAAGAACTCCGCGGCCTCGGCGGCGGGCAGGGCGAGAACCTCGGCGATGTTCTTGCCGCCGAACCGCAGCTCCAGCACCGCGGCCTGGAACCGGCGACCTTCGCACTCGACGCAGGTGGAGGCGACGCTCGCCATGACGCCGAGGTCGGTGAACACGACCCCGGCGCCGTTGCACGTCGGGCAGGCGCCCTCGGAGTTGGCGCTGAACAGGGCGGGCTTGACGCCGTTGGCCTTGGCGAACGCCTTGCGGATCGGGTCGAGCAGCCCGGTGTACGTGGCGGGGTTGCTGCGCCGCGAGCCGCGGATGGCGCCCTGGTCGATGGAGACGACGCCGTCGCGCCCGGCGACGGACCCGTGGATCAGCGAGCTCTTGCCGGACCCGGCGACGCCGGTGACGACGGTGAGGACGCCGAGCGGCACGTCGACGTCGACGCCCTGCAGGTTGTGGCTGTCGGCGCCGCGGATCTCCAGCGCGCCGGTGGGCGTGCGGACGGCGTCCTTGAGGTGGGCGCGGTCGTCGAGGTGCCGGCCGGTGAGGGTGTCGCTGGCGCGCAGGTCGGCGACGGTGCCCTCGAACATGATCGTGCCGCCGGCGGTCCCGGCGCGCGGCCCGAGGTCGACGACGTGGTCGGCGATGGCGATGGTCTCGGGCTTGTGCTCGACCACGAGGACCGTGTTGCCCTTGTCGCGCAGCCGCAGCAGCAGGTCGTTCATCCGCTGGATGTCGTGCGGGTGCAGGCCGACGGTGGGCTCGTCGAAGACGTAGGTGACGTCGGTGAGCGAGGACCCGAGGTGCCGGATCATCTTGGTGCGCTGCGCCTCGCCGCCGGACAGGGTGCCGGACGGCCGGTCGAGCGAGAGGTAGCCGAGGCCGATCTCGACGAACGAGTCCAACGTCTCGGACAGCGCGGTGAGCAGCGGGGCGACCGACGGCTCGTCGAGCCCGCGCACCCACGCGGCGAGGTCGTTGATCTGCATGGCGCAGGCGTCGGCGATGCTGATGCCGCCGACCTTCGAGGAGCGCGCGGCCTCGCTGAGCCGGGTGCCGCCGCACTCGGGGCACGGGGTGAAGGTCACGGCGCGGTCCACGAACGCCCGGATGTGCGGCTGCATGGCGTCGCGGTCCTTCGACAGGAAGGACTTCTGGATCTTGGGCACGAGACCCTCGTAGGTCATGTTCGTGTTCTCGATCTTGACCTTGGTGGGCTCGCGGTAGAGGAAGTCGTGCCGCTCGGTGTCGGTGAACTCCCGGATCGGCTTGTCCCCGGGGACGAGGCCGGACGCGATGAAGATCCGCACGTACCAGCCCTCGGGCACATACCCGGGGACGGTGATCGCGCCGTCGACCAGGCTCTTCGAGTCGTCGAACAGCTGGCTCAGGTCGATGTCGTTGACCTGCCCCATGCCCTCGCACCGCGGGCACATGCCGCCGGTCACGGAGAAGTCGCGACGCTCCTTGACCTCCTTGCCGTCCTTCTGGAACGTGACGGCGCCCGCCCCGCTGACGGACGGCACGTTGAACGAGAAGGCGTTGGGCGAGCCGACGTGCGGCTGCCCGAGGCGGCTGAACAGGATGCGCAGCATGGCGTTGACGTCGGTGGCGGTCCCGACGGTGGAGCGCACGTTCGCGCCCATCCGCTCCTGGTCCACGATGATCGCGGTGGTCAGGCCCTCGAGCAGGTCGACGTCGGGGCGCGCGAGGCTCGGCATGAACCCCTGGAGGAACGCCGAGTAGGTCTCGTTGATCATCCGCTGCGACTCGGCGGCGACGGTGCCGAAGACGAGCGAGCTCTTCCCCGAGCCGGAGACCCCGGTGAACACGGTGAGGCGGCGCTTGGGCAGGTCGAGCGAGACGTCCTGGAGGTTGTTCTCGCGCGCGCCCCGGACCCGGATCAGGTCGTGGGTGTCGGCGGGGTGGGGAGCGGGCATCGTGCCTCCGTCGGTGCTGGGCGGGGGGTGCTGTGCGGCTCAGCCTCGACGCTGCTGGATGCGGATGAGGTTCCCGGCGGCGTCGCGGACGGCACAGTCTCGCACCCCGTACGGCTGGTCGGTGGGTTCCTGCACCACCTCCACGTCGGCGGCCTGGAGCCGGTCGAAGACGGCGTCCAGGTCGGGGGTCGCGAGCAGCAGACCTCCGTAGGTGCCCTTGGCCATCATCGCGAGGACCGTCGCGCGCTCCTCGTCGGTGATGCCGGGGTCCACGGCCGGCGGGTGCAGCACGATCGCGGTGTCGGGCTGCCCGGGCGGGCCGACGGTGAGCCACCGCATGCCCTCGTACCCGACGTCGAGGCGCAGCTCGAACCCGAGCAGGTCCCGGTAGAAGGCGAGCGCGGCGTCCGCGTCGTCGTGCGGCAGGAAGCTGGAGTGGATGGTGAGGTCCATGCCGGTCACGCTAGACGCGCCCGGCACCGAGGGCTTCTCGGTTCCTGACCGGTCGGGAGACCGCCCGGGCGTGGCACGGCGGCATCCCCGCGAGGCCCGCCGGCGCCGCGAGGTCGGCCGCCGCCTGCGCCCGGTAGACGCTCGGCGGGACGCCGACGAGCTGGGTGAACCGGGTGCTGAACGTGCCGAGCGACTGGCAGCCCACCGCGAAGCACACCTCGGTGACGCTGAGGTCCCCGCGCCGCAGCAGGGCGGCCGCCCTCTCGATCCGGCGGGTCATGAGGTACTGGTACGGCGACTCCCCGTAGGCGGCGCGGAACTGCCGGCTGAGGTGCCCGGCCGACAGGTGCACGCCGCGGGCGAGCGCCTCGACGTCGAGCGGGCGGTCGAACTCGCGGTCCATGCGGTCGCGGACGCGGCGCAGCAGCGCGAGCTCGCGCAGCCGCGCGTCCGCGCGCGCCGTCGGGCCGGCCGTCGTCATACCCGCGATGCTGCCACGCCCGGTCGCCCGGCGGGGGTTCGTCCGGTGGGGGTCGGTCACCGCGGGACGTCAGCCGCGGGCGAGCAGGTCGGTGAGGTCGTCCGCGACCCGCTGCGGCGTGGTCGCGTCGAAGTCCGCCCGGTCCAGGCTATTCACCTCGAGCACGACGAACGCGCCGGAGGCCGGGTCGGCGTACAGGGCCTGGTACTCCCCCTGCGGGTTGGTCGGGTACCAGCGGGTGAGCACGTGCACCTCGAGGCCGCGCGACGTCACCGTCTCGACGGCGTTGTCCTGCTCGACGGTGCTCGGCTGCCCGACGAACTCCTCGACCGCGTCCGTCAGCTCCGCGTCCGCCGCGGTCTGCACCAGGCGCACCTCGGCCGAGAGCACGTCGGGTGCCCACAGGTGGCAGGTGTACCGGTAGGAGCCCCGGTCGTCCTCGTCCTGCCAGGGCCCCCACCCGGCGCTGGTGACCTCGGCGTCCTCGGCGAGCAGGGTGGTGCCGTCGGTGAGCAGGCACGGTGCCCCGTCCTCGTCCACGGGCAGCAGCGCCCCGAACGCGTCCGACTCCGGCCACCCGTCGGCGGACTCGTCGAGCCACCGTGCCGGGACACCCGTGGGGTCCTCCGCCGCGGCGGCGAGGTCCGCGGTGCAGCCCGCGAGGACGACGGCGGCGGGCACGGCGAGCGCGGGCAGCGCGAGGCGAGCGGGTCGAACGGGTCGAACGGCACGGGCGGCACGGGCGGCACGGCGGGAGGGTCGGGTCACGTCCGGAAGCCTAAAGGTGCAGATCAGACATTCGGGACACCGTTCACCCGGAAGGGGCGGAGCAGGTCCCGCAGCTCCGCCGCGTAGACCTCCGGCTGCTCGAACGCCGCGAAGTGCCCGCCCCGGGGCGGCTCGCCGACGTGCACCACGTGCGCGGTGCGCTCCAGCCACGCCCGCGGCGGCCGCAGGATGTCCTCGCCGAACAGCGTGAACCCCGACGGCACCTCGACCCGCCGCGCCAGCTGCGCGGGCGGGATGGCGGCGTTCGCCCGGTACATCCGCATCGAGGACGCGATGGTGCCGGTCAGCCAGTAGCCGGTGATGTTGGTCAGCAGGTCGTCGGGCGTGAAGGGCTCGTCCCCACCGCCCCAGGCCCGCATCTTCTCCCCCACCCAGGCCGCCAGCCCCGCCGGCGAGTCCGTGAGCCCGACCCCGACGGTCTGGGGCTTGGTCCGGTGCACGGCGGCGTACGCCCCCTCGGCCGCACCCCAGGCGGCGACGTCGGCGAACCAGGTGCGCTCGGCGTCGGACAGGTCGGCCGGGTCCCCCGCCCACACCGGCAGCCCGGCGTCGGTCCGGTGGACCGCGACCACCCGGTCCGCGTGGTCCAGGGCCAGGTACCGGGCGACGTGGCTGCCCAGGTCGCCGCCGGACACGCCGAACCGCTCGTACCCCAGGGCGGACATCAGCCGCGCCCACAGCCCGGCGACCCCGACGGAGTCCAGGGGCGCGCCCCGCGGGGTGTCCGAGAACCCGAACCCCGGCATGTCAGGCACGACCACGTCGAAGGCGTCCGCCGGGTCCGCGCCGTGCGCACCCGGGTCGGTGAGCAGCGGCACGAGCCGCTCGTAGCGCCACCCCGAGTCGGGCCAGCCGTGGCACAGCAGCAGCGGGAGCGCAGGCCCCGCACCTGGCACCGCCCGGGCGTGCACGACGTGCACCCCCAGCCCGTCCAGGTGCACGCGGAACCGCGGCAGCCGGTTCCGGGCGGCCTCCCGCGCGGGCCAGTCGAAGCCGTCCGCCCAGTACGCGACGAGATCCCGCAGCCACCCCACGTCGACGCCCGCGGACCAGCCCGCGTCCTCGGGCGCGTCCGGCCACCGCGTCGCCCGCAGCCGACGGCGCAGGTCCTCGAGCGCCGCGGGGTCGGTACGCAGCGGGTCGTGCTCGACGTGGTCGCGCATGCCACCAGCGTAGGGCCGGTGCCCCGCCGTGCGGGGGCGGTCGGGCGGGGCTTCACCGAGCGGATGAGACGCGAGAGCCCGCGCCGCGGGCGCGATGCCGCCCTGGCCGCTCTCGCCGTGGCCGCTGTCGTCGCCGGGTGCTCGGGCGGGTTCCCCGCGGACCCCGACGCGGTGCGCGACGAGGCGACCGCGGACCGCGCCGCCGGTACCGTCGGCCCATGAGCACCCCCACCGCCGGATCCGCGTCCCCCGCGCACGCGGGGGGCACCGTGCGCACCGTCGTCGTCACCGGTGCCAGCGGCGGCATCGGCGCGGCCGCGGCTCGGGCCCTCGCCGCGGCCGGGCACCACGTGGTCGTGGTCGGGCGCGACCCCGCGCGCACGGCGGCGGTGGCGCGCGAGACCGGCGGGCCGTTCCACCTCGCCGACTTCGGGGTGCTCGACGACGTGCGGCGGCTGGCGGACGAGCTCGCCGCGTACGACCGGATCGACGTGCTCGCGAACAACGCGGGCGGTATCTTCGGCGATCCCACGCCCACGGTGGACGGCTTCGAGCGGACGTTCCAGGTGAACCACCTGGCGCCCTACCTGCTGACGACCCGCCTGCTCGACGTGCTGGTCGCGTCGCGGGCGTCGGTGATCCAGACGTCGAGCGTCGGGGCGCGGCTGTTCGGCCACCTGCGGCTGGACGAGGTCGCCACGGACACGACCGCCACGGCGCACCAGGCGTACGGCACGGCGAAGCTCGCGAACATCCTCATGACCGTCGAGCTGCACCGGCGGTTCCACGGCGCGGGGCTGTCCGCGGCCGCGTTCCACCCGGGCATCGTGGCGACCGGGTTCGCCGCGTCGTCGCCGAGCGTGATGCGCGGGTTCTACACCGGGCTCGCGCGGTGGCTGATGACGTCGCCGGAGCGCGGTGCGCGGACCCTGGTCCGGCTCGCGACGACGACGCCGGGAGTGAACTGGCGGTCCGGCGACTACCTGGAGCGCGGCCGCCCGGCGCGGCGCCTGAACCCCCAGGCCCGGGACGCCGCGCTGGCGAGCGCGCTGTGGACCCGGTCGGCGGAGCTCGTCGGCGAGCCCGACCGCGACGCGTCGTCCGTCACGCCCCGCGCCTGACGCGCGACGCCCGCGACGAGGCGCACCGCCGACGCACCTCGCCCGCGTCGCCCGTCACCCTGACCAGCACCTTCCTCCGTCGCCGCCCCTCCTGTAACCTGCGACTGACAGGTGGAGGTGTGAGGTGACGGTGGCGGACCTGACCCTGGTGCTCGGCGCGCTCGCCAGCCCGCAGCGGCTGCGGGTCCTGGCCGAGCTCGGCCGGGAGAGCGTGCACGTCAGCGAGCTCGCGCGCCGGGTCGGCATGTCCCGGCCGCTGCTCTACGGGCACCTGACCCGGCTCGAGCAGGCCGGCCTCGTGGTCGGCCACCACTCCGTGTCACCGGACGGCAAGGCGCTCCGGCACTTCGAGGTCGTCCCGTTCGACCTGCACGTCACCCCCGCGACCGTCGCCCGGGCGGTCGCCGAGAGCCCCGAGGAAGGTAGCTGAGCATGGAGTACATCCCCTGGTTCGTGTGGATCATCCTGGCCGCGATCGTGTTCGGCACGACCGCGCAGGTCGTGGACACGGTGCTGAAGCACCGTCGCAAGGTCGCCGAGATCACCCACGGGCCCGCGCGGCACGAGGTGCTCACCCGGCTCGAGGCGATCGAGCGTCGGCTCGACGGCATCGAGCGCACCCTGACCGAGATCCCGGGCTGACCGACGCGGGTTGACCGGCCCGGGCGCGGGCGTCAGCGCACGCGCCCCAGCGCGATCGCCGCGCGCATCAGGGCGGCGATGGACTCGTTGTCCGTGATCGTGCCGTCCGCCACCAGGTCGAGCACCCGCGCCCAGGGCAGCCGGTGGGTGGCGACGATGCCCTCCTCCGCCTGGCCGGTGGCGGCACCCGGCCGCAGGCCGCGCGCGAGCAGCACCCGCCCCGGCGCGTCGCACACGCCGTTGAGCGAGTGCACCTCCCCGAGGTCCTGCCAGGTGTTCGCGACGAGACCCGTCTCCTCCGCGAGCTCGCGGCGACCCGCCTCGACGGGGTCCTGCCCGTCCGAGCCGCCCGCCGGGACCTCGAGCGACCGCCGCCCGGTCGGGTAGCGGTCGACCTCGACGAGCACGACCTCGTCGTCGTCGGTGACGGGCACGACGAACACCGCGGGGTGCCGCAGCCGCACGACCCCGTAGACGCCCTCGCCGCCGTCGGGTCGGGTGACGGCGTCCTCCCGCACCTCGATCCACGCGTTCGCGTAGACGGTCCGGGAGGTGCGGGTCTGCCAGGCGCTCATCCCGCGAGGCTACCGAGGGCCGTACCCGGCGGGCTCGGGGCGGCATCCCCCGCAGGGGCCTGTCGCATTTGTCCGGTTCGACGCGTCGCGTTCACCCGACGGACGCCCGCCGTGCCTAGCGTCGGCCGCGTGAACCGCCGAGCGATGACGACCCTGCCCGCCACCCTGCTGCTGGTCACCGGCCTCGCCGCGTGCTCCTCGGGTCCGCCGACGGACGCCTCGGTCGAGGACTACTGCGGGGCGATGGACGCGTTCTGGGTGTCGATGGAGTCCACCGAGATGGCCGACCACGTCGCCGCCGCGGAGGCGCTCGCGGACTCCGGCACCCCGGCCGGCGCGCCGCAGCAGGCGGTGGACACGGTGGCGGCGATGCAGACGTGGCTCGAGGGCGACCGGGACGACGAGACCGCGTACTTCACGGCGATGTCGACGGACCAGCGGCGCGCGATGACGCAGATGAGCATGTGGGCCGAGATGACGTGCAGCACCGGCGAGGTCGCCGACCTGGAGGACCACCCGATGTGGGAGCAGCGGTTCGGCGAGGACGCGGGGTCCTGACGGCGCGGGGTCCTGACCGCGCGAGGGCCCTGACAGCGCGCGTCCCGGGCGCCATCATGGGGTCATGTCGTTCCAGGCGTACCTCGACGCGATCGAGGACAAGACCGGCAAGACCCCGCGCGCGCTGGTCGAGGAGGCGCAGGCCCGCGGGTTCGCCGAGCCCGGCGTGAAGGCGGGCACGATCGTCGCGTGGCTCGCGGAGGACTACGGCCTCGGGCGCGGGCACGCGATGGCGCTGGTGCACGTCATCACGAAGGGCCCGACGATCGGCAGCAAGCACGTGGGGACGACCGGGTCGCACCGCGACGAGTCCGACACGCTGTGGCTCGACGGGAAGGCCACCCGCCCGGCGCCCTGACCTCCCACCGCAGGACAGCGGCCCGCGCGGCGGTCAGACTGCGAGCGTGCGGACGATCGGTGTCGAGGAAGAGTTCCTGCTGGTGGACGAGGAGGGCGCGCCCCGGGCGGTGGCCGCGGCGGTGCTGCAGCACGCCAGCGCGCAGGACGGCGACGACGACCCCGACCGGCCGGGCGGGGCGCTGGAGAAGGAGTTCGCCGAGGAGCAGGTCGAGACCTCGACGCACCCGTGCACGGACCTCGGGGACCTGCTGGAGCAGGTGCGGGCCGGCCGGTGGCAGGCCGACGCGTCGGCGCGGCACGCCGGCGCCCGTGTGGCGGCCCTGGCGACCTCCCCGCGGACGGCCGACCCGACGGTGGTGCTGAACCGCCGGGCCCAGGACATCGCGGCGGTGTTCGCGCAGACGGCACGGGACCAGCTGACCAGCGGCTGCCACGTGCACGTGGAGGTCGCGGACGACGACGAGGGCGTGCGGGTGGTCGACCACCTGCGGCGGTGGAATCCGGTGCTGCTGGCGCTGAGCGCGAACAGCCCCTTCTGGCACGACGAGGACTCGGGGTACGCGAGCTTCCGGTCGCAGATCTGGGGCCGCTGGCCGACGGCAGGCCCGACGGCGCCGTTCGGGGACGCGGCGACCTACCGGGAGACGGTCGACGGCCTGGTGGCGAGCGGGACGATCCTGGACGCGGGGATGGTCTACTTCGACGCACGGCTGTCCGTCCGCTACCCCACGGTCGAGGTGCGCGTCGGGGACGTGTGCCTGGACCCCGCCGACGCGGTGCTGCTCGGCGCCCTGGTGCGGGCGCTGGCGGAGACGGCGCTCGGACCCGACACCGACCTCGGGCCGCAGCCCCGCACGGAGGCGCTGCGCGTGGCGACGTGGCGGGCGGCGCGCTCGGGCCTCGACGGCGACCTGGTGAGCCCGCTCGACGGGCGCCCGGTCCCGGCGGGCGAGGCCGTGGCCGCGCTGGTGCGGCACGTCACGCCCGCGCTCGCGGCAGCGGGTGATCTTGCCTGGGTCCACGAGCACCTCGCCGCGCTGCTCGCGCGGGGCAACGGGGCGAGCCAGCAGCGGCGCTGGCGGCACGAGGGCCTCGGCACCGCGGACCTCGTGCGGCGGGCCGTGGAGCGCACCCACGCGTGACCCGCGCCGGGTGACCTGGCATGATGGCTCCTTCGAGGAGTCCGGTCGTCACCGACGGCCGGACCACGGCGCGGAGGCCGGGACCGAGGACGCGACAGCGCGCGACGGGTCCGGGCCACGTCCAGCGGCGCCCGGACGCCGCTCGCGCGGGCCGCGTGCCGCCCGCCCCCGGCCCCCGCCGCGCGTTCACGGGACCTTCACGCCAGACTGGAACACTGAACGGTCCCCGGACGTTGTCCCCCACTGAGTAAGCACTACGTCTGTACGTCAAGGCACGGAGGTCCCTGATGTCGAACCGGTCCCTGCGCGGTATGCGCATCGGGTCCCACAGCATGGAGACGGACGAGGGCGTCGACTTCGCCCCCCGGCTCCAGGCGTACTACGACTGCCCCAACGGGCACACGATCATCCTGCCGTTCTCGGTCGAGGCCGAGGTCCCGGTGGTGTGGGAGTGCCGCTGCGGCGAGGAGGCGCTCCTGCGGGACGCCTCGAAGCCCGAGCCCAAGGCGACCAAGCCCCCGCGTACGCACTGGGACATGCTGCTGGAGCGGCGCACGATGAAGGAGCTCGAGGAGCTCTTCGACGAGCGCCTCGAGCTGCTCCGGGCCGGGAAGCTGCGCCGCAGCGCCTGACCCGCACGCCGCACGCACGGGCCCGCCACCCCACCGGGGTGACGGGCCCGTCGTCGTCTCCCCGTGTTCTTACCCGTGCCGGCTGCGGGTCAGCCGCAGATCAACCGCGGCGCAGCCGCCGGGCGAGCGAGCGCACCTGCTGCACCCGGTGGTGCGCACCCCACACGGTGACCTTGACCAGCGCCTCCACGACGATGGACCGGCTCATCTTGGAGCGGCCCTCGGCGCGCTCGACGAACGTGATCGGCACCTCGACCACCCGGCCGCCGACGCCGAGCACCCGCCAGGCCATGTCGATCTGGAAGCAGTAGCCGTGCGACGCGACGGTGTCGAGCGCGAGGTCGCCGAGGGTGCTCGCCCGGTAGGCGCGGAAGCCCGCGGTGGCGTCCCGCACCGGCAGGCCCATGGCGATCCAGGCGTAGACGTTCGCGCCGCGCGACAGCAGCTGGCGGTGCAGCGGCCAGTTCACGACGCGGCCGCCGCGCACCCAGCGCGAGCCGATGACGAGCTCGGCGTCCGGCACGCGCGCGAGCAGGCGCGGCAGGTCCTCGGCCCGGTGGGAGCCGTCGGCGTCCATCTCGACGACGACGTCGTACCCGCGCTCCAGCGCCCAGCGGAACCCCGCGACGTACGCGGTCCCCAGCCCCTGCTTGCCCGCGCGGTGCAGCACGTGGAACGCACGCCGCCCCCGCTCGTCCGCGTCCCGCGCGGCCAGGTCCTCGGCGAGCGCACCCGTGCCGTCCGGCGACGCGTCGTCCACGACGAGGACGTCGGCGTCCGGGACGTGCTCGCGCAGCGCGGCGAGCGCGCGCGGCAGGCTGGCGCGCTCGTCGTAGGTCGGGACGACGACGAGGACGCGCGCGCCCTGCCCGGGGGCCCCGGGCCGGTCGGCGGTCACGCGGCGCCCTCCGGTCGATCGGCGCGGCGGATCCGGGCGGCCCCGGCCATGCCGGCCACGGTCATGACGACGGCCAGCGCCCCGACGATCCCGGCGGGCCAGGCGCCGAGCCGCGCCGCCGGGGTCAGCGACTGCCGCAGCGGCAGGCGCGCGACCATCTGGTCGGGCGTGAACAGCTCGGTCTCCTGCGCGACGGCGCCGTTCGGGGCGATCACGGCGCTGACGCCCACGGTGGAGACCTGCACGGTGGCGCGGCCGAGCTCGACCGCGCGGAAGCGCGACATCGCGAGCTGCTGCGTCGACTCCGCGGAGAACCCGAAGGACGCGTTGTTGGTCTGCACGACGAGGATCTCCGCGCCCTCGCGGACGGCCTCCCGCACGATGCCGTCGTAGGCGACCTCGAAGCAGATGACGTCACCGATCTGCACGGTGCGACCCAACCGCTCGGACTCGAGCGGGACCACGCCGGGCTCGGTGCCGGCGATCATGTCGTTCTGCACCAGGTCCACGGCGGACGAGAACGGGCGCACGATCTCGCGGATCGGGATGTACTCCGCGAACGGCGCGGGGCGCTGCTTGGAGTACCGGGCCACCGGGCCGACGCCGGGCTCCCACAGCAGCGAGGTGTTGTAGCGGCCGCCGGTCTCCGGGTACTCGATGGTCCCGACGAGCAGCGGCGCGTCGACGGCCTGCGCGGCGGCGTCGATGTCCGCGGCGGCGGACGCGTCCACCTGCGGGTCGATGTCGGTGCCGTTCTCCGGCCAGAGCACCAGGTCCAGGTCGCCGGGCTGCACCTGGTCGAGCAGCGCGTACGTGCCCGCGAGGTGGTTGTCGAGGACCTCGCGGCGCTGGTCGAAGGCGTGCAGCCCGGGCTCCGCGACGTTCCCCTGCACCGCGCCGACGGTCAGCGTGCCGTCCTCGGCGCGGGTGCCCAGCGGGACGAGCAGCCCGACGACGAGCATCGCGCCCGCCAGCCCGAGACGGCCGAGGGTCGGCAGCAGCGCGAACCGGCGGGCCGCGGACCACGCGAGCGCGAGGGCCACGCCGGACGCGACGACCACCGCCGACACCAGCGGCGCACCGCCGAGCCGGGCCAGGCCGATGAGCGGCGCGTCGGACTGCGAGAACGCCAGGCGGCCCCACGGGAACCCGCCGAACGGCCACATCGACCGCAGCTCCTCGACGGCCACCCAGAGCACGGTGAACACCACGAGCTGCAGGGACGCCCGGCGCCACACGGCCTCGCCGCGCCGCGCCCACGACCACGCCGCGCCGAGCAGGGCGATGAACCCGGCCTCGGCGACCGACAGGGCCAGCCACGGCACCACGCCGACGGCGTCGTCGGCCCAGGTGAGCAGCGGCACGAAGAACGCGAGGCCCCACACGAACCCGAGCAGCGCGTTCCAGCGGGCGCTGTCGCGGCGCATCGCGTGGAACAGCAGGGCGACACCCGGTGCGGCGGCGAACCACCAGCCGAGGTCGGGGAAGGCGGACCAGGTCAGCAGGCCACCCAGGAGCGCCAGGACCGCGCTCCACCAGCGGGAGGGGTCACGTGCGGGCACCGCGCCAGGGTACGGCACCGACGTGGGTGATCGGCCGACCGACCGGCCCGCGTGCCCTTCGTACCGCACAGCACCGCGAGGCGCTGGGCGTTCTCTGATGAGCACGCGGGCCCGGCCGGGGCCCGACGCGGTCCGGGCTCCTCGTCGCGGGTTCCGCGGGACGGGATGTGGTCCGGACCACGTCCGAGAACCTATCGGAACGACCGGGGGTGTCAAGGGGGCGCCGGGCCTGGTCACCGGCGTCGACCGAGGTCACGCGCCGTGCGGAATCTGTCCGATTTGTCGCGAAGGCGGGAGGGCGTCGGCGTGTCGTCCGGCGTGTCGGTGTCGGGCCGCGGCGCCGTCCGCAGGCGCCCCGGTCCGGGCGAGCGGATGAGGCGGGACACCCGGACGGCGGACGCGCGTCACCCGCTCGCATGACCGGCGCGCCCGGGACGCGCGGGGCGGCCGGCGCACGCGGGGTCGTCGCGGACCGCCCGGGGTCAGCCGATCCCGTCGTGCAGCACCACGCCCGCGCGGACGGTCCGGACGCACGTCGGGTCGGGCGCGTCGGCGGACGACCCGGGCAGCGCC